>JAKIWO010000019.1 GCA_022749995.1 Thermoplasmata archaeon | reverse complement strand
CGGGGCTTGGCAGGGCCGCTCGCTGCGACGGCGAAAGCGGGTTGTCGGTCGCCGCGAAGTCGACAGTCCGATCGGTCAGGTCGGTCAACCCGACACCGGAGCCCCCCGCGACGTAGTTCACCGAGTCGCTCGTCGCGGAGTCGAACGACTTCGACCAAATGTCGGCCAACTGAGTGAGCACTTGGGCGCCGTTACCCTGGAGCGTCTGCCCGGAGGGGCAGTTGTTGGTCCCGCTCTTGGGGCTGCCGGCGAACCAGTGCCACTCGACACCCGCGGCCGCTGTTGTGGTGATCAGCGCCAATAGCACTGCGAGTGCGACCAGCCCCCCGTACCGGCGGCGATGTCGGACGACCGGACGGCTCCCACTGCCCGGTGCGACGCCCCTTACCTTGGCGCCCGGTCCCCGAGTCGCCTCCCCGTCGATCAGCGGTACCACCCGTCGTATTCGTCGCGGGGCGGGAGAGCGGGCCGCCTGGGGGAGGCGCGGGCGGACGCCAGGAGTTTGGTGGCGGCGCGTGCCCATGCGTATCCGTGCATGGCGCGGGCCGACTCAGCCCACCTAGTTATACCCCTCCCAGCGGGAGAATCGTCGTCTCGTGCGCAATTTCTGCGCACGAGGTGCCCCGATGTGAGCTGCACATGCGCGAGGTGGTGAGCTGCCCCCATTCCCATCGGGGCCCGATTTCTGTCCGTCGCCAGCGCTCGATCTGGGGGGAGGGTCGGATGCTCCGGCGGAGGCCGCCACGCGCCCACAAACCTATCTGCGTCTGTCGATGAACCGGGTTCGTCATGCCGGGCCCTACTCCCCCAGAGTCTGAGGGTTTCATCGTTTGGCTGGAGGGACTTCCCGGTGCCGGCAAGACGACGCTCTCAAGCGAGGTGGGTGCGCGGCTCAAGGAGGCTGGCTGGAAGGTCGAGGTGCTGGACGGCGACGAGGTACGCAGGATGTTCTCCCCCGAGCTCGGGTTCACCCGGAAGGACCGGGAGTTGCACGCGCGGCGCGTCAGCTACGTCTCCCGGATGCTTGCGCGCAACGGGGTGGCCGTGCTCGTCGCGATGATCACTCCCTACGAGACGTCGCGCCAGGCCGCGCGAGCGGAGGTGGGCACTACCCGGTTCACCGAGGTGTGGTTGCGCTGCCCGCTCGAGGTCTGCCAGCGGCGGGACCCGAAAGGAATCTACCGACAGACCGAGCAAGGGCTCGTCAAGCGCATGACCGGTGTGGACGATCCGTTCGAGGAGCCACTCAATCCGGATCTCGTCCTCGATACGTCGAGTGAGCCGGCCGCCACCAGCGCCCAGAAGCTGTACGACCATCTCACGCAGAGTGGACAGCTGGTCCACGCCCAGTAGCGACTCCGGGCCCGCGCCCGTGCTCCACCGCCGTCGGGGGCGGGCGGAAGCTTATGGGCCGTACTGCGTCCTCAGAGGATAGCTATGGACGGCCGGGCCGACGTGCTGGTGGTGGGCGGTGGGATCGTCGGACTCGCGACGGCCCGCGAACTCTTGGCCCAACGGCCGAACACGCGCGTGGTACTGCTCGACAAGGAGCCCGGAGTTGGGCGCCACCAGACAGGACACAACAGCGGGGTGATCCACTCGGGGGTCTACTATCGACCTGGCTCTCTCAAGGCGACCCTCTGCGTGCGCGGTCGCAATCTCCTGCTAGACTACGTCGTGCGGAACCAGATACCCCACCGTCTCTGCGGCAAGGTGATCGTGGCCAACGGTGCCGAGGAGGGCGCCCGTCTCGACGAGCTCTCACGCCGTGCGCAGGCCAACGGCGTGCCCAACACGCGCTCCCTCGATTCCCAAGAACTGCGCGTGCTGGAGCCCGCAGTGCGGGGTGAGCGGGCCCTGCACGTGCCCGGAACCGGCATCGTGGATTACCGCGCCGTCGCGGACCAACTCGCGAAGGACCTCGTGGCGGCGGGCGCCGACTTGCGGACGGGGACGGAGGTCACCGGCATCCGCGCTGTTCCCGACGGAGTGGAGGTCGCGACCAATCAGGGCACTCTACCGGCCCGCTACTTGGTCAACGCCGCGGGGCTGCAGGCCGACCGCATCGCTCTCATGGCCGGCCTCGACCCCGGAGTGCGTATCCTTCCGTTCCGTGGCGAGTACTACCTGCTCCGGCCCGAGCGGCGGGACCTGTTCCGGGGCCTGGTCTACCCAGTTCCGGACCCGGCGATGCCATTCCTCGGGGTCCACTTCACGCTCACGATCCACGGCGAGGTCGAGGCCGGTCCGAATGCGATCCTCGCGTTCGCCCGGGAGGGGTATCGCAAGAGCGACGTGCGCGTGGGGGACCTGCTCGAATCGGTGTTCTATCCGGGATTCCTGCGGATGGTGAACCGGTACTGGTCCTCGGCCGTCCACGAGACCAACCGCTCCTTCCGGCGCGCCGTGTTCCTGCGCGACCTCCAGGCGTTGGCGCCGTCGCTCGTCGCGGCGGACATCGCCCCGGGCGGCTCGGGAGTGCGCGCGCAAGCGGTCTTCCCCGACGGGAGGATGGCCGACGATTTCCTGCTGCTCCACTCGCCACGGGCCCTGCACATCATCAACACCCCTTCCCCCGCGGCGACCGCGTCGCTCGCGATCGCGGAGCGGCTGGTGGATGAGATCCCGCGGGACCCGTCCGCCTAGGCCTGCAGGTCTTCGTCGCGGGACTGGGCGAACCGGTCGAGCGCGGCCGGCAGCTCCAGCATTCGGTACCCGGTGTCGCGGGCGAGCTGGGAGGAGTCGAGGCTGCTGTTGCTCGGCCGGGGCGCCTTCTGCGCGAACTCGGCGGCGTGGACCGCGCGCACCTTGCCGGCATCGAGGCCCAGCCGCTCGACGAGGGCCTTCGAGAAGTGGTACCGGTCGACCGCCGTCGCGCCGGCGGTGTGGTAGATCCCGTGGGCGTGGTGGTCGAGCAGCGCAAGTATCGCACCGGCGAGGTCGCTCGCCAGGGTCGGGGAGGTAACGAGGTCGTCGATGATCCGGACCTCGCGCCCCTGGCGGACCTCCTCCACGAGCCACGTGCCGAAGTTGACACCCTTCCCCGAGGAGCTCGCCGACTGGTGGCGCGGTCCCCACCAGCTGTAGATGACGGAGGGCCGCACGACGAGGTTGTGCTCGGGATTCGGCGCGAGGGCGGCGTGCTCCCCCTCGGCCTTGCTCCGGGCGTACTCGCTCTGGGGATGGATCTCGGCCGCCTCGGTGTAGGGTGGAGCTCCCGAGCCGTCGAAGACGAAGTCGGTGGAGATGAAGGCGAACCGGGCGTGCGCGGCCCTGGCCTCCTCGGCGAGGAACCGCGTCCCGTCCCGGTTGACCTTGAACGCCTCCTCCGAGTGGCTCTCGCAGTAATCGACGTTGTGGAGCGCGCTCGTGTCCACGACCACCTGCGGCCGCTGCTCGTGCATCAGCTGGCGGACCTGCGCGGCATCGGTCTTGTCGAGCGGGAAGGTCTCCACACCGGGGACCGTCGGCTCCCGCTGACGGTAGGTTCCGACCACCTCGTGGCCCGCATCGATCGCCTGCAGGGCGAGCGTGTCGCCGACCTGCCCGGCGATCCCGACGACCAGGAGCTTCATCGGTGGCGCGCTACTTGTGCGGTGGCCGGTTCCAGTCGAACGGCGCCTTGAGTCGCGGGTCGAGCACTGCCGGGTCGTTCCAGGCCCGTCGGTCCTCGTCCGGGTTTTTCACGTCGTACAGGCGGTTGACCATGTACATCGTGAGGGAGGCATCCGGCGAGACCGTCTTGGTGCCGTGCCAGTACTTGCCGGGGATCCGGACGACCTGCAGTCGCTCCGAACTCGCCATCACTTCATCGAGACCGCCGTGGGTCGGCGAGGCCGGGTCGTCGTCGTAGGCGCAGATCTTCATCGCGCCGCGGGCGACGACGAAGTAGTCGACCTGGCCCCGACGGTGCCGGTGCCAGGCGCGGATCATGCCGGGGTAGCTCATCGACAGATTGGCCTGCACGATGGTGTCCCCTTCGAGGAACTCGGTCCAGTCGCTGCGCATCGCTTCGGCGAAGAAGCCGCGCTCGTCAGGTAGTTTCTTGATGTCGTAGCTCCGGACCCCGGGCAGCGTCATGGTGTTCTGTTTCCTCCGAACTCGCTAGAGTACTACGCCGCGCAGCGCGACGCTCTGCGAGGCGACGTCGTTGGACAGGAGATGCCGGTACCACTCCACGGTCATCGTCTTCTCCGTGGGCTGGAGCGCCCCGGAAACGAGGGCGCTCTCGATCTCGCGGACCGCGTCGGGCGGTCGCAGCTCCGGGGTGAATCCGAGCTCGCGGCGGACCTTCTCGAAGCTGACACGGTAGGACCGGGCGTCCACATCGCCGTACCACTCGAGCGTCGGCGGGCTGCGCATCGCGCCGGCTACCACATCGGCGAGCGTACCTACCTGGTAGTTCTGGTCGTCCGAGCCTACGTTGAAGACGGCGCCTCGCACCTTCTCCACGGGCGCCTCGAGGACCGTCAGGATCGCCCGGGCGGCGTCGCGCACGTGCAGGAAGGGCCTCCACTGCTTGCCGTCGCGCATCACGGGGATCTTCCCGGTGCGCGTCGCGCCGAGGACCATCCCGTTCACGGCGAGGTCAAAGCGCATCCGGGGAGAGAGGCCGTAGAGCGTAGAGAACCGGACCGCGGTAGGGCAGAACTCCGGCGTGGCGAGGGGAAGGTTGTCCTTCTCCACCAGCACGTTGGCGCGGGCGTAGGCGGTGAGCGGCTTTGGGGGGGACTCCTCGGTGAGGATTCCCTCCTGGAATCCATACTGGCTGCAGGAGGAGGTCACTAGGTACCGTGCGACCTTCGCCTCACGGGCCAAGCGCGCGACCCGGGAGCGGCCGAGGTAGTTGATCTCGTAGGTTTTCCACGCGTCGATCGCTCCGGCGGGATCGTTAGAGAGCGCGGCCATGTCCACGACCGCGTCGTGGCCCTCGAACAGCTCGCCATCGCACCACCGGATGTCGTCCCGGATCTTGCGGAGCTTGCCCGGCTCCTCGGGCGGCAGGTGCTCGGCACCGAAGAAGAACCGGTCGACGACGGTGACCTCGTGGCCGCGCGAGAGCAACAGCGGCACGAGCGTCGATCCCAGGTAGCCCGCTCCACCGGTGGCGAGGACCCGCATAATGGTGCATCGGTCTCTTGCTGAAGGTAATAACACTTTGCGCGCGGGCAAGCTAGCAAAATGCTCGAGGCGAGCCGGTCCGTGGCTCTGCGACGATCGAGCGCTGGGATCGACCGTACGGGCGGGCCGGAAGGCCCACCTTCATTTACTTCGCCCGTCCCCCTGTTCTAGGCGATGACGATGAAGGGGCTCATCCTAGCCGGCGGTCACGGGACCCGCTTGCGTCCGCTCACGTTCACGGGAAACAAGCACATGATCCCGATCGCCAACGAGCCGATCCTCTTCCACGGCCTCCGCAACCTGGCCGACGCGGGTATCCGGGAGGTCGCCATCATTCTCGGTCCCATCCAAGAGGGGATCCAGGAGGGCGTCGGGGATGGCAGCCGGTTTGGCCTCCAGGTGACCTACATCCATCAAGGGGAGCCCAAGGGGCTCGCGCACGCCGTGCTCTGTGCCCGGAGCTTTCTCGGCGAGGACCCGTTCGTCATGTATCTCGGGGACAACTTGCTCCAGGCCGGCGTGCTCCCGTTCCTCGCGGCCTACGAGCGCGAGCACCCGGACGCGGTGGTGGCCGCCACGCCGGTCGCGAACCCGGTCCAGTACGGGATCGTGGAGCTCGACGGGGACCGGATCGTCTCCATCGAGGAAAAGCCCGCCCATCCGAAGAGCAACCTCGCCCTCATCGGAGTGTACCTGTTCACCGCCTCCATCCATCCGGTCATCGCCCGCCTCCAACCCTCCCGCCGCGGCGAGCTCGAGATTACCGAGGCGATCTGGAACCTGCTCCAGACCGGCGCACGAGTGCATCCGCTGCGGCTCGAGGGCTGGTGGAAGGACACCGGACTGCCCGCCGACCTGCTCGACGCGAACGAGAAGGTACTCGACTCGCTTCCCGAACATCGGATGCGGCGGGAGGGGACGATCTCCCCAAGGGCCACGGTCCGCGGTAGGGTCTCCATCGAAAGCGGGAGCGTCGTCGAGGACGGAGCGACGATCGAAGGTCCCGCGATGCTGGGGAAGAATGTGCGAATCGGTGCCGGAAGTCACGTCGGTCCCGGGTCCACGCTGGGGGACGGAGTGCAGCTCGCCGGCGCTAGTGTCCGACGCTCGATACTACTCGAGGGGGCGCGCGTCGAGGGCCCCGTCCGAATCGCGGACTCTCTGGTCGGCCGACGCGTACTGATCAGCGCCCGGCATCCCAGTCCGGAAGAGGTGACGCTCGTGATTGGGGATGCCGCCCAGATTCGGCTCTAGCGGCGGATCGAGCTCCTACCCTCCGGGTCCACGCGCCGCTCCGAGCGTCCTCGGAACCGGCGGCAGCGCCGTGGCGCGCGTTTATTAGCCCGGCCCGCTCCGACCGACTCCGGTGGGACTGTGGCTATCGAGGACGAATTGGGTCCGAACGCCGTGAAGGTGTACAAGACCATGAAGGACCTCGGGCTGCTGTCGGAGGAGAAGATGGGTACCGCCGAGCGGATCACGCAGCAGTCCCGGCTCCCCAAGAACATGGTCCTCAACGCCCTGCAAGAGCTCTTGACCAAGGGGTTCGGTCGCCGGAAGGTACGAGAGAAGGCCGCCGGCTACTACCTGCTCAAGTAGCCCCCCCGGCGGAGAGCCCGCGGCCGCTGGGGTGGTCTAAGGCGCTCTCAGACGGGACATCAGCCGCTCAAGAATCCGGCCGGTCGAGCGGAGCGTCACCTCAGTTACCGCGCTCACGCGCGCGACCTGCGCGCGCGAGCGGTGCTCGCCGCCACGATCGGCGGCGAGGTAGATCATGGCGGCCACGAGTCCGTGGGTCGGCAGCCCCGAGAGTTCGGGATTCTGTTGCGCCACCTCCAGCATCTCCTCGACCGTAGATCGCACCCCCTGCGAGAGGGCGAGCTCCTCGGCGTAGCGCGCGAGGAACGCGTGGGAGTTGACCGACGGCGCGGCCAGGCCCAGCCCACGGTGGAGCACCTTGAACGCTCGGCCGACCTCGGAACGTCGCGCCCCGACCGTTCGGGCCACTTCGCCGAGAGTGCGGGGGATGGAGTAGGCACGGCAGGCAGCGTACACGGCTGCGCCGACGCACGCCGGAAGGCTTCGGCCCCGGAGGATCGCTCGGGGAGTAGCCTCCCGGAGGAGACGCTCGGCTTCGGTGGCGACGAGGGGTGGAAGCCCCAGGTTGGTGGCCGCGAGTTGGATGGCGCCGCGCGCCTGCGATCGCTCCAGCATACCGTCGCTTCCACGCTGGGTCTGCCGGAGCATCACCCGCCGCAGGTGCTGGAACTCGTACCTCCGTTGCCAGCCGAGCGGTCGACCCTGTCCGTCCCGGGACCCGGTGAGCGTCGAGCCGAGCAGTCGGCGTCCGCTCGTGCCCCTCGGGACGAAAGGGCCGATCCCCCGGCCGCTCCCGTCCGCCGTGGGGCCTTCTCGGACGAGAGGGACGGCTGTGACGAGTTCGTTCTCGCTGAGCACCAGGCCGCAGTCCCCGCAGTGGACTTCGCCCAACGACTCGTCGCGGATGCGTTGGTGGCTGTGGCACATGGGGCAGGTCAGTAGAGTCAATGATTCCGGGGGCGAGGCCGTCTCCCCCCCCGGTTCGGGGGTACGTGCCACACCTAGACATGACGCGGTTCGGTATTTACCCTTCGTGGGACAGCCTGACCCTGGCTGAGGGGCGCCCCTCGCGTCCGAGGCTCGCTATTTACTCTCTGACGGGCCTGCGCCCCACGATGCGGCCCGGACTCGTGGTGCTCGGCAGCGCTCTCGCGCTGTTGGGGGTACTGACCGTGGGGGTGGCCCTCGACGTGGGACCCCCACCTGGCCACACGAGCGACTCGACGAGTCAGGTCACGTGGACGGTGAACGGCGGGGGAAAGCTCCAGAGCCCCCCGTTCTGGGGCCTGAACGGCAGCCTCCGCACCTCCTGGCAGGCGACGGTTTCCGTCACGGTGGTGCTGTACGGAGGCAGCTGTCCGAACACGCTACCGTGCGACCCTTCCAAGCTCCCCGTCGCCAACTGGACTAACCAGACCCACGGGAGTTGGGGCACCGACGCGGCACCCCTCTACCCCTATCATCTGACCATCAGCAACCCCGGCCACTCCTCCTCGACCGTGAGCGTGACGTGGCACAGCTCGCAGGTTAGCCCCTCGGGCCCCATCTACTCCATAACCCAGATCGTTGCGGGGCTCTCGGGAGCCGTCCTCGCCGCGATCGGTGGCGTGGCGATCTTCCTGGGACTCTTCCTCCGTCGGAACGTCTACGGTGGGCGCCCGCCACTCACCTCCCAGCACGCCGATGACGCCGAGGGGGTGGCCGATCAGCAGCTGCCTCGCTAGGCTACTCGATCTCCTTCAACCGGCCATCCCCCCCGTCAAAGCCGACCCATCCCTGCCCCGCATCCAGGAGCAGCGTGCCGGTGAGACTGCCTCGCCGAGTGCCCTTGGCGAGAACGAATTCCACCAACAGTGGGTGCGAACTCTTCGGATCGCCGACTCCCTCGAGAAGCAGCCGCTTGATCGCCTCGACGGACTGCCATTTCACCTCGGTGAACCGGGCAGTGCCCAGGAAGGGCGCGTACCCCACGTCGACGCCATCGATCCGCATCCGAATCTCATGCAGCACATCGGGCCCGCAATTGTACAGGAAAAGCCGCCAGGAGCCCGTCATCGGCCGGCTCGACGGATTGTAGGCAGGCTCCAACTCGGCGCGCTGGCGCTCTCCCACCGGCCAGGCGTAGGGGAAGAGCAGCTGCGCTCGCTTGGCCTCGAGTCCCCGTACGCCCGCTCCGCGCCATCGCTGAACCGCGCGTAGCCTCGACGTGAGCTCTTGGGTCTCCTGGGCCCACTCACTGAAGGCGATGCTCGCCCGGGATTCGAGCTCCCGCTCGATCTCCCGCGCATTCCAGTCGGGGTGCTCGCGGTCGATGTCCTGCGCGCGTCGTTCGAGCTCCTCCCGAGCCCCCCGCCTCATGCCCGACTCCCGACATGAGTCGGAGATGGTCGCGACAGGCTTCTACCGGTGCTTCGAGGAAGAATGGGGACCACCCCGACAGAAACACAGCAACTTCGACCTATCTAAAGTCAAGGGTCGACAACGATGACGAACCAGCTGTCCATCACGGCGAGCGAGACCTTCGGCGAACTACTGCAGCTCCTCCCCCTCCGCGCACCCACCCGAGGGAAGGAGCTCAACCTCCGGGCCGACGAGGCCGTCGGGACGTGGGACCTCCACCTGGCCAGCTGCATGGAGTGCCTCTCCCGCGGGCTCCGCCTGTGCCCGGAGGGCGTCTACCTGACGCAGGACGTCGTCCAGCGCCGCAGCGCCCTCGAGGCGTTCGAAGCGCGGATGCTCGCCCGCTCGGCCGTCCCTTCCCGCGCCCGCTCCGCCGTCCAAGGGACCGCTGCCTAGGCCACGACGAGACCAGCACAGGAGGATCGATGGGAGTCCGGACCGACGGCGGCCACCGCCGCGGAGGGAGATCGGCGCCTCGTTGAGCTCCTGTTTCCAATGACCGGCCGCGCCCGGCCCCTGACTAACCTCCCAGGGGCCGATTCGGCGCGGCCAACCCCTTTCCGCCTGCGGTCCAGGGCCCCCCAAAAATGCGGGGGCGCTCGGAAGGCGAGCGCCCTCTAGGGAGTGGGGCCCGGACCGCTTCTACTGTCCCCAGAACGGACCGTGCGAGAGCCGTCGCAGGCGGACGACCTCTTCGAGAACGGTTCTCTCGGCGTCGGACAGGGGGCTCGCGCGCAGCGTGCGCACGGCATTTTCGGCGAGCGACACGTAGACGGTGTCGCCCTCCTCTAGGGTCCGATGCACCACGGCACCGTCGATCGACGCGGCGAGCTCAGCCCCCGCCTCCGCCTCCTTGACGGAGGTGCCTTCCCGTTGGAGGCTCTTGAGCAGCCCAAGCTCGCTGCCGTCCTGGCGCAGCAGTCTCACCCCGGGCCGAAGCGTGCCGGCGAGCACTTTGATCCCAACGATGGCCGGCTTCGAGGTGCGGAAGATGAACCCCGGCAGTACGGTGAACTTCGCGGGGTGCGCGACCTCCTCCCGCATCTGCTCGGCGAGTTCCTTCGTCCGCTCCTCCTTCCACGTGCCGTACTCCTCGAGGAGCCGGTACATCACGTCCCCGCGGAGGACGCGAACCGAAGCGGCGAGCCCGGGAGGAACGGCATCGATGAGCACGGGCACATTGAACGCGAGGACGGCCCGGTGTATGGGGTCCTTCACGCTGGCCGTGCGCAAGATCATCGGACGGCTCACCGGGCCTACCTCCGCACCGTGGATCGGGATCTTCGACTCTCGGCACTCGAAGGCGAGCGCCTCGAGGCCGCCCAGCGTGTCCGCGGCGAGTTGCACGCCGCTCTCCGCGAAGTCGCTGACCGGATGGCTCTCGACGGCGAGCAGCTGACGCACCTCCTCCCGGTCCTCGGGCCGGTGGATCACCTTGAGCAGTCCGCCGGGTAGCGCTTCCTCGACCCCCGGCGCCGACAGGTACACGCCGGCGGCCGCGCGAACCTCGGTCAGCGACTCCATCCGGGTCGTACGGCTGCCGCGCGCCTTGCGCGCGGCGGAGGGCCGATAGATGCCCCGCACCCGGCTCTCTCGCGGTCCGGTCTTTCCTGTGAACCCGAACTCATCCCCGACCCGGAGCGTCCCGCGATAGAGAATGACGGCCGCCACGGGACCGAGCCCCTTCTGCTCGCTCCGCTCGAGGATCGTCGCCTCGGCCCGTTCGGTGCTCCGGGCGAGCTCGCTCTCGAGGAACCGTTGCGAAAGACCCACCAGCAGGCCGAGCAGCTCGGGCACCCCCACGCCGCTCTTGGAGGAGACCGGGACGATCCCCAGGTTCCGAGTGAAGTCGCTCACCCGGTCGAACCGGTCGGCCGAGAAGCCCAGCTCGAGCAGCGATTCGGCCACGGCGTAGACCCGGGCATCGAGCTCGCGGAGGTACTCCGGGCCCGAGCGCGCGATGGCGTCCTTGAGCGCGGTCGGACCGGTCGGGCGGCGCCAGCCCGGTAGCAGGTCGATCTTCGTGAGCGCGACCGCGAACGGGGTCTTCTCGTGCTTGAGGATCTGGACCGACTCCTTCGTCTGGGGCATCACGCCCTCGCGGCTATCCACGACGAGGATGGCGAGGTCGGCGAGCGCCCCTCCCCGCCGCCGCATCGTCTCGAACGATCGATGGCCGGGAGTGTCGACGATGAGCAGTCCGGGGACCCGGAACTGCTCGGCCGGAAGCAGCCCCCGACAGATCTCGAGAACCGTCGCCTTCGGGATCTCCACCGCGCCGATGTGCTGGGTGATCCCACCCGCTTCGCCGGCGGCGCGCACCGAGCCGGCGATCCGGTCGAGCAGCGTCGTCTTGCCGTGGTCCACGTGACCCAGCAGCGACAGGATCGGCTGGCGGAGCGCCTCCATCACCGGCGCAAGGCGGACGGTGACGGAAATCGGTTGCCCCGGGGGGCTTCCGGCGGACTACCCGGTACTCAGCTCGGCCAGGGTGCCCGCGACCCAGGGGACCCACAGCTCGCGGCGCTCGAGGCCCCCGTGCGAGCCGCGCATCCCGTGGAACGGAGTTGGCCCACTCGGCGCCTGGTACGTGAACCCGACCGGTGGCGAGGGCACCACCACGATGTCGCCGGTGCGAGCACGCAGCTCGGGGTGATCGGGCGGCGGGCCGAACCACCCCTCGCGATGGACCTGCTCGAAGCTCCGGATCAGAGAACCGGCCGGCAGGATCCGGCGGAGCTCGCGAACCAGAGCCGTCGTGCGGCGGTGCTGGACGGAAAAGTAGGCGGCACGGCGGTCGCCCGTCGGAGGGTGCCGCAGCAGCGCCATCAAGGCCGGCTGTCGGTCGACGGCGATGCTTCGGGAGGGATCTACCGGCGCTTGGCCGTGGTCTCCGGTGACCCACAGCTGCGTCTTGCGCGAGCGCGCGGTGCCCAGTCGAGCGGCCACGACCCCGAGCAGTGAACGCAGCCGATCGAGCTCCAGCCGGGCCAGCGCCGTGCTGGGACCGCGCCGGTGGAGCACGGTGTCGAGCTCGTCCCAATACGCGTAGACGATGGGTGGTGGCCGGCTCCGTCCGAGGATCGCGACGAGCTCCTCGGCAAAGTCGCTCGCCGTCATGTAGGACCGAAACCGGGCCCCGGCGTAGAGCAGCCGGGTGAAGCCGCTCCCCTCGAACGACGAGCGGGTCAGGACCGTTGCGGGCAATCCTAGCTCGAACAGCGTGGGCGAGCCTCGGATCGCGGAGGTGTCGACCCCTTCCGGCAGGAGGGTGTCGCGCGCCGGAGCCGACACGGGGGACATCCGGAGCAGGTCGGCCACGGTCCCCCATGCGGGGAGGAACTGGCGATGGCCGAGCACACCGTGACGCGAAGGGGACTGCGCCGTCGAGAGCGAAGTGAGCGCGCAGGTGGTGGTCGACGGGAAGACCGTCGTGATGGGGGTGGCGCGCTCGGCCCAGTTCGGCGGCAAGCCGTGCGAGTTCACGCCCCCCAGCTCTCGCAGCGCCTCCCAACCGAGGCCGTCCACGAGGAGCACGACGATCGAGCCGGGGGCCGCCCGCCCATACGCCGGGTCGATCTCGGCGGCGAGCGGCGGCAGCAACGAAACTCGCGGCTTGCTCCCCGCGCGCAGTCCGACCGCGGAAACGAGGGAGCTCGCTAGGTTCGGGAGCGAGTTCCCGTCGTACCGGGGGTACACGATGGAGGACCGGGAGCCGTTCGCAAGGCGCGTCTCCGCTCGATGCCAACGGCGGAGAGTTGCCGGGTCGGCGGGGGCCCAGTCGCCGGCCCCCACCCCAGCGCCGTGATCTCGAGGACGGGGCTGTTTCACTCCGGCACCCGCGGGGTGGGCGAATCCGGTCCGGGCTTAACCGTTCGGAGCTCGGCGGGTGCGTCCAGCAACCGTTGGCGTGCCCCGAGGGAATGCAGCTCCTGGACTGCCAAGGACAGCCGACGGACGGGCCGGGCCCGGCCCGTCCGTTCCCGCTCTAGGAGACGGCGCAGCAACCGGAGCGCCTCCACTTGGAGCGTGGCCTCGCTCGCGGTCTGGGCCGGTAGCCGTCGGCCGACCTGCGTCTGCTGGAAGTCCGCCCATCGAAGTCGGAGTACTACCGAGCGGAACTGGAGCTTCTCCTCGACGAGAGCGCGATGCAATTCCTCCGAAAGCTCCCTCACCTCCGGTATCAACCGCTCCGGGTCGGCGGTGTCCTCTCGAAGCGTGCGGTCGACGCTGCGCTGACGTGGTCCGGACCGTTCCACGGGGGCGGAGCTCGGCCTGCCCCGGGCCAGCGCTCGGAGCTCGTCGGCGAACCGTCCGAGATTCCGGCGCAGAGGTCCTGGCTCCGCCGTGCGAAGCTCGCCGATAGTTCGGATACCGAGCGCCAGGAGCGTGGCCTCGGCCTTCGGACCGACGCCCGGAATCGCACGGACCGGCAGAGGCGATAGGAATGCCTCGGTGGCCTCCGGAGCCACGACGAGAATCCCCTGGGGTTTCGCCCGGTCGGAGGCAATCTTGGCCACCACCTCGTGGGGGCTCACTCCGATCGACGCCGGGAGGTGGAGTCGCTCGTCGATGGCCGATTGGATCGCGGCGGCCCGCGAGCGTGCGGCATCTGCATCGGGCAGTTCGGCCACCACGATCGCCTCGTCGATGCTCCGCAGGTGGACCTCGCCGTACAGCTCGGCGAGCAGGGACCGAAGCTCCTGGCTGGCGGCCGAGTACCGAGCAAAGTCGGGGGCTACCCACTGAGCGTTCGGTAGTAGCTCGAGGGCTCGGGCGGAAGGCATCGCGCTGCGAACACCGAAGGCTCGCGCCTCGTAGCTCGCCGCGAGCACGACGCCCCGGTCGCGGGGCGCGGTGGGGCGGTGTCCCACGAGCACCGGCTGCCCGCGGAGCTCCGGTCGCTCCCGCAACTCGCAGGAGACGTAGAAGGCGTCCATGTCCACGTAGAACAGCCACTGCATTCTCGGAGCCGCTCCGCCCGGACCAAGCCGCCGGGCGGGCTTGTCGATTGCCGGCCGGATTACAGGCCGAAGTCGACGGCGCGGGCGTCGACCTCGATCCCCTTGGGGCCGATCACATACGGTTGGACCGACCGAAGGTGGGCGGTCCTGCGCATCTTGAGCACCCGCAGCGATAGGCCGACCTTGTGCCCGTCGGAGCCCTGGTTGTAACCGAGGAGGATCACCCCGTCCGAGACGTACTCCGTGAGCCCGTCCCGCGAGACTCCGGGATGCAACGGGTCGGCCTCTGCCGTGAGCAGGGTGGTGGCGCCGGAGCCGCGGCACGCGGCGGCTAGGCTGAACAGCGTGGCCCGGCGTCCGGGCTCGTCGTCGCTCAGCATGTTGAGGAGGGAGACCGAGTCCACGGCGATCCGTCGGACGCCGAGCCCAGCGATCTCCTTGGGCAGGTCGCTCTGGATCCGGTGGAGGTTCCCCTTCGTCTCCTTCGGGTCGAGCCGTAGGACGGTGAGTTGCTTCTTCTCGACCGCCGCATCCGCCGGCCAGCCGAATCCCCGGGCGCTGGCGAGCAGCGCCGGTACCTCCTCCTCGAGAGAAAGGAACAGCCCGGACTCCCCCCGGGCGATGCCGGCCATCAGGAACCCGAGCGCCAGACAGGTCTTGCCCGTGCCCGGCAGGCCCGCGACGAGCACCACGTGCCCTTGGGGGAATCCGCCTCCGAGCATCTCGTCCAGGCCGGAGACGCCGGTCGGGACGCGTGCGGTCGATCGCTCCTCAGATCCGCTCATACTGCGTGGTCACGAGCCCGGTCAGGGAGGAGATGCGGATGACGAACCGACCTTGGTGCTCGTGCGGGACGTGCGCGAGGACGGGCATCGACTTGGCCACGGTCAGCGAGCGCTGCCGGCTCGAGCGGAGCGGGTTCTGGTTCCAGCTGAACGAGAGCACCGCATCGGCAGAGTCGGCGAGCGCCTGCTCCGTGTCGGCGGTGCCGACACCGTGCGACAGGAGCAGGTAGACGACCCCGCCCCAGGTCTTCGCGCGCCGTCGCATCCCCTTGATGAGTGTGAGCAGGTCCGCGACCTCGATCCCCCGTCGCACGATCAGGTCGGTGAGCGAGTCCACGACGAGGACATTGTCGGGGCCGCTCTCCTCGACACTTGCCGCAAGGGCGGCGAGCACGCCCTGATTCGAGGCGGCCCCGGCGCGGACCGAGGCGAGCAGTCCCCCGGGCCCCGCCGACCAAGATGGCGGAACGATCGTGTCCGCGAAGTACGATGCCGAGAGGTCGTGGAAGAGCAGGTGGCGCTCGAGAACCGTGCGGTAGAGCGGGTCGAAGGAGCCCGAGACCTCCTGGAGCACCTGCTCCCTCGAACGGGTCAGGCTGACGTACCCGACCGCGCGGGGGAAGACGTAGTTCTCCCGGTCGATCGCCAGATAGAACCGGTGGAGCTGCTGCTCGTCGTAGTGGAACATGAGATGGGTCGCCGAGGTGAGCGCGAACTCCTGGTGCCCGGCGCCGGTCTCGCCCAGCAGCAGCACGACCGAACCGGCGGGGAACCCGCCGCTCATCTGGTCGAAGTCGGCGATCCCTGTCGGGATCCGGGGGTCGGTGGCGGCGGACACCGAGGGGTGCGAGTACGCGCTGGGGACCCAGGGGGAGACGGCGGTCACCGGTAGATCGAGCGCCATCCTCCCGTCGACCTCTGCGGCACGGCCTCCCGTCCGACCGGTATTTCTACGCTCGCTTCGACGGGCGAGCCCCGGAGCCCGCGGGACTCGAGTGCGCCTCCGACGAGGTTTGGTCGGACCTAGGATGCCGTGGTTGCGCCCGATTTCGTGAGCTCGCGAATCAGCACTGTCGCGTACGCGCCCTTGGGCAAGGCAAACGCCAACCGGTAGGCACGACGGTCGGTGCCCACTCCGGAGGCCTCGGTCGTCCACGCGACCGGGGGCATCTCGACCAGGAGCGGGCGCCACAGACCCTTGCTGGCGATCTCTGGAGTAGCCGGGAGTTGGAAGGAGTCGACGGTGATCCCGTCCCGTGCCAGCAGCGGCCCGAGCAGCTCCGCCGTGAGGCCTCGGGGCCTGCCCGAGGCGTACCCGACGAGCGGGCCGGCCACTCTCCCGCGCCGGCGGGCGACGAGCTCTCGCAGCTCGGGCAGGTTGTCCTCGGCCACGGGGACCGAACCGGTCCCGGGCACCGTGCCATCTCGCGCGACGCGCAGCACCGTGTCCCCGACGAGAGGCTCGGTCAGGGAGAGCCCACGTTCGATCCGGCCCGAGAGGTACTCGTTGAAGAGCCAAGCCTGGTAGGCGTGGATGAAGAGAATCCGGAGCTCGAGCGGGAGCGCCCGAAGTGCCCGTTCCGGTGTGTGACCTCGGGCCAGATGTTCGAGCATCCGACGCTCGAATTGGAATGCAGGGGGGAACTCCCGCAAAGCACGGGCCGGGTCCCGGTGCTCGCGATAGGCGGCTCGCGCGACGGCGCCCGGCCCGGACTCCTCGCCGAGCTGAGCCGAGATATACGTCTCTACGGCGTCAGCGACCTCGCCGCGAAGGAGCGCGCGCCCGACGAGGTGGGTGACGGGCCGGACCTCACCGAACCGCTGCAGCCCGAAGTAGTTCGGGAATCCGCCGGCCCCTCGGAGCACCTCGAGAGTCCGCCCGAGCCGCTCCGTGAGTTCGCCACCCGGGAGGTCCACCTCGTCGACGCGAATCCGGAAGGAGTTTCCGTAGTGGTGCCCGAGCACGAGGCCCGTGCGGGAGCGGTAGGCATCGAGGACCCGGAGTCCAGGGAGCGCGAGTCGATCCAGCGGAAGGTCGACGGCGTGCACCGAGAACAGCTGCTCGGTCACCGCGCGCCGGTCCTTCGTGCCGGCCCAGGCGATGGCCCCCGGGCCCACGCCGAGCGCCCTTCCCATCTCCGCGACGAGCGCATGCTGCTCGCGCATGGTGGATTCGATCCGCAGGATCGTGAACCCCCCATCCTCCGATGGCCGGGGGAACGCGGAGATCTCCCGGACCTCGAAGTGCTCGGGACTCCCCTTGAGCCGCCCTCCGGTGCCGTCGGTCGCCGAGTAGTAGTGGCGAAGGCCCATCGAGCGCTCCGGCTCGGGCGGAGTGAGCGCTACCGGCACGGCGGCGGCACAGACGGAGCATTATAGAATCTGACCGGCCTCGGTAGGCCCGACATGATTCGGGTCACCGCGAAGGTGGTGCAGAACATCTTCGAGGTGAAGGTGGGCACGCAGGTCTGGACGGCGCGGCCGGTGATCCACGGTACCCACCCGATCGGGCGTCGACTCCAGGCGCTGTTTTCCACCGTCTACACGACGCACACGCTCGAGGCTCCGGAGAAGGTGGAGTCGACGGTCTCCTACCACGCCAAGAAGGACGAGATTTGGATCCAGGTGGGCGAGGAGAAGTGGCGGACCCGTTCCTCGCTCTTCGGTCCGGTCACCTTCTCCTACGGTGACAACGACTACACGATCGTCGAGAAGCTGATCGGGCGATTCATCATCCTACGGGCCGGCCAGCCGGTCACGCAGGGAGAGATCGGATTCCGCACGATCACGATGAAGGAGTACCCGCCCGAGCTCGAGCGGTTCCTCACCCACTTGGCGGTCGGGTACTTGATCCGGACGCTGGCCTGGCCGGCCTAGCGGCCCGGAGCGGCGCCGTCCTGTTCGGAGGCGAGGCGCGGTGGGGCCGAACTGGCTCGAACGCTCCGCTGCAGGCGCGGATGCAGGTGCGCCACGGGGCGGCCGAGGGAGAAGACGTGGTAGGGAATGGGCAGGAGCAACGCGGCACCGGCCGTGACGACGATCGCCGCGACCAGGAACTCCGTGTGTACTCCCCAGCTGACGTACAGGAGGCCACCCAGCACGGTGCCGGCGAGCGCCCCGGCTCCCGAGACCGCGTTGTAGAGGCCGAGCGCTCGGCCGCGTCCTGAGCGTCCTACCAGCCGGACCAGGAACAGCGTGCTCGCGGTGCTGATGAACGCCCACGTCACCCCCAGGAGCGTGTTGAGCAGCGTGAGGTAGCCCAGGAGACCAACACTCCCGAGACCGAAGGCGAGGAAGAGTGGGCCCGGCACGAACAGCAGCATCAGGACCACTCGGCCGCCTAGACTCTCCAAAAAGATGTACTTCGGGGAATGCACCTCCACGGCCTTGCCGGAGTGGTAGAACAGCGCGGTGCTCGCTGCGCTCGAGCCCAAGTACGCCACGAACACCGCGGCGTTGGAGAGGCCCGCCCGTTGGATGAGGAAGACCGGAAACGGCCCGTAGAACAGGAAGAAGCCGACGCTCATCACGCCGAGCGCGACGAGGAACAGCAGCTCCCGCGCCGGCAGCGGCTCGGCCCGGGAGCGCGTGAGCTCCACAATGTTGAGCACCCACGTCCGCACGTGGCGCATCCGCTCGAGGAGCCCGCGGTTGCCGTTCACCAGGTCCGCCAAGCTCCGACGGTCGTACTGTCGACCGGGCTCCTCGATCCAGCCCCAGGCCAGGAGTGCACCGAGCAGCGCGAGGACCCCGGACAGGACCAGCAGGCCGGTCATGACCTGCACCACCGGCCAGGAGAGGCCGAAGACGAACAGCCAGAGGAATCCGAGCCCGAGTCCCGCGGTGGTTCCGATGCCGGAGATGAATCCGAACAGGCCCATGTCGGTCGGCCACCAACGCTTCTGGCGGGTTTCGAGCAGCAACATGGTGCCGATCGGAGCGCTCGCGGCCGAGGCAAGACCCTCGAGGACGTTGAGCCAGAAGTAGGAGCCCAGATTGGTGGCGAACGCCATCGCCACGATGCAGGCGCCGCTGGCTCCGAAGGAGCCGACCAGGAAGTATTTGCGATGGGCGATACGGTCGGAGAGGTTGCCCCAGAGGATCGTGAACGGGACCTGCGAGAGCGAGCTGGCCGCGATGATCACGACGACCACGAACGGGGTCGCGGAGAACCGGGCCAAGGCAAGCAGCGGGACGAGCGGGGTCGCGATGCCGTCGCTGACCGCCAGCGGAAGGTACGAAAGGAACCAGAGGTCGCTCGAGGACGGCCGGATGACCGCGCGTGCCTTGACGTCCACCCGGTCCGCCTCCCGCGGACCGCGCTGACCTGAGCTGTGGGGGATAAACTCTCGGCCGGTCAGGAAGCGCGAGCGCGGCGACGGGGCGCCGGAAGCTCGGCCGGGAGCCCCACGGACGTGCAGAGCTCGGCGTGTTCCTTGTCCGTGATCCACTCCACGCGGAGGTACTCCCGGAGCGTCGCGTCCGGCACCCCGAGGTCCCGCGCCTCATCGATCACGAAGCGGTACGCTTCGATTTCGGTCGAGCGCCGGACGTAGCTCGTGCGGCGGTCGAACAGGCGGCGCCCGGCTCGCCGCTGCTGGATGTGGCAGAGCTCGTGAAAGATGTCGAGGTAGAGGATCAGTTCCTCGCTCTCGCGCAGGTGGCTCGCGCCCAGTACGATGCAATCCACTTCTGGCGACACCACGGGCCGCCACCGGCGGGGGGCCCCCGCAGGCATGGTCCAAGGCGCGACGTACATCCACAGGTCCTCTTCCACCACCTCGACGGTAGTGGTTTGGTACAGCCGCCGCCGTCCGGAGGCCGCCGGTTCCTGGCGTCGCGCCGTGGCGAGCAGGTCGAGCCCCGGGAAGACCTCAAGCAGAGGGTGCCGACCGACCGCTACCGACCGATCGACGCGGAATCCGACGGGGGCCTTGCCGCTGCCAGCGGCCTTCCCGTCGGGCACGGCCGCGCCATGTCCGGCCTCGCTTAAGGGTGCGCCGAGCGGAGCGCTCATCCTGCCCATCGCGCTGTCGTCCGACGTGCGCCGGCGAACCCGGACCCGCAGCTTCCCGCTCCCCGGCGTGTCGGTCGGGCACGCGGCGGAGAGCGCGCACTCCTCGGGAGTCACCGCGCTCGTTTTCGACCGCCCGACGCGCGTGGTCGCTCAGGTCCGGGGACCGGCTTCCGGCACCTACGACGTGGCCTCGCTCGAAGT
The DNA here is from genome assembly GCA_022749995.1 of Thermoplasmata archaeon. Lineage (GTDB taxonomy): Archaea > Thermoplasmatota > Thermoplasmata > Lutacidiplasmatales > UBA184 > JAKIVR01. Next base: position 3,829 of record JAKIWO010000019.1, on the reverse strand, counting down.
GACTTCGACGTTCGGGCTCCGGGACTCCTTGTTCTTTTCCGGCGGCTCGCTCTATGGACTCGACGCCGCCCGCGGGATTCGGACCCGGCTGCTGGAACTGGGCCGGGGTGCGCCCGCGCTCGGAAGTGCTTGGCCCCTCCCTCGAATTTCTGGCGCCATCCTCTTCGATCTTCCTCGGGTCGTCACTTCTCTACCCGAGTACCTCGCTCTCGGCTACCAAGCCGCAAGCGATGTACGACCGGGACTGGGCGGCTCCGGACGGATCGGCGCGGGGACCGGGGCTCGCATCGCCAAGTATGCCGGCGCGGCGTCCTCCCTTCCCGGGGGAATCGGCGTGGCCCAGTGCCCGCTGGAGGGAGGAGACCGACTGGGGGTGCTGGCGGTGTTCAACTCCGGCGGCGCCCTGCGCGACCCGGTCACCGGGGAATGGATCCGAACGGCTCGCGGCTTGCGCGGTCGGGCGATCTATCCGGGCCCCGTCCGCAGGACGCGACGCCGAGCCGGCACCCCCGCCTCGACGACGCTGCTGTTCGTGGTCACCGACCGGGCGTACGACCGAAGGGACCTGGCCCGCCTTGCCGGCTACGCCCAGGATGCCGTGGCGCGGACGGTAATTCCGGCCGGAACGGCGTTCGAGGGCGATGTGGTGTTCGCGGCGTCTACCGCGGCACGCTCCCGCCCGGAGGCCAACCCGATGGAGCGAGCGGGCGAGCTCGATTCGGTCGGGTTCGCACTGACCGAGCTCTTGCGTCAGGCGGCGCGTGCCGCGGTGGCGCCGTAAGCGAAGACTAGCCGGCCCCGGTCGGGGCCTCGCGCCGCAGGGGCATTCCCCGGAGGCCACGGATGAGGTCGGTCTTCGTCACGATCCCGCTGAGCGCGCCCCGTTCACTGACCAGTACGGCCGGGTAGCGGGTCAAGAGGCCAGTCAGTAGGTCTGCGGGGCAGGAGACATCGACGATCGGGTAGCCGGGCTCGATGTACTCTCGAACGCGGCCTCGACGCCCGGCCGGCGAGGCGAGTGCTCGAAGGAGCGCCGACTCCGAGAGCGAACCCACCACCCGATCCTCCTCGACGACCGGGAGCTGGGAGAATCCGCCGCGCTCCATGAGACGGAACGCCTCGCTCAGGTAGAGCGTGGGTGCGACCGTCACGAGCGGGCCGTGCCGTACCTCCGACGCCGTCAGGGGCGGCGTACGCTCACCCTCCCGTTCGTCCAGGAAGGCGACGATCTTCTGCACCAGGTCGTACGAGGGCCGAATCCGGCCGCGCTCGATCCGGGAGACGGTCGCATCGCTCCGGCCCACGGCGCGCGCCAGCTCACCGAGGGAGATCCCTAGCGAAAGCCGGCGCTTGCGCATCTCGGCGAGCGTCTGCACGCCCCTCCGGACCGAGACGCTGCTCATCCCATTTCCCACCGGACGTCGAGGGGCTCCCGAAACCTACATCCCTCGCCGGGCGCTCATTCCGGCGTCGATGCCCGCGAGCGGCCCGCGCACCTCCTGGATCGTGGCCCCCCCGGAGATCTGCGTGCTCTGCCTGGAGCCGCTCGGCCGACCGTCCGAGGCGAGCGCTTGGAACGGGCGCCCGGCGCATCGCGAGTGCGTACGAGTCCACATGATCCAGCGGGACCCAGCCTTCCGCGAGTGGGGCGCCGACGGCCCCGAGGATGCCCCGGAGGAAAGCTCGGAGAACCCCGAGTCGCCCACCACTCGCGAGGACGAGGACGACGATACCGGCTAGCGCCGGGTCGCGTTCCGCCGGCGAACACGGCGCGTGTCCCACACAACTCTAAAGAGCCCCCCCTCTGTTGACGGGCCACTCTCCGCCGCGAGGGGGGGAGGCGAAGCATGCCCGAAGTCGTGATCACCTGCGATTGGACCATGATGAGCAATCATCACGGGAAGGAGTTCCTGGGCTTCGGCACCACTACCCCGGCCTACATCCTACCTGAGCAGGCGTACCAGAAGCTGTTCTTCCCCACCATGGAGGTGGACGAGAACGGCTACCCGCAGCAGGCGCCGTACGGGATGCGCAAGATCGAGGCGTCCCTGATGGACGCCGGCGTCGACGCGCGGATCGTTCACCCGAGCTTCCTCGACCGGTACATGCCCGGCCCCGCCAAGGTGCTCATGGTGAGCGGTCACGACTACTTCGGCCTCAACCCGCCGTCCTCTACCTTCGCGGGCGTGATGCACAAGGACCCGCTCAACTGTGTGAACTTCAAGCGAATGCTGAGCCTCCCGCACGTCCTCGAGGCCCGCCGCCAAGGCATGAAGCTCATTGCCGGTGGGCCCTGCGCCTGGCAACTCTCTCCGGCGACTCAGATGAAGATACCCTGGATCGGGGAGTTCGTCCGATCGATCGGCGGGGTCGACAGCATCGTCGAGGGCGAGGCCGACCTGTACGTCCGCGACCTGGTCCGCAAGGCGCTCGCCGATGAGTTCCTTCCCCCCCATGTCGTGCTGACCCCGAAGGACGCGCCCAAGGTGGAGGAGATCTCCACCATCCGCTACCCGAGCGTCAACGGGCTCATCGAGATCGGGCGTGGGTGCTGCCGCGGCTGCTCCTTCTGCTCCGTGACCACCCGCCCCACGCGCTGGTACCCGCTCGAGAAGATCGAGCAGGAGCTCAAGATCAACGCCAAGATCGGGATCAAGAAGGGACTGCTCCACTCCGACGACGTCTACTTCTACGGCAGTCCGAACGTGATGCCGCGGGAGGACAAGCTGCTCCCGCTCCTGTCGCTCGCGAAGAAGCACTACGCCCAGGTCGGCTGGAGCCACGTGGCGATCGCCTCGCTCATGACCCGACCCAAGCTGCTCTCTAAGTGCGCCGAGATCCTCATCGACGACAAGCAGTCCTGGTGGGGGGTCGAGGTGGGCGTCGAGACCGGCAGCCCCCGGATCATCACGGCGGCGATGCCCGGCAAGGTCGCGCCGTTCAAGGCCTCACAGTGGCCCGAGCTGGTCGTGCAGGCGGCCGGCCTCATGAACGACAACCACGTCTTCCCGGCGTGCACGTTCATCGTGGGCCTTCCGCAGGAGACCGAAGACGACGTGCGCATGACGATCGAGCTCATCGACCGGCTCTGGGACTTCCGCGCCATCCTCGTCCCGATGTTCTTCGTGCCGCTGGGGCACCTGAAGAACAAGGACTGGTTCCGCCGGGACCGGCTCTCCGACGTGCAGCAGGAGCTCCTCAAGCGGGCGCTCTCCCACGGTCTGCGGCAGTCCAAGACGATGATGCGCGACTTCTTCGACTGGGAGACCGACCACGCGCGCGCCTACCGCGCCACCTTCCGGGGATTCGTCGGTTTCCTCGAGGTCATTGCCAAGATGAACGGCCTCTGGAGCACCCCCCGGCATCCGGCCGACTCGATCCGGGACCCCAACCTCTATCCTGACCGGCTGCCAATCCCTACCATCCCGATGCGGGAGTAGACCCCCCTTCGAGACCGGGCCTCTGGTCGCTGTGATCCCCCCCACCGGACTTCCCCCCGAGCTACGGGAGTTCCTCGCGCTCTCCGGCCCGCAGACACTGGTCATCCGGGGCCCTCCGGGCACCGGCAAGACGACGCTCGGGGTCTCGCTGCTCGAAGAGTTCCCCGGCGAGCGGGTGCTCGTAACGGGCCGGGTGCCCCGGGAGCGTCTGCTGCGGGACTCCCCCCACCTGGCGCCGAGCGCGCATCCCGGTATCGAGCTGGTCGATACGACCGACTCCGCCGGGCCGGCAGAGACGGCCCGCGCGGTCTCGCGCGTCCCGGAGCTGCTCGACTCCGACGGACCCGGGGCCCGAGCGCTCACGGAGTTCCTCTGGCTCCCCGAAGCGG
>JAKIWO010000018.1 GCA_022749995.1 Thermoplasmata archaeon | reverse complement strand
GAGGCGAGTCTCATCAGACGCTCACCAAAGTCGGCCGGCATGCGTCTGGGGATCGGCGGCTGTTGCTTGGCTCGCGGCATGCACTGTAAGGAAGCCCGAGGTTCATCACACAGGAAACGCGCCCGGAGCGCTTGACTGCGCGCTCACCTCTCCCGGTCGAGGACGACCCCGAGCCGTTCTGGTCGTGAGCCGGTACATTTGCTCAAGTGGTGAATTGACGTTGGTCCTGCGGGATTAAGCCTCGTTCATCGATTTTCGCTCAGCGACCCGTTCGTCAGCTAGCTTTAGGGTGACCAAGCCCTTACCCAGAAATCACCATGGAACTTCCAGATACCCCAAAACGAGAAGGAAATTCTAGGCGTCTAAAGATTGCAATAGCTATCTTGAGCTGTGTTCTCGTCCTCGAATTTGTTCCCAATGTTGCCCGAGCTGGATCAGATGTTGTCTCCTGCGGACTAAACTGCGGGGGCGGTGCGGGGTGTGGAACGCTGGTTCCGGTTACGTTCTACATTTTCAACAACAACGCGAAAATCACTGTGACGACTACAGGGCCCCACCCCTACCAGTTCCCGCAATCGAATAACAGCAGCCGTTCCTTTCTCAGCAACTGCCCGTACAACCTTTCCGTTTCGGGCCTCGCGTTCGGATATGCGTTCTACGAGTGGCAATCGAGTGGAGCTGTCGTCGTTCCATCCTCGCAGCCGAACTCAACCTTCACGATCACGAGCTCAACTGCCGCAACTATTGCGCTCGTCCTAAACGCCACCTCCACCAACTGGGGCGGTTTGGCCCTGGAAGGAGACTGGTACCCGGGGGCAGCCTTCAGCCGCACGATGTGGGCTACCGGTGGATTCACAGTGCCGCACACGACTTACAATTCTCTCTCGGGAACTTACTCAGGTATGGAAATTATCGCGGAGTGGGTGGGGATTGGAGGGATCAGCGGTGGGTTTCTCTGGCAAGCCGGGCTCATTCAAGTTTGGACAAGCTCCACCCATGAGTACAACCTGCCGTTCTACGAAGACTTCCCGAGCTCCGCAATTTGCATAGACACCTCCGGCACAAACCCGGCGCCGTCGGTATGTCAGACGATGATGGTGAACCGAATCAGCCCGGCCGCAGGAGACGCCCTTTCTGTCAATGTGACTACAGCAGAGTGCAGGCTCCAGGGCCCGTGCGGAAGTGCAACCATATGCGATCAAACCCAAGGGGTATGCTACCCCACCGGAAGTCTGGGCCTTAGCGCCTTCCCAGAAACAAACACGGCGGAATGGATAGTCGAAACCAACACAGGCGCCAATCAGCTCGTACCTTCACCTAACATCACGAACTCTCAGGGAAGTCCGACTGTGGGCTTCTACAACCTTGGGTCAGGGCTAGGGGTCGGACCCGGGCTCTACCAGCCTCCGATGCCCAATCCAGTTGCCGTTGACAGCGCAAAGGTCTACTACCCGCATGTCGGGAACGGTAATCTGGTCCAGGGCTCTTGGGTCAATCCGCTCCAAGGCGGCGGATTTACCACGTACTTTGTAAGCAGCACCATCTAGGAGTTTCTCATGGGGGAGCCCGAAGGAAGCCGCGATCTGTGAACAACAGCTCAACCGAGAAGCGGCAAATCGTTCCCATTGTTGGGTTGCTACTGGTTTCCATCGCAGTCTTAGCTACGATCGATGTGGCGAGAGGATTCTCTCCGTCCCAGCAGGCCTCCGAGCCGCAACTTGGCACGCTCCTCTCCCTTCGACCCTTCCCTGAGTATTCCGGCGGAGGAATGTTGAGTGCCCCCTTTATGGTGGTCTCTGCTGGCAATCAGCTGCATCTCTCGGATCTGTCATTCGTGCTTCTCGACGCGCACGGCCATCTGGTCGTGCAGGCACATTCCTGGTCAGTTTACTACAGCAGTCAGGCCAATCAGGAACTGGTCGATGTCTTCAGCCTACAGAACTCAACCTGGGTGAACGGAGGTAGGAGCCTAATCTACGAGGGCGGATTCCTATCCCTAGTATCCGAGTCAACCAATCCCTTCGGCCAATCCTATGCACTCGTAGCGAGCGCGAGCGGGCCGGCGGTTGGGTCGCTTTCAGTTATTGTCCAATGACTCGGGCCGTCGAGTTCCGCGTGCTGTTTCCAACGTGCGCATGCCAACCTGGTTCCGTCGAGCTATGAGTGAAGATACGGCACCCCGCCTGTCGCGACAGCGGTGGATTCTGCTGGAAACTCTCTGTGCGGGATTACTCATAATTCTAGTTGCGATCGCGGGAGTTGAAAGTCTTCAACCGGTGCGCCAGCCCCCCGGGCTCCAACTCTCACAGGTCCTCGTTCTTGAACGCACCGGGACGGCGATTCAAGGGCAGACCAACTACAGCGCGGGGGTCCAAGTCGTCGAAGTCTCAACGGTGATTCACTATTCGGACCTGACGTTCCAGGTGCTAGACAGCAACGGAACTGATTTGGCCGCGGCGAAGCCGTGGCTCATCGAATGGATAGGCCCTGTCGTTGGAGATAACGACACGTATAGTATTGCAACCGGGCAGTGGGCGAACGGGGGAACTGGGATAGTTCTCTCGGGCGCCAGTTTCCTCATTCTCGTTGACAACACGGATCCCCTCGGGCACAATTACGTCCTTCTCACTTTGGCGAGGGGTCCAGTCACCGGCTCCATCGCCAATGTTATCTGACGGACGCCAGGCGTCTCTCCGCAGGCAGCGGCTCGAAACGCATGACCCGACAGCACTCACGGCTGCCGAGTGAACGCATCTCGACCTGCGCCAGTGTTGCTCCCACTTCCGTTGAGTCCAGTAGTCGGCCATCTGCCCCCTGACGCCTTGATCGGTTGATTCCCACCGCTCTGAAACGGTGCGGGAATCGCCACCGTCATTCGAGCTCGAGGATCGATTCGAAGCACCGCACGATGGCGGCGAGGAGCGCGGCGAGGGGCAACACTCGCTCGTAGAGCCCGAAACCCGAGGGACCGTGCTGTCTTCTCTCGCTTTCTATGTTCGCGCCGATTTTCCCTCTCATCCCGGGTCGTCACTGCTCTCGGAATGCCAAACGCACAAGCAAGACTGGGTGCCCCGCGGTCGCCCGGGAATGGGTTGGGCCCTCCGTCTGGTGGAGGCAGGAGAGGGAGCTCGGCGAGACACTTGGCCAAGTTGGCGAAAGCCCATCCAACGGCTCGTTCGTCCGGATAACGGCAATTATCTGTCGAGGAACGTACTGAACTGGAAGTTCGTCTAGTCGCGGGTGGTACCCGCCACTACCTCGTACTCCGACGCCTACCGAGTCACCGCGGCATCAGGTCGTCCTGCTCCGGCTCGGCACCCACGTCCTCTCTCGAATCCTCCTGCACCGTTCCCGCACCCACCCGGCGCCGGCGCGCCGCCACGAACCAGCCCGCTATCGCGAGGAGTCCGAGCAGGATGGCTAGGGCTGCGAGGGCGTTCTCGAGTTCGTGGGAGGGTGGGGGTGGGCTCGGGGGCGCGGGTGCCGGGGGTGACTCGAAGCCGATCCGAACCACGAGCGGAAAACCCGCCATCCTCGCCGAGCCGTTCGCTGGGGACCTCGCGTAGCCGATCGTCGACGGGGCGACGCTGTACGTGTAGCTCCCGTTCGGGACCGAGAAGCTCAGCTCGGGAACGGTGACAGTGTAGGGGATGCCGCGGAAGGTTAGCGACCATGGGGTCCCGTTCGGGAGTCCCGATTCGACGAAGAACAGGAGGAAGGTGGCCGGAAGGAAGACCAGCGGCTGCGCGACCGCAGTCCCCGAGAGCCCCACGATCCCGGAAGGCAGGCCATAGTACCCGGGGACGGGGAGGACCGAGTAGGCGTAGGTTCCGTTCGAGAGGGAGATGTTGAGCCAAGCCGTGGAGCCGCTGAGAACGTGTCCTCCGACCGACACGGACCAGTTGGTCCCGGCGGCGAGGCCGGACTCGTTGAAGGCGAGAGGCACGAGGAAAGGGGAGAACAGGAGGGTGACGGTGACGACGCTGCTCGAGGTGTTCTGACCGCCCGTTCGGAACGCCGGGACGAAACCGGCCACGAAGCCGATTCGGTACGAGAACGGGACCCAAGCCCCATACGGGACGAGCAGCCCCGTAGCGGAGCTCCCGCTACCCGTGAGGGTCACGGACCCCGCGCCACCCAGAGCGCCGGCATAGGTCAGCACGACCGACCAGGAGGTCCCGGCAGGGAGCCCTTGGGCGACGAACTCGATGGAGGGCGCCGCCCAAGGGACGGCGAGCGGGTAGTGGTCCACGCCGAATCCGACAATCCCGAACGATTGGTCGAGGATGCCGTCGGCGCCTGGAACGTCCTGTCCCGGGCCCGCGCTGACATCCGTGCCGGTCGCGTTCGACCAGAAGTTGCCTCCGAACGGATAGCCCGCGTCCCAGCGGAGCCCACTCGTGTTGCCGAGCAGGCTCCAGTTCGAGTCCTCCTCGAAGTTGTTGTGGAAGAACGTCGCGTTGAGTACAGAGTTCAGTCGGAAGCTCACGTTGCACCGCCCGACGCTGTTCGCCTCGACGAGGAGGTCCGTGGAGTTCTCAGCCCGCAGCCCGACGAGGTCCCCGACGAGGCTGTTGTTGGTAAGGGTCAGGTCACTCGAACTCCAGAGCGCGATCCCGTCCCCCCCGGAGTTCACGGCGGAGTTGGCGTCAAGGGTGGCGTTCACAGCGTTAATCAGCTCGAACCCCTCGGCGATGTCCCCCGAGAAGCTGTTGTTGCGGAGCAGGACGTTTCGGCTGTCGTCCACCTCGACCCCGCCCAGATCGTTGCCGCCCCGGTTGTCGGCGACGGTCAGGTTCGTGGCCCCACCAAGGAGGATCCCAAAACCCGTCTCGTAGATCGTGTTCAATCGGACCGAGAGGTTGAGCAGGAAACTCCCTTCGACGCCGAGGTTGACGGAGGAGAGGTTGTTTCCGACGATCGAACCGTCAGAAAGCTGACCGAGCAGGATGCCGACGCAGGTCGAGCAGGCAAAGGCGAGGTTGGAGGCCGTGTTGCCGGCGAGCGTGTAGTGAGCTCCGTCGACGAGGTCGATGCCGGCGCCGTCGTCGACCACAACATTGTGCGCGACTGTGAGATTGTCGAAAGAGCTCCAGCGGATTCCCTGGGCGGTGTCGAAGGAGAAGTTGTTGCCGAGGATCTGGGTGTCTCCTCCGCCCGTCCCGAGGAGTCCAATCCGATCGAACTGGAAGGTGTTGGCCACGATCGTGAGCGAACCCGAGTCGTCGAGTTGGACTCCCGCGTCGCCCACGGTGTTTCCCCCACGCTGGATCTGGTTCCCCCGAACGGTGTCATCGAAGCTCGCGGAGAGAGCCATCCCGACGGAGGCACCCGAGGCGAGGTTGTACTCGAGGGTGGAGTCCCGTAGGTCGAAGGCGTCGACCGCCTCGGAACCGTTGCCGCTCCAGGCGCCGATCGTGTTGTTGGCGATCGCGAGGCGAGTCGAGTTGTTGATGAAGATCCCGTCGGCCCCGGCGACCGAGCTCCCCGTGAGATCATTCCCGGTAACGACGCATAAGTCGTCCGACTGCAGCGAGAGCGCTTGGGAGGTGTCGAACGGAAAGGAGTTGTTGATGAGTCGGACCGAATAGGAGGAGAGCAGGGAGACCCCGGTTCCAGTTTCCGAGGCGTTGTTGGCGAGCAGGGTCGCGTAGGAGACCGCAGAGAGTTCGAACGCATCGGAAGTGAGCGGAGCATGGGAGGCATTGTTCCGCTCGAGGAGGAAGTGCTGGCCGTTCAAGATCTCGAAGGAGGCGCCGTTGACGCGGTCTCCGTCGTTGTTCGCGATGGTTCCGTTCGCGCTCGAAAGGACAAACAGGCCTACCGGCTCCTTACCCAGCCATCGGCAGGATTCGACCGTGAAGTTGGTGCTGTAAGTCAGCACGATGGCCCCGGGAACGGTGTAGAACTCTGTTCCCAGCGCGGGCGCGGAAGCGTTGTCGTCCCAGAGCATGGGATTTCGAATCCCACCAGCTACCGTCCCGGCAGCAACTGCCGGTGGATAGCTGGCCGGGGGAGTCGGCCGAGGAGGGATGGCGATTCCGGCCACCGTACCGTTCAGGGTGTCGTTCGCCAGAACGAGCCCTTGGACGTCGGCGAACAGCGCCCCGATGAGTCCACTCAAGTAAGAGTTGGTGACTCGCACCCCGCCACTCGCCTCGACTCCTAGCGCCATCCCTTCCTCCCCCCCGGCCAGCACGTAGGGTGCGTTCGCTGGGTACTCCGGGGCGAACGAGGAGTTTCTCTCCAGAAACCGGCTGGAGTCGACCGTGAGCCCGTTGGTGGACTGGACCCAAAGACCGATGGTAATGTTGAGGCCGGTAGGATTGCTCACCCCAGAGAGGGTGACGTTTTGCGACTGGGAGACCAGCATCGTCCCGTTCGAGACAGTGAGGTTTTCGACCGTCACCGCGGAGACTGCCTCAAGGATCACCGCGAACACGGTAGGTTTGCAGATTGGCAGGGGCTCACAGGTGTACCCCGCCGAGTCGCTGGCCCGAACTGCAAAGCCCGCCCCGTCGAGAGTGGAGCCGTTTCGCTCGTCGACCAGTTCCCCGGTGATATTGCCGGTGAGCACGAAGGTGTTTCCGTGAATCGAAATGGGTGCGGCTGGAGCGCTCAACGTTCCGTTCGGATACATGATGAGCGCATCCGAGTACGGCGCGACTCGTACGGTGGGCCGCACGTCACCAGCATGGGCGGGCCAGCTGAATGAGGGGGAGGACGATGGCTCGGGAGGTTGCTTCGCCGTTGGTGGGCCCGGCATGGGGGCGACCGGATGGTACGCACCGCCGGTCCGAGGCAGCTGCGCACTGGTGGCGACCGTCGAACTGGGAACGCAGGTCTGGAGGAGCAGAACGGCGACGTAGCCCAGGCTCAAGGCGAGTCGGCGGGTCCGCCGCTCTGGAGACGTCCAACGGCTGTGCGCTGGACGTTCGACGAGACTTTCCCGCTTCACTGACCAGACCGTGGCATGTCCCCTTCGGCATCCAAAGCCCGGGGCTATACATGCTGACGGGCGGGGGCTGACTGGGCGGAGGTCGCGCCCCCCAGGGGTTCTACGAGGCCGTCGCCAGAGGCTGGAGCCCGTTCAACTCTGCCGGCGCACGGCCCGGTAGCCACCGTCGGGAGGAGCGCTCCCCGAGCAGCAGGACCTTCGAGTCAGGAGATTCGTCCAGGATGTCGTAGCCCGTCCGGGCGACCAGGCGATCGGCGAAGCGGCGGATCTCCTCGTGGGACGGTACATGATCCGGGGTGAGCCGCTGGCGCGAGCGGCCCATGTAGACGTACCCCTTCGGTTCGACGAAGTCCGGCCGTCCGAGCAGGTCCAGTTCGGCGTACTGGGATTCCCAGCCTAGATTCCAACCCCGAACCAGCGTGTGGCGGATCACCCTCCGGGTCCGTAGTCCCCGCAGGATTTCGAGGGACTCGAGCAGGTGCTCCCATGCGTGCGGGTCGGCCGGGAGGGTCAGTCGCTCGAACACTTTCCGGTTCGGCGCGGTCACCGAGATGTAGAGTTGGGTGGGTAGCGGGTCGAGCGCGCGCAGTCCATCCGGGTTCGTGCCGTTGGTGACGAGGAACGTGGTGATCTCCTTCTCTGCGCACAACTCGAGAAAGCGATTCAGCTTGGGATAGAGGGTCGGCTCGCCCGTCAGCGAGATGGCGATATGGCGCGGGTTCCGGGCTTCCTCCCACCGCTCGCGGCTCACGGTCGGTTCGCCCCCGAAGCCGGACAGGATGCGGCGCTGGGCCTCGATCGACCGGTCGAGGAGCCCCTCGGGGTCGTCGTACTCCCGCATCACCTCCTCGTTCTCCCACCCCTGGTTCCGCCAGCAGAAGCGGCAGTGCAGGTTGCAGGAGTCGATGGCGGGAGACATCTGCAGACAGCGATGGCTCTGGATGCCGTAGAAGCGGCCTTTGTAGCAGTCGCGGCCGCGCTCGAGCGACTCCCGCGTCCAATAGCAGAGCTTGACCGCGCTGTGGCGGCCCGTCAGCTGATAGCCTTGGTCGGCGAGCTGCGCACCGAGGTCCTGGTCTCCCATCTCCGGAGAGGGCGGACCCCCCGACGCTTCATGTAATTATCCACCTCCGACGGGGGCCAGGCGCCCGCGGGAGGGACTCGAAGGCTCGGTGACCGTCTCCAGCGAAAGTCGAGTTCGGCGCAGGGAGAGCGAGTTCGCGACGACGAGCGTAGAGGAGAATCCCATGGCCAACGCCCCGAGGATGGGAAGGGCCACGTAGACGCCGAATCCCAGGAAGGGAATCAGCAGGCCCGCGGCGATGGGCAGTAGGATCGCGTTGTACCCCAGGGCCCAAAGAAGGTTCTGGCGGACCTTGCGTACGGTGCCTCTTGCGAGAGCCAGCGCGAGCGGGATGCCGCGCAAGTCGTCGCGCAGCAGTACCACCTGGCCGGCCTCCTTGGCGACATCGAGGCCCGCCCCGACGGCGATGCCCACGTCCGCCGCGGCGAGTGCTGGGGCATCGTTGATCCCGTCGCCCGCGAACCCGACTCGCCGGCCCGCTGCCTGGTACTGGCGGATGAGGGCGAGTTTGGCCGCCGGAGCGCACTCGGCCGCTACGCGGTGGATGCCGAGGGCTGCGGCGACGCGCTGCGCCGCAGCGAGTGAGTCCCCGGTGATCATTCCTACCTCGATGCCCGCTTCCCTCAGCTCGCGCACGCACTCCGCGGCACCTACTGCCAGCTCGTCCGAGAACGCGAAGGCGGCGACCGCGACGGTTCCTTCGTAAAGGATGGAGATGGTGTGGCCCTGGCCAGACCAGTCCCGAATCGCGTCGGACCACGGCGGTGCGCTTCTCTCCCCGAACCCTTCCACCGCGAGCCGTCGGAGCGAGAGTTCCATTCCGGACCGACGAGCGGTGACCCCGACTCCGGGCACCGCGGCCGAGTCCTCCATCGCGGCGGGAGAGACTCCTTGTGCCGCGGCGGCGCCACGGAGCGCGCGGGCCAGTGGGTGGCTCGACCCGGACTCCAGCCCGCTCGCGAGCGCGAGTAGCTCCTCTGGGCGGCGCCCGGGAAGCCCGATCTGCGCCACCAGAACGGGCCGGCCCGCAGTGAGCGTCCCGGTTTTGTCAAAGAGGACGACGTCCACCCCAGCCGACCGCTCGATTGCCTCGCGTCCCTTGAACAGCACCCCTTCTTGGGCGGCGCGGCCGACCGCGACGACGATCGCGGCCGGCGTCGCGATCCCGAACGCGCACGGGCAGGCCGTGATCGCGACCGAGACGAAGATCAGGACCGCGATGCCGAGGGGGGCGTGTCCGAAGACCCCCCACCCCACCGCGGCCAGGAGCGCGAGCGTGAGCACGAGCGGGGCAAACCAGGATGCAATCCGGTCGGCGAGCTGCCGGAGCGGGACCTGAGCCAGCTCGGCGTCGGTCACCAGTCGCCCTACCTCCGCCAAGAACGTGTCTTCCCCTGTCGCGCTCGCCTCGACCTCCAGCAGACCCTCCAGATTGAGCGAGCCGGCGATCACGAGAGCTCCCACGTGCTTGGGAACAGGACGCTGTTCCCCCGTGAGCAGCGACTGGTCGGCGGCGGAGCGTCCGTTCCGAACCACCCCATCGGTCGGGAACCGTTCGCCGGGAAAGATCCGGACCCGGTCGCCGACGCAAAGGTCCGTGACGGCGACCGACTCTTCTCGGTCGGCAACGAGCCGCAGCGCTCGTGCGGGGAGGATCTCCTGCAGCCGCGTGACGGCGCTCGAGGCGCGTCGGCGGACGAGCTGCTCAAGCAGGCTGCCGGTCCGCAGGAGTACAAGGATCAGCGCCGCCGCATCGAAGTACGAGACGGCGGGCAATCGGCTCGGCAGGGCAAGCGATGCCAGACTGAATCCCCAAGCCGCGGAAGTGGCGACCGCCACGAGCAGGTCCATGTTGCCGATCCGACTGCGAAGGGCATCGAGCGCGCCCCGGTAGAACGGCGCCCCCAAGTACACTTGCAGGACGGTACCCGTCCCGGCTTCGAGCCACAGGTACCCGACGGGATGCCAGAGGTACGCAAGCACTACGGTCAATAGCGCGAGCGGCCAGCCAACGAGTAGCTGCCGGCGGGTGCGCTCTACTTCCCGGGAGGGGGAAGCAAACTGCTCGAGGCAGCTGGAGGAACAGAAGTAGTAGGTCCGCCCGTCCCGCAGCAGGGTCAGCTGGGCGGTGGCCGGGTCGACGGCCATTCCGCAGATGGGGTCGGTCGCCACGGTCGGCTACTCAGGGGAGTCTACGGACCTGAAGGGGGGGCTCGACTTGCGGCGACGCTACCGCGTCTGCCCCGCCTCGTACCGTGACTTGCAGACCTCGGAGCAGAAGTAGACGGTCTCTCCGCGGTACACTCCCTTCGCTCGCGCCCGGTCGGTATCGACGATCATGTGGCAAATGGGGTCTTCGACCTTCGCCATGGGATCTCCCTGACGAGGAGACCCCGGGGGCAGATTATGACCGCGTTACCTGCGGGGAGGGGAAACTCCATAGCAGGTGACCGGCATCCCTTGCCGTGGTCTCCACCCTCTCCCCCCGCGAGCTCGTGGAGATGTTGCGGACTCCGGGGGCTCCGCTCCTCCTCGATGTAAGGGAGGACGTGGAGCGGGAGACCGCCCGCATCGAGCCGTCGGTCCACATCCCCATGGCCGACGTGCCCCTCCGCAAGACGGAGCTTCCTACCGACCGCGCCATCGTGGTGTACTGCCACCACGGGGGTCGTTCGCAGATGGTAGCGGCGTACCTCGAGCAGGAGGGGTTCACGGAAGTGATCAACCTCCAGGGCGGCATCGACGCGTGGGCCCAGCAGGTGGATCCGTCGGTCCCCCGATACCGCTAGGCCCCGAGAATCGTTGCCCACGTTGGGGGAGCTCACGCGGGGTGAGCACGCTCGGTGAGCTAACCCATAATACCCGCTCACAGGTCGGCGCACCCATCATGGCCCAGACGGCGCGCCCGCTGCTTGCCAATGGAGGGAGGCCACCTCCTCCCTCGGTCGACGCGATGGCGCCCGCCTCCGGTGGTCCGCCGGTGCTGGAGGTACGGGGCCTCTCCAAGAGGTACAAACCCCGCAAGCGGGGGAGCCCGACGACCCTTGCCAACGACGGGCTCAACCTGTCGGTAGGGCGGGGAGAGATCGTCGCGCTGCTCGGGCCGAACGGCGCAGGGAAGACCACGCTTCTCCGGCAGATCGCCGGGCAATTGCTGCCGGACGGAGGGACCATCCGGATTGCGGGGGTCGACATGATTGCCCGCCCCCTGGCGGCGAAAGAGCGGCTCTCCGTCATCCCCCAAGAATGCGCTTCCTCGGAGAGCCTGACCGTTCGCGAGACCGTCCTGCTGTTCGGCAGGATCAAGGGTCTAGAGCGGAAGACCGCTACCCAGCGGACGCAGGAGATTCTGGTGGAGGTGGGGCTCCAGGACGAATCGGAGAAACTCGTCCGTGAGCTCTCGGGCGGGCTCAAGCGACGGGTTCTGATCGCCGTGGCGATGTCGGCACCGGCAGCGGAGCTGCTCCTACTGGACGAGCCGACCACCGGCCTCGACCCGGAAGCTCGGCGCTCCGTCTGGCGGGTGATTCTTGGGCTCAAGCGACGCGGGCTCTCGATCCTGCTCACGACGCACTACATCGAGGAGGCGGAGTACCTCGCCGACCGAGTGGTCGTGGTGACCCACGGCCGATTCGTTGTCCACGGCCGAGTCGAGGAGATCCGTGCGGGGCTGCCGTATCAGGGACGCCTGGAGGTTCGCGCTCTCGACCGGTTGTCACCCGAGGCACGCCGGAGGGTCGATGCGCTCGGACAGCGCTGGAAGGAGGCGCTGCGCAGTGACAGCTACGTCCGCTTCGAGATCCCGGACCCGTTCTCGCGCGAAACGGTGAGTGAGCTCGGGGAGCTGACCTCGCTCGGCGTCCGAGCGTCGCTCTCGCCCGTGTCGCTCGAGGACGCCTACCTCGCCGTGGTGGGGGCGGTGGAGGAATGAACGGCTCGGCGCTACGCACCGCGTACCAAACCTACGACGCGCTCGAGATGGCGATGCGCGCCACCTTGCGGGAGATCGGCGTACTCCTCGCGTTCGTGATCATCTTCCCGCTCGGGTTCCTGTTCTTCCTCGGTCAGATCGCGACGCCGAGCTTGCGGGCGCAGGTGCTGGTGGGCTCGGTGATGATGGAAATGGCGCTCCTCAACATCAACGTCGTCGCGCAGGGGATCGGCCAGGACAAGCTCAGCAAGCTGTACGACCTCTGGGTCTCCTTCCCGATCAGCCCCGTGGTGTACGTGGCCTCGTTGGCGCTCTCCGTGCTCCCGTTCTCGCTCGGCTCGGCCCTGCTGACGCTCGCGGCGGGTGCGGTGTACTTCCACCTGAATCTGATCCCGCTGCTCCTGCCGCTACTGCTCGGCCTCCTGCTCGTCTGGGCATCGACCATCGGCATCGGCTTCCTCATCGGCGTCTACGGGCGCTCGCCCCGGGCGATCAACAGCAATGCCCAGTTTGTCGGGATCGTTATGACGTTCTTCGCCCCGATCTTCTATCCGGTCAGTGTACTGCCGTTGCCCCTGCAGTACGTGGCGTACGCCTGGCCGCTCACCTGGGGCAGCTCGCTGCTCGTCTCGATCATCCAGGGCGCGGCGAACCAGGTGCTGCTAGCGAGCCTCGCACTCGGGGCGTACGCCGCCCTGTGGCTCGTGCTGATCGGCACCGGGCTGCGCTGGCGACAGGTCTAGCGCGGAAGCTCGAAGCCGGGGCCGCTGTCCTCTTCTAGGAGGCCGAGCAGCGCGCGCATTCGCCAGTAGGCATCGAGGAACTCTCGCCCCCGGACGGTCAGCTCAAACGTCGCGCCCGCCGAACTCTCCTTCGACGAAAGCAGGCCGAGGGTACCGAGCTGGGCGAGGAGCGCCTTGAGCCGGTCGACCGGCATCCCGACCGCGTAGGAGAGTCGGGTAACGCGAGCTCGACCCGGCGAGCGACGAACCACCTCGAGCAGTTCCGCGTACAGGTCGGTCCGCTCCCGCCGACGGGCCGCCATGGCGCCTCCGCTGCTCCGCCGCGCGGGCTCAGAGCGGTGGCGGAGGGAGTTGCCCCACGTGCTCGGGAGGGCTACGGACGACCACCTGGGAGCCGGTGGCGATCCGCTCCGTGTACTGCACCTTCCCCACGTGGCAGGCGTCGTCGAGCTCGACCGTGCGCGCGTACACCTCGGAGACCTCCGAGCGTTCCCCGAGCCGGACCGTATCGCCCCAGATCGCCTCGGCCCGGCTACGCCGTCCGAGCTGCACGTTCTCCCCCACCAGCGGCCCGAAGACCTCGCACTTGCGGTCGATCTCGATGGTGCGGGCCTTGAGGCCGTGCACCGTCCGGACCGAACCGGAAAACTCCGCATCGCCGCTGATGAGCGCGGTACGTGCGGAGAACGCACCCCCCACTTCGATCGTCCGGGCCGAGAGGTCCCCGGCGATCTGGATGTCCCCTCCGGCCTCGAAGCTGTCCGAGAGCGTGAGGGAGCCGTCGACCTTGAGCTGGCCACCGATCTCGACCTGCTCTCCCTTGCCGTTGCCGCGCAACTCGGCCCGACCACCGACTTCGAGCCGGGTGAAGGTCAGGTCACCCAGCGCGCGCAGCTCCCCCCCCACCTCGATCCGCTGACCGGAGCTGCCGGGACCCAGCTCGACGCGCCCGCCGACCTCGAGCGAGCCGAACCGCAGCGCCTCGTGGGTCCGCAACTCGCCGCCGACATCGGCCTTTTCCCGGATCTCGCCACCCTGGATCTCGGCGAAGCCGCCGACCTCGAGCGCGTCGAGCCGCACCTGCGCCAGCCGTGCGCTTCCGCCGACCTCCGCGATCCGCGCATCCAAGGCGCCGGCGACCGTGAGCTTGCCACCGACCTGGACACTCTCGCCCGTGACGGTCTTCTTCACGTCCATCTCGCCGCCGATGTCCAGGTCGCGGACGCGAGCATGGCCGCCCACGTCGAGCCGCCGGTCCACCTCGGCGCGGGGGGCGGTCAGATCGCCTCCGACCTCGACCTGGCTGTCGTCCCCTTCGAGCCCATCGGAGAGCGTCAGGTGACCTTCGACGGTGAGCGTGCCGTCCTTGACCCGCAGGTGCCGGGCTTCGAGCGAGCCTTTCACGCGCACCATTCCCCGCAGACGCACATCCGCGGAAACACGGATCGGTGCGTCCGCTTCGGCCTGAATCTCCGCCGGACCTTCCACAACAAGACTGCCGTCGACCGAGCCGAGTCGGGTCACGCTGTTCGGCCCGAGAGTAACGTCCGCCATCGTCGGAGGGAGCGGTCCCTCGATATTAGGAGTAAAGTCACGCCCGGTGAGCACGCGGGGCGAGCCGCGGCCCGTCCAGGGAGCCGCTACCGAGGGGCCCGGAAGACCAGTCCCAGCGCTTCGCGGTCCACCTGAGCCCCTCCGGAACGGCCCCGAAGCCGGAACCGCTGCGCCTTCTGATTGGCGGTCTTGGGGATCTCCTCGAGGAATTCCAAGTAGCGGGGGACCATGAAAAACGGCAGCCGCTCGGCGCAGAACTGGAACAGCTCCTCGGCGGTAGGAGCGGCGCCCGGGCGTAGCACGACGAACGCCTTGACGTCCTCCTCGCCCAGGGGCGAGGCGACGCCGACCACCACGCACTCGAAGACGGCGGGATGCTGCTGGAGCGCTTGCTCGACGTCGTAGGGCGCGAGATTCTCGCCCCGGCGACGGATGACATCCTTCTTCCGGTCCACGAAGTAGTAGTAGCCGTCCGAGTCCCGGGTGACAAAATCCCCCGTGTGGAACCACAGGTTGCGCCACGCTTCCACCGTCAGCTCGGGCTTCCCGAAGTACTCGAGGAACATCGTGAACGGTGCCCGGGGCCGCACGATCAGTTCGCCGCGGACCCCATCGGCGACCACCCGATCGTTGTCGTCGACGACCTGCGCTTCGACGAATCCGAGCGGCGTGCCCACCGACCCCAACCGTACCCCCCCGACCGGATTCATCAGCGTAGTGCAGCCGCATTCGGTCATGCCGTACAGTTCGACCACCTCGAGCCCGAACCGGCTCTCGAACGGCCGCCAGAGCTCCTTGGTCGTGCCGGCGGTGAGCGCCGTGCGCACCCGGTGGGTCCGGTCCGAAGGCCGCTCCGGCTGCTTGTACAGCACGTTGATCATCGAAATGAGGAGCGAGACGTGGGTGGCATTGCAGCGGGCTGCGTTCTCCCAGAACCGGCTGGCGGAGAACCGTTCGTCGTAGGCCGCCCGCAAGCCGTACTGCAACGCGACCAGGGTCGTCATCTCCTGGGCGTTGCAGTGGAACAGGGGCAGGGCGGTGAACAGCACCGAGTCCGGGCCGAGTCGACTCCGCTCTCCGACCTCGCGCGAGGTGCGCAGGTACTTCTCGAAGGGGATCACCGCACCTTTGGGCGGGCCGGTCGTCCCACTGGTGTAGAGGATCGAGGCCGCGTCCCACGGGGCGGCTTGGTGGGGGGGAGGATCGGCGTCAGAGCGGAGCTCGCCGAGGGGAGTAGCACCGTCGGGAACGAGGCTGTCCGCATCGGGCCGGACCCAGACTCGGCGTAGCGAGAGACCGCCCGCGACCTCGGAGTACGGAGCGTACAGGCGGCTGTCGAGGACGAGGGCGCTCGCCTGGCAGTCCGCGAGCTCGTACCGAAGCAACTCCCCCTTGAGGGCGGTGTTGAGCGGCACCACCACCACGCCGAGCTTGGCCGCGCCGAACCAGAGGAGAAGGAACTCCGGACAGTTGAACAGGAAGAGCGCCAGCTTCTCGCCCGCCTCGAGTCCGGCCGCCGCCAGTCCCGCCGCGACTCGGTCGGACGCCTCGTCCAGCTCGGTGTAGCTCAACGTCCGCTCGCCAAACTGGACCGCGGGGCGCTGCCCAAATCGCGTCGCGCCGTCGCGGATCAAGCTCGAGAGGTCGTGGTGCTCCACGGCCGGCGGGTCCATCGAGCGCGGCACAGCCCCCTCCGCTCCAAAAGGCTGCCGCGCGCTCACGAGTCGATTAGTACGAGCGCCGACTCGCTGCGGTGATGCCGGGCCGCACGCTGCCGTTCCGCCCGGACCGTCCGGCCGTCGTGGAGCTCGCCGCGGGTGTGGCGGTGGTGCGCAACGACCGGCCCCAACTTCTGCTCTTGCACGAGCCCGTGGAGGACCGGTGGTGCCTGCCCAAGGGGCACGTCGAGCCGGGCGAGACGCTCGAGGCGTGCGCGCTGCGGGAACTCACCGAGGAGACCGGGCTTGCCCGAGCCGAACTCGGCAAGGAGCTCGGGGAAGCCCACTACCGGTTCTACGATCCCTCGCGGGACCGGAGTGTCGTGAAAACCTCCGTCTACTTCCTCGCCCTCACTCCCCCCGATCCGGTCCAGCTCGAGAGCACCTTTGACAGCTCCCGCTGGCTCGACGTCGACGGAGCGCGGCAACTCATCACGCGCGAGACCGAGCGGGCCATCGTTCAAGCGGTGGAGCCGGCGTTGCGAGAGCACCGTCGAACTCGGCCGACGATGGGTCATTCCCTGTAGCGAGCCCGATAGCGCCGGTGCGCCGCGACCGCCGAACGACCTAGCGCCGGCCCCGAGAGTCACGGCGTTGCCGGTTGAACCGCTCGCCACCTCCCCGCTGTTCGCGGTAGGGGGCTCGGCCGCCGTATTGGGTTCGACCGCCGCGTCGGCGGTCATCGCCGCCGGAGCCGCGGCGGGAAGCGGCGGCCCCGGACAACGCAGGCGCCGGACGCTCGTAGTCGAATCCCGGGACTCGGCTGAGCGGGATCTTGACACCGAGATGGCGCTCGATCCGGTGGAAATCGTTCTCCTCGTCGGCCGAGAAGAAGCTCAACGCGACCCCTTGGAGTGAGGCCCGGGCCGTGCGGCCAACTCGATGGATGTACGCCTCGGGGACGTCGGGAAGGTCGTAGTTCACGACGTGGGAGATTCCCTCGACGTCGATGCCGCGAGCGGCGATGTCGGTCGCCACCAGGAGCCGGTGACGGCCGGCGCGGAATCGCTCGAGAGCTTGCACTCGCTGGTTCTGACTCCGGTTCCCGTGGATCACACCGACGTCGAGCCCGGCGAGAGCCAGCTGGCGAGCGAGTCGGTCGGCCCGGTGCTTGGTCCGGGCGAACACCAGCACGCTCGTCATCGTCTCGTCCTCGAGCAGCGCCCGCAGCAGGTCGGTCTTCCGGTGCGCGGGCACCGGTAGCGCGAGGTGGGAGACGCCGACCGCCGCTGCGGTCGTCTCACCGACCTGCACCGTCTTGGGGTCGTGGAGGAACTCGCGAGCGAGCTGCAGCACCTCCGGCGGCATCGTAGCGGAGAACAGCAGCGTCTGGCGTCGCGAGGGCAGCTCCCGAAGGATCCGTCGCACGTCGGGCAGGAATCCCATGTCCAGCATCCGGTCGGCCTCGTCGAGGACCAGAATGCTGAGCTCGCGGAAGTTCACGTACCCTCGGCTCATGTGGTCGAGGAGACGACCGGGAGTGGCGACGATGATCTCCGCGCGCCCCCGCAGCGCGCGCTCCTGCTCGGCCATCCCGACCCCGCCGTACACCGCCCCCGACCGGAGCTCCGAGTGGCGGCCCAGCGCCTCGAGGAACCCCACGGCCTGCAGCGCGAGCTCTCGCGTGGGGGTGAGCACGAGCGCATGGATCCGGCCCCGCGGGGCGGCCATCAGCCGTTCGAGGATCGGCAGGAGGAACGCCGCGGTCTTACCGGTCCCGGTCTGGGCGGTCCCGATCAGGTCTCGCCCGCCCACGGCGGCCGGTATGGCGTCGCGCTGGATCGGGGTCGGCTCGAGATACCCCATCTCCGCAATGCCGCGCCGGAGGGAGGGGTGCAGGGGCAGCTCGTCGAAGGTTCCGGCACTCGGCCGCGGCTTGGGCGGCGCCGTCTCTGGGGTATCGGCCATGATGAGGGGTGGTTCCGTCGCCCAGTAGATCGGGCGCTGCTGCGCGCACCCCGGTCGGTCGGTTAAGGTTTGGGCGAACCACTCCGCGACTCGAATCCGGGCGGAATGCGGAAGCGGGCGTGCGCGGCCACCTCCCGGGAAGAGGCGTAGCCGGCGTCGGCGTGGCGGGCGACCCCGAGGCCGGGATCGCCGTTGAGCACCCGGCCGAGCCGGCGGTCCGCATCGCGGGTCCCGTCGGCGACGATGACGAGCCCGGCGTGGATCGAATTGCCGATCCCCACTCCACCGCCGTGGTGCACGGACACCCAGGTCGCCCCGTTGGCTACGTTGAGGAGCGCGTTCAGGATCGGCCAGTCCGCGATCGCGTCGGAGCCGTCGGCCATGCCCTCGGTCTCGCGGTAGGGACTCGCGACGCTCCCGCTGTCGTGGTGGTCGCGCCCGATCGCGATAGGAGCTCCGAGCCGACCGCTGCGCACGAGGTCGTTGACCAGATGACCGAACCGTTCCCGGTCGCCGTACCCTAGGTAGCAGATCCGCGCCGGAAGGCCCTGGAATCGAACCCGTTCGGAGGCGAGCCGGATCCACCGCATCAGGTCGGCGTTCTCCGAGAACTCCCGCAGGATCATCGCATCGATCGCCCGGATATCGTGGGGATCTCCCCCGAGGGCGACCCACCGGAACGGCCCGCTCCCCACCGCGAAGAGCGGCCGGATGTACTTCGGGACATACCCTGGGAGATCGAACGCTTGGGCGACGCCGGCCTCCTTAGCCCTGGCGCGGAACGCGTTGCCGTACTCGAAGCTCTTCGCGCCGGCGCGCTGGAGCTCCAGCATCGCGCGGGCCTGGCGGGCGAGCGAGGCGTGGACCGCCGCGAGGTAGGTAGTGGGGTTTTCCTCGTGGGCCTTCGCAGCGGAGGTGGGGGAATGCCCTTCCGGTATGTAGCCGACGCTCAGGTCGTGGGCCGCCGTCTGGTCGGAGAGCACATCCGGCACGATCCCGCGTCGAGCGAGTTCAGGGTACACCTCGGCCGCGTTCGCCTGCAGAGCGACGGAGAGCGCGCGGCCCTCCTTGGCGGCGGTCCGGACGAGGGAGATCCCCTCCTCGAGGCTGCTCGCGACCTGGTCGACATACTCGGTACGGCGCCGTCGCTCGATGGCGACCGGGTCGACGTCGACGAACAGCCCCGCGCCGCCCAGCAAGGTCACGGCGAGCGGCTGGGCGCCCCCCATCTCCCCGAGTCCGGAGCTCAACATCCAGCGGTGCTGCAGGCTCGGAGCGCCGAACTCGATGCGGGCCAGGGAAGCCAAGGTCTCGTAGGTACCCTGGAGGATGCCTTGGGTGCCGATGTAGATCCAGCTGCCGGCCGTCATCTGGCCGTACATCGTGAGCCCGCGGGCCTCCAGGTCCCAGAACTGCTCGTCGGTGGCCCAGTGGGGGACGATGAGGGCGTTGGCGATCAACACCCGCGGTGCGGCAGCGTGCGTCGGAAAGACGCCGACCGGCTTGCCCGATTGGATGAGTAGGGTCTCGTCGTTGCCGAGCTCGTGCAGCGCCGCGATGATCCGGTGGTACTCCCTCCAGTTCCGAGCCGCCTTGCCCCGCCCCCCATAGACGATGAGCCGATCGGGGTCTCGGGCGACTTCCGGGTCGAGATTGTTCATGAGGAGACGGAGCGCGGCCTCCTGGCCCCAGCCCTGGCAAGTGATCGTCGGGCCCCGGGGGGCCCGGATGGGCCCCGGGCTCGGCTCGGATCCAGCCGCCACGAGGCGGACACGGCTCCGCCGGTTATCAGCTCTTGCACGGCGGGCCACCGGCGGGCTGGTGGCGAGGGATCCCGGACTCGAACGCCTCTTATCCAGGCCGCGCTCCTCCGGGCGAGGAGAACCATGAGCGGCACGTCCGGAGCGAGCGCTGCGGAAGGGAGCACTCAGCTCGCGACGTTCGGAGGTGGTTGCTTCTGGTGCACCGAGGCGGTGTTCGCCGAGTTGGTAGGAGTTGAGCAGGTGTTACCGGGGTACGCCGGCGGCGGCACAGCGAATCCCTCCTACGAGCAGGTCTGCGCGGGTGACACCGGCCACGCCGAGGTCATCCAGATTCGGTTCCGGCCGGCCGAGATCACCTACCGGGACCTCCTGCGGGTGTTCTTCACTGTCCACGACCCCACGACCCGCAATCGGCAGGGCGCGGACGTGGGGACCCAGTACCGCTCCATCGTGCTGTTCCACAGCGAGGCGCAGCACCGTCAGGCCGAAGAGGTCCGGGCGGAGATCGATTCCGAGCGACTGTGGTCTAAGGCGATCGTGACCGAGATGGTTCCTTTCCGCGAGTTCTATCCGGCCGAGGAGTACCATCGGGAGTACTACCGGCGCCATCCCGAGCGATCGTACTGCCAGATCGTTATCGCACCCAAGGTGGCGAAGTTCCGCAAGCAGTACTTGGATCGGCTGAAGCCCCGGGCGAGTGCGGCCCCGCCGCGTTTGGCGTAACGATTCCCGGATACTCCGAGCCCGTGCCGTTGCTCCTCCCAGAATCACGGATCGACCGAGCGGCGCTCGAGCGGTTGGCCACCGGACTCCTCGAGGAACTCCGGGAGATGCGGACAGAGCTGGAAGGATACACGACCCTCCCCGCCGAATCGGAAAGTCGGCGGTGGACGATCCGGTCCCTGGTGGAGGATGCCGTGCAGCTCGCCGAGGGGCACTCGCTCGGAGAGCTCGGGGCCCCCGAGCTGCGGCGACTCACCAACCTGTTCTACGATGTCGTGCTCGTCGGCGCGGAGTACTACAAGCTGTTCCTGGCCGACCCCGCTCGCGCTCCGCGCACGCCCCCAGTCCGGGTAAGACCCCGTTAGCACCGGTGCACGCAGGCAAGCGAGGGGGCTCGGCCCGCTAGCTCGGCCGGCCGCTTATCGTCCTGGAGGTGTCGGGATTCCCCCGTGAGCGGCTTGGCCAGCATTCGCGCATTGCTCGCCTACGACCGTTCGGTCCTGGGTAGGTTCGAACGCTCGCTGCGCCGCCGAGGCTGGAAGGAGGCCACCCGCAACCACGAGATCGGCCACCGGTCCCTGAAGAATACCCTGGTGCACATCCTCAACGTCCGGGAAGCGTGGCTGGTGGCGATTGACCAAGGCAAGTGGGAAGTGTTCGATGCGCCTGGACGCAGACCGGAGGCGATCGAGTCCTGGGCCGCGCTTGCGACCTATCGTGACTACGTCTGGGCGGCGGTCGACCCTTGGGTGGCCCGGCTCACGGATCGGGAGCTCCACCACCGGATCAAGGCCCCGTGGATGCCGGGAAAATACACCGTGGCGGACTCGTTCCTCCAGGCCTCCTACGAGCAGGCGCACCACCTCGGCGAGATCATCGCCGTGTTCTGGCAGCAGGACTGGCCCCCGCCGCCGATGACCTGGATCGAGAACAGTACCGGGCGGCCGCGCGGCTAGCCCGCCGCCGACGGCCTCCGATTCCGACCGTCGGTTCCAGCGGGGAGTCTAGCTCCGCCCCGGCGGGGGTGCCTCAGTCCAAGGGGGAGGTGCGCCCCCCGGAGGAGCGCCGCCGACACTGCTCGGAGGTGGCGGGGAGGGAGCGCCCGTCGCGGAGTAGGGTGAGGGAGGAGCCATCGGCTGTTTCGGGCGCCGGGCGAGCAGGACGGCAAGGGCGAGGACGATGATCGCCAACACGACGATGCCTAAGAGCAGGTAGAGGCCGGTGCCCGAGCTCAGACTCACAGAACTGCTCGATCCCGATGACCCGGAGGAGCTCCGCACGACCAGCGAGAAGCTGGCCACGGCGGACGCGCCGAGGGCGTCGGTCACCTTGACGCTCACGCTGTAATTGCCGGCCTTGGCGTAGGTCTGGGTGGCTACGGCCGCGGAACTCGTGTTCCCGTCGCCGAGGTTCCAGGCATACGTGTACGGCCCGGTGCCGCCGCTCGTCTGCGCGACGAGCCCTACCGACTGGCCGGCGGTCGCCGGTGCCGGAGCGGCCTGCGCGGTGACGGCGAGAGGAGGGTTCACTTGGACGGCGACCGAGGAGCTCACGTTGTGTCCGACCAAGTCGGTCACCGTCAGCGTGGCCGTGAACAGTCCGGCGCGGGCGTAGGAGTGCGCCCCGGACTCCGCCGATGCCACGGTCCCGTCGCCGAAATTCCAGCGGTAGGTGAACGGCGAGGCGCCTTCGCGGACCGAACCCCCGAAGGCGACGGCACCGCCTTGGTCGACGACGGTACGGTTGGCCGTCGCAGAGACCAGGGGGGGGGCCGATAGGATCCACAGGGCGGACGGAGCCCCACCGTTGACGAGGTCCCCGCCCAAGGCGACTATGGTCTGGTCGGACCGGTCCACGGTGACCATCGGGAGGAGCCCGATGTACGGCGGGCCGCCCGTCATGGCGGTCTCGTTGGTCCACTGGCCCGCGGTTCGCAATTCGTCCTCGAAGGTGTACACCGTCCCCCCCGTTTGGTTGAGGACCGCGGCGGAGAGGAAAATCGGTCCATTGAGTGCGTCAAGGTAACCGGCCGCGCCGGTGTAGAGCAAATCCGGCGTGCCCGTGGTCACGGCAGTGATGTTGCTCCAGCTACCGCCGGAGTAGAGGTAGTCTCCGAATACCACCGTCGTCGGAGTCGGCTGGTACAAGGCGGCCATGATCACGCCGTGATCGGCCGGGTCGTCGGAGCCGATCGGGAGGGTAAGCGTTCCAAGGTTGGTCCCGGCGGTCAGCGTGACGTTCGTCCAGTTGCCGTTCTTGAAGGTCCAGGTGTCGGACTCCGACTGCAGCGCGCCGTTGTAGGAGCCTCCGTACAACACGATCTCGCCGTCGGTCGAATCGGTGACCATCGGGGCAAGGATTCGGGAGTGGGGCGTACCGCCGGTCCTCCCGGTCAGGTTGGTCCAATGCAGGGCGTGGTACGTCCAGGTCAGGTTGATGATGGTGCCCCCGCGCACCTCGCCGCCGAACATCACCACGGCGTGCGTGCTCGGGTCGAACGCGATCTGCGCCGCCGCAAGGCCCGGAGGAGCACCGGTGACCTGCGCTGAGAGGTTAGCCCAGCTGCCGTTCACGTAGCTCCAGGTATCACTTAGCACGACGACGGCACCGGCGGAGGCTCCTCCGAAGAGCAGGACGTAGCCGTCCGAGGCGTCCCAGACCATCGCGCCGCCGTAGCGGGGGCTCGGTCCTCCGGCGACGATCCGAGAGAGGTTCGACCAGGTGTAGCCACCGGGTGCGATCACGCCGAGCGTCGGGTGTCCTGCTGAGGGCGATGTGGGGGTAAGGCCGAGCGAATTCCGTGCCGCCGAGAGTTGTGAGCCGCTTGGGGAAGCGGGCGCGAAACCGTGCGGGGCACGGGCGTGCGATGCGGACGGCCCTAGGCCGAATGAGGCGATACCCCCCGAAGTGCAGAAGAGCAGCACGATGGCCAAGCTCCAGAGTTCGGCGTGACGCGGCGGGTGCGACGAAGCTCGCCCGAGCATGCGCGGTGATTGTCGGGGGTATTATAGGCTACGAGTTCCACACGAGGGCCCTAGGACACTCCGATGCTCACCTTCGCCGGAGCCGCGGCAACTACCGACGCGTCGGGCAGATTCACAACAGGCAGCCGCCGGGCCCGGTCGATGGGGATGTGTTGCGCATGCCGCTATAGCTCAGCAGGACGACTCTCGTCAGAAAACCGGCCCTTTTGGGCCCCTCCCCGATAACCTCCGGCTGGTCCTCCACCGGCCGTAGCTAACCCGTTCCCGGGGCTCCGCGAGGGGCCCCGGTATGTCCTTCATATCCCG
The DNA here is from genome assembly GCA_022749995.1 of Thermoplasmata archaeon. Taxonomy (GTDB): domain Archaea; phylum Thermoplasmatota; class Thermoplasmata; order Lutacidiplasmatales; family UBA184; genus JAKIVR01. Next base: position 360 of record JAKIWO010000018.1, on the reverse strand, counting down.
GGCGCGTTCCGGTATCTACCTATGGCGACCGGCGAGAGTCAGTGCACGTGGTGTGGCAAGAAGTGGGCGCACAACGTCAAGTCACCCCCCGTCGGGCGAGTGCCCATTTTGCCAATCTTTGCGATGGCAGCCGGACTTCGACCCTAACAAGACGGTCGGTTTCGGTAACGAGTACGCGATCCGCCAGTTCTCGACAGTGGATAGCGCGGGCTTCGTCTCCCTCCCTTTTGCGGCCGCGACTGGAGGTGGTGGGTGGGCGAATCTCCGTCTCGAGAAGTTCTTGCTCGACCAGCTCCGAGAGGAGGCGAGAAAGTTGAGCGTCAAGCTCGACGACCTGACCAACGAGCGCTACAGCATCGT
>JAKIWO010000017.1 GCA_022749995.1 Thermoplasmata archaeon | reverse complement strand
CTCGGAGGGCGCCGGAGAACCGGCACCCGAGCCGGCAGAGTCACCCACCGGCGAACTGGAACCGGTCGCTCCGGTGTAGACCGGACGGCGCAGCCGGATCACCCAGGTCGGACGCGCGTCCCGGCCTGTCCGCGCAGAGCCCGGGGCAGCGAGGTGGTATCGCAGATCAGCGCCTCGCGACCGCCGGCGTTGAGGAACTCCAGGGCCGCCTCGACCTTCGGCCCCATGCTCCCGACCGAAAATTCACCGCGGGAATGGAACTCGCGAAGCTCCGATGCCGAGACGGAGCCCAGCCAACGCTCCCACGTTCGGTGGAACCCCACCGCGACTCCGGGGACGTCCGTCAGGATCGCGAGTCGAGGTGCCGCTACGGTGCGTGCGACGAGCGCCGCCGCGTAGTCCTTGTCGATCACGGCCTCCACCCCCTCGCAGCGGCCCTGGCCGCGGTCGAGGACCGGAATGCCCCCACCGCCGGCGACGATCGGGACGGTCGACGCTGGCTTGCGCCTCGCCATCCAGTCGAGGAACGCCTCCGCTTCGAGCCAGCGGAGGGGGCGAGGGGACGGGAGCAACCGGCGCCATCCCCCACGCGCTGCGTCGCGGCTCATCGCCCAGCCGCGGCTCTTGCGCAGGAGGTTGGCCTCCGCTTCGGAGTAGAATCGGCCGACCGGCTTGGACGGACTCTGAAACGCCGGGTCCTTCGCGTCGACCACCATGCGGCTCGGAAAGTTGAGTACGGTGCGCGGCGAGCGTTCCCGGGCGAGCGCGGCCTCGAGCTCTTGGCCGATCAGGTAGCCGATCTGCCCTTGGCTCTCGGCGACGAGGACGTCGACCGGCCGCGGGGGCACTTCGCGCTCCGCGAGCTCGTTCTGCCGGAGCAGCACGCCGACCTGCGGGCCGTTGCCGTGGGTGAGGATCAGCTCCGCTCCCTCGCGCACCGCGCTCGCCAGGCCCCGAGCGGCCTCGCGCATCTGGACGACGGCTTGGGCCCAGGAGCCGTCGCCTCCCGAGCGCTCCAGGGCGTTGCCCCCGAGCGCGACCACGATCCGCTCCACCGTGCGCTCCGCGCGCGGCGACCGAGGCGGAGTACAAGACCTGCGCGCGGGTCCTGCGCCCCCCGCGCCGAGAGAGATAAATACGCCGCGCCCGGTCAACCGCGCGTGTCCTCCAGCGGTGGCGCTCTGTTCTGTCCCCTCGAGTTCCGCTACGGGCGGCCCGAGCTCCGGGCACTCTTCTCGCGCGAGCGGCGGCTCGAGCGCGCGCTGCGGGTCGAGGCGGCGCTCGCTCGCAGCGTCGCCGAAGTGGGACTGATCCCCGAGGAAGCCGCGGCCGGGATCGAAGCGGCGGCCACGAGCGGCGCCGTCCGAATCGAACGGGTCGATGCGCTTGAAGCCGAGCTCCGGCACGACGTGATGGCCATCGCGCTCGCGCTGGGGGAGGCGGCCGGACCGGCCGGCGCTTGGGTCCACTTTGGGGCCACGAGCGCCGACATCACCGATACGGCCCTCGGTCTCGAGCACCGCGAGGCGGCCGGGGCGCTGCGGGAGGACCTGACCGAGCTAGTCCGCGCGCTGGCCGAGGTCGCGCAGCGCCACCGCGCGAGCGCCGAAGTGGGACGGACGCACGGTCAGTACGCCGTGCCGACGAGCTTCGGGTACAAGGTCGTAGGATTCGCCGCCGAGTTCTTGCGCCACCGCCAACGGCTCGACCAGCTCCTTCCCCGCCTCGCGGTCGGCAAGATGGCCGGTGCCGTCGGGACGGGAGGAAGCTTTGGCCCCCACGCCGCCGAGGTGGAACGCCGGGTGATGGCCCAACTGGGGCTGCGCGCCGACGAAGCCCCTTCGCAGGTGATTGGCCGCGACCGGATCGCCGAATTCACGAACCTGCTCGCGCTGGTCGCCGGCACCTCCGAGCGGTTGGCCACGGAATTCCGGAACCTGCAGCGAAGCGAGATCGCCGAGCTCCAGGAGCCGTTCGACGAGGCGCGCCAGGTGGGGAGCTCGACGATGGCGCAGAAGCGCAATCCGATGGTCTCCGAGAACGTCACCTCGCTCGCGCGGTTGGTCCGTGCCTTCGCACTTCCGCCGCTCGAGAACATGGTGCTCTGGCACGAACGGGACCTCGCCAACTCGGCAAACGAGCGGGTGGTGATCCCGCACTCCGTGCTCTTGACCGACGATATCCTGCGCAAGCTCACCACCGTGGTGCGGGGGCTCGAGGTCCGCACCGGCCGGATGGAGGAGATCCTCGAGTCCACCGGCGGATCCACGATGACGGAGAGCCTGATGCTGGGTCTCACCGCAAAGCGGGTCCCGCGCGCCGAGGCGCACGAGCTCCTGCGAGCTCTCACGCGGCGGGGCGACGCCGGAGGCTCGCTGCTCGAGCGGGCCCGGCGGGACCCGAAGGTCCGAGCGCATCTGACCGAGGCGGAGATTACCGCGCTGCTCGACCCGGCCGCCTACGTGCGTGCGGCAGCCGCGAAGACCGACCGCGTACTGGCGTGGGTGCACGAGGAACTCGCCTCGTGAGCCCGGCCTCGCCCTGGACCGCCACGCTCCTGGTCCAGCGTCCGGACCCCGAGTCGGCGGAACGTCTCCTCGCCGCACTGGCTCCGGAGGCGGCCCGTGAAGTGCCGCGCACACAGATACTTCTGGAGCGGGACGGCCCGAGCTCTCTGCGCGCGCAAGTAGTCGCTCGCGACACGGGCGCGCTCCGTGCCGGACTCAACGCGCTGCTCGGATGGATCGCTCTCACCGAGCGGCTCGAATCGGAGCTTTCGCTCGAGCCGTAGCCCTCGGGTCGCGTGGCCCGCCGCGCTCTCCCCGATGCACTTATGTGCCGATGCTCCGCTCGGCGGCCGTGGCGATCCCGGCCAAGCTCCAGAACGACCTGAAGCAGTTCCAGCGGCTGCAACAGGACCTCGGCACGATGAACCAGCAGCGGATGCAGCTCGAGCTCAAGCTGAGGGAAGTGACGCACACGCTCGAGGAGCTGAAGACCCTCCCGGAGGACTCGGCGATCTACCGTCCGATCGGCAGCCTCATTGTGCGCGCCAAGGACCGCAAGGAGGTCGAGGAGCTGCTGGGGGAAGAGAAGGAGACGCTCGAAGTCCGCACCAAGGCCCTCGAGCGCCAGGAGAACGCGCTGAAGGAGCGGTTCACCAACATGCAACGGGACATCTCCGCGCAAATCCAGGCCGCGGGCCTCGGCTCCCCGGCCGACTCCCGGGCCGCGGCGCGAGAGACGGAATAGCCGCGTCTAGCGCGACCGCTGGACTAGCCGCTCGGCGATCTCGCCGAGCAGACGCCGGCCGTTCCCGTCGAGCGCATCGGACTCCTGCCACGACGTCTGGGCGCGGCGGGTGAGTCGAGCGATCGCTCGCTCGGAGTGCTCGAGACTTCCGGTCGACCGGATCCGCTCCTGGAGGGAGCGGACCGCCTTCGGATCCCGCGCGGCGCGCTCGAGCTCCCGTTCCAGTTCCTCTCGCCCGCTGCGAGTGGAGCGACGCCACGCGCGCACCACGAGCAGCGTCCGCTTCCCTTCCTTCAGGTCGTTCGCGCTCTTCTCCGTGGGCACCATTCCTAGGCCGGCGCCGAGCACGTCGTCACGGAGCTGGAAGGCCATGCCCAGGTCCGTCCCCACCCGCTCCAGGAGCGAGAGCAACTCGGGGCTGGCTCCCCCGAGCATGGCGCCGATGCGTAGCGGCGAGGCCACGGTGTAGACCGAGGTCTTGAGCCGGTGCACCCGCAGCACCTGCGCCTCGCTGACCCGGCCCACCGGCAGACCCGAGAGGCGAATGTCGAGCAACTGACCGTAGGCGGTGTCGGAGGTCATCCGCACATACTCGGAGAGCGCGGCTTCCCGCCGCTCCATCGGGACCGATGCTCCGAGCAGGGCGCGTACCGTGTATGGCTCCTCGAGGTCCCCGAGCGTGATGCCCATCGCCACTCCGTAGTCTGTCCGGTCGCCGGAGCGGCGCAGCCGTACGTGTTCCCGCTCGAGCAGCCGGTGGACCGCGGGCGCTCCCCGACGCAGCTCGGCATGGTCGATGATGTCGTCGTGGACCAGCATCCAGCTCTGAAAGTGCTCCATCGCGGCTGCGGCGGGGACGGCCGGAGCCGGCGCAGCGCCGTCCACGAGGTGGAAACCCGCTAGCACGAGCAGGGCGCGCAAGCGCTTGCCGCCCCGCATCGAGAACTCCTCGAGCAGCGCGGTGTACGGTCGGAAGGCGGGGGATCGGCGCCCCTCCGCCAGGTACGAGCGGGAGAGTTCCTGGTCGATGCGCGGGACCCACGTCAACAGTTCGGCAAAGCGCACGGTCGTCTCGGCCGTGTGTCTCTACGTATTTAACCCCCGTCCGGCTCTCGGCGCTATGCCCCCCTCGACGTTCTCCCAACTCGTCGGGAAGCTCACCGAAGCGCTCGGCCAGTCGATGGGCGCCTCGCGTCAAGGACCGGAAGGAACGCTCCTCGAGACCACCGACGGCTTCCTCTACGCGTTCATCGAGGAGCCGGGGGCCGTCTCCCTCGCCACCGGCGACCGGCTCCTTCGGGAAACCTCGGGGGGGCCCCGGCGGCTCGTGCTGTTCTCGGCGTCGCGGTTGCCTCTCGCTGTCACGGAGCGGCTTTCCGCCGAAGGAGCGACCGTCGTCGAGGGGCCGCGATTTGCCGAACTCGTTCGCGGCTTGGGGCTCGGGGAGTACCTCGGCCAGTCCCCGCGACCGGGGCCGGGACCACCCGCCCGCCGGTTGCTGCCCAGCGCGCAGGTGCTCGAAGAGTTGCTGAGCCGGGCGCGCACCTGGCTGGCTTGGGGAGTTCCGGCGCTCGCCCTGCGCTTCTACCGACAGGCGGCCGCGCTCAAGCCGGAGTTCCTTCCGGCCCGGGTCGGGATCGCGACCTCCTTGCTCCAGCTCGGGCTCGTCCCGGATGCAGAGTCGACCTTCCGCGAAGTGCTCGTGGCCGATCCCGCGAACGTCGATGCCCGGATCGGGCTCGCCACGGCCCAAGGCGTGGCTGGCGACACCGCCGGCGAGCTCGCCGCCTACCGTGCCATGCTCGAGGAGGACCCCGATCAGATGGCGGTCCGCGCGCATCTGGTCGCGGCCCTTGCTTCCCATCACCGATGGGGCGAGCTGCGTACGGAGGTCGAGCATCTCCTGCGGGAGGTGCCCGAGGATCCCCGGCTTCGCCTCCTGCGGTCGATCGCACTCGAGCACACCGGGGCCAACGCCGAGGCGGCTCGGGAGCGTGATCAGGCGCGTCGCCTCGGGTTGTCGACCGACGCCGAGCGGCAGTTCTTCCGCGAGCTCCGATTGCCCGCGCCGGTGATCCCGGTCGCTCCTCCTTCCGCCGAACCCGGGCTCGAGAGCGCTGCGTCGCTCCCACGAAGTGGGACGCCACCGCGCCCGCCGGCCGCGCCGCCCAAGTCGAACGCGCGTCGGGGTCGGCGAAAGCCGGCCGGTCGGCGCCCCGCCGCTCGGGGTTCCCGCAAAGCCCAATAGCTCCGCCACCCGCTCGAGCCCTTCGCGGAGGAGTCTCGCCCGTGCGTACGGTCTCGCTACTGCCCAGCGCCACCGAGGTCGTCGCCCGGCTGGGTCGTTTCGAGGACTTGGTGGGCCGGAGCGAGGAGTGCGATTACCCGCCCGAGGTCCGGGCGCTGCCGGCCGTCATGCGGGCGCGGGTGCTCGATGGAGAGGACCGCTCGGAGGTGATCGACGACCGCGTGCGGCGCACCCGGGCCGCCGGGCAGAGTCTCTACGAATTGGACCTTCCCCTCCTGCGCTCCTTGCGACCCGAGCTCCTACTCACCCAGGACCTCTGTGGGGTCTGCTCGGTGACCGAGGAGGAGGTCCGCGCGGCCTGCGCCGGGGCCGGAATCGCTCCGCAGATCCTATCGCTCTCCCCCCGCAACTTGTCGGAGGTCGTCGACACGGTCCGAGTGATCGGCGCGGCGCTCGGCGTGGCGCCCGATGCGGAGCGAGAGGTCGCTCGGCTCACGGAAGAGTTCCGGGCCGACGCGCCGCGAACGGGTGAGCGTCCGACGGTGGCGGTCGTCGAATGGCTGGACCCGCCGATCCTCGCCGGCCTGTGGGTGCCCGAGATGATCTCCTGCGCGGGCGCGCGAACCTGGCGTGGACCGGAGCCGGGGGAGACCGCGATTCGTACCTCGTGGGAGGCATTGGCGGCCGACCCACCGGACCATCTCGTGCTCTCCCCGTGTAGTTTCTCGCTCGAGCGCACGCGAGCCGAACTCGCACGGCCCCCGATCGCTGCCCAGGTCGCCCCGCTCCTGGCGCGGGAAGCGTGGATCGCCGACGAAGCGCATTTCAGCCGCCCCGGCCCCCGTCTCGCCGAGGGGCTGTCCCTCTTGCGCGCGATCCTCTCCGGGGATCCCCCCTCCTCGGCCCTCCCAGTAGAAAAGTTGCGCATCGGAGTGCTCCGGAGTGCGGCATGAACTCGACGTACAGCTACACGGCGGGGTACCCTCCCCGCATCCACGTCCCTTCTCGCCTTTCCACCTCCCGTAAGGAGTTGACCCACCTCGCGCTCGCGTTCGTGGTCCTCTCGGTCTCGATCGGAATCCTGGCGATCGGGCCGCTCCGCTTCGGCGTAGGCTACGCCGTGACTGGGCTCGAGCTCGCCTTCGCGCTCGGGTTCGGGGCGGCCGCGGCACTCACCGGGTTCCTGAATCACGAGCTGGCGCACAAGATCGCCGCGCAGCGGCTCGGCTACTGGGCCGAGTTCCGGATGTTCCCTGTAGGGCTCCTGCTCGCCGTGCTCACCGCCTTCGTCGGGTTCCTGTTCGCCATGCCCGGCGCGACCGTGGTCGAGGACATCCGCGACCCGCGTGATTTCGGGCGCACGAGCCTGGCCGGCCCCCTCGTTAACTTGGCCCAGGGCGGCGCATTCGCCCTGGTCGGAACGGCCCTGTTCCTGAGGGCACCCGGCTCCCTCTGGCCGCAGATCCTGTTCCCGCTCGGTTTCTTCAACGGGTGGTTCGCGACCTTCAATCTGCTACCGTTCGGCCCGCTCGACGGTCGCAAAGTGCTCCGTTGGAACCTGGCCATCTGGATCGGGAGCTTTGCGGCCGCCGTGGGGTTCACGGTCTTCGCCTACGTTGTTTCGTTCGGGCTACTGCGGATCTGATGCCGGCAAGCGTTACCGAGCTCGGGCACGGTCGCCTGCTGCTCGACCTCGGGTTCCGAGACCAAGCACAGCTCATTGCGGCCTACCTCCTGCCCGGCCCCGACGGCTGGACTCTCATCGAGACCGGGCCGACCACCTGCGGCGAACAGCTCCTCTCGGGGCTGGCGGCCGCCGGCGTGGAGCCGACCCAGGTTCGCCGCGTCCTGGTTACGCACATTCACCTCGACCACGCCGGCGGCTTGGGGGCGCTAGCGGGCCGATTGCCGGCCGCCGAGCTCGGAGCGCACACCTCGGCGCTCCCGCACCTGCTCGACCCCACCCGGCTGATCGCGAGCGCGCGGCGCGCCTGGGGAGCCGCCGCGGACCCGCTGTGGGGAACCATCGCGCCCGTCCCTCCGCAGCGCTTGATCGGGCTTACCGGCGGGGAGCGATTCCCCGTAGCTGGCGGGGAGCTCGAGGTGCTGGCCACCCCGGGACACGCGCGGCACCACCTCTCCTTCTTCGACACTGCCCGCGGCGCGATGATCACCGGCGACAGCGCCGGCGTGTTCCTGCCCGGCACATCGACGGCTCGACCCGCGCTCCCGCCCCCGGACTTGGACCTCGGGCTCCTGTACGGGAGCTTGGAGAGCATGGCCTCGCGCGAACCGAGGGAACTCGATTACGCGCACTTTGGGCCGGTCCCGGGTGGAGCCCAGCGACTCATCGAGTACCGGGCCACCGTGCAAGAGTGGACCCGGGCGGCGCTGGAGGCCGCGCGGCAGCAGCCCTCCGTGGACCATGTCGCCGCCGCCTTGCGGGGTGTGGCCGAACAGGCGTCGGCGCAGGCGCAGCTGGGCGTCGAGGGCCTGCGACGTCAGGAGATGATCTCGGGGTACGAGCTGGCGGCCCAGGGCCTCCTCCGGTACTTCGAGACCCACGGGGAGCTTGCGGCGGGGCCTCGCTGACGCGTTGGGAATCGCCCCGCCACAACGTGGCGGTGGTACTGTTCCTGGCGCGGGTCGCCTATGCGTTCAGCTGGTACGACATCGGCGCAGTGCTCCCGCTCGTCGGGACGCGCTTTGCCGCCAGCCCAGAGGATCTCGGGATCATCTTGGGCGCCTTCCTGGCCGGCGCGGGCATCTTCCAGGTGCCCGCCGGTTTCGTGGCGCTGCGCTGGGGCAACCGGCGCTCCTCCCTGTTCGGTCTCGTGCTGATGGGTTCGGCCGGCGTCCTCTCCGCGTTCTCTCCCAACCTATTCGCGCTCGGTCTGACCCGTTTCGCTGCGGGAGTGGGCGCTGCGTTCTTTTTCGCCCCGGGCCTGTCGTTGATCGCCTCGTACTACCCGTCGGGCCAGCGCGGTCCGGTGATCGGCTGGTACAACGGAGCGTTCAATCTCGGTGCTTCGGCCGGACTCATCGGTGGCGCCCTCGTGGGTGTCGCGCTCGGCTGGGAGTGGGCGCTCGGGATCGGCGGGGTCGCGATCCTCTGCGCGGCCGGGGGGATCGCGCGCTGGATTCCCTCCGATGCGGCCCGCACCGAGCGGATCGGCTTCCGGGCACTCTGGAAGGAAGGCGCGGTGGTGCTCCGGTCCCGACCGGTCTGGGCGCTCGCCGTCGGGCTCGTCGGGTTCTGGGCGGTCGTCAACGTCGTGGGCTTGTACTTCGTCGAGTTCGCGCAGCAGCAGCGGCCGGGTTGGGGGCTCGGGCTGGCGGCGGCCGTCGTGGCCGGCTCGGTGCTCGTGTCCGGGCTGGGGGGTCCGTTCGGGGGGTGGCTCGCGGAGCGCAGCGCCGACCGTCGACGGCTGGTGGCGGCGTTCGCCTCCCTCACGGCGCTGTTGGTGGTGACGATCCCGTTCCTCTCGTTGGGACCGCTCGTTCCCCTGCTCCTCCTGCTCGGGCTCGCCGACGGCGTGGTCTTCGCCGTGCAGTACCTCATGCCCACCTACTACCCGGAGGCGACCGGAGGCCGTTCGGCGCTCGCCGTGGGCCTGATCAACTCGGTGCAGGTGCTCGTGGGCAGCGGACTCACGGTGTTGTTCGGGGTCGTCGTTGCCCGGTTCGGCTTCACCGACGCGTGGCTGCTGAGCGGCGTACTCGGGGTCGCGCTGCTGCCGTTCCTGCTCCTGATCCCGTCGGGCTACGACCGCAGCGCCGCTCCGGGCGGCCCGAAAGCGACCACCACCTAGACCCCGGCCCGACCAGCCCAGCCCGGCGCTCACCCGATCTCGGGTTCAACCGCCCGACGGGGGAGGGACGAGCACCCACTTTTCGAACGCCGAGTAGCTGAGCGGTCGGCCGAGGTAGTTCCGCACGAGCTCCTCCGGGGGTGCACTCGCTCCGGGTGCGAGGATCTCGCGCACGTACCGCTGCGCGAGCGCTGGGTCAAGGAGCGTGCCCTTCTCGAGGAACGGACCCAGAAGGTCGCGTGCGATGACCAGCGACCAGGCGTAGGTGTAGTAGAGCGCGGAGTAGCCGGTCAGGTGGCCCCAGGAGCATTCGAAGTGGGACCCTTCGGGCAGCGGCACGAGGGCGTACCGCGCAAAGGTCTCGCGGAGCAGTTGATCCGCTGCGAAGCGCGCGGGGTCCTGTTCGTAGAGCGCCAACGAGCTCGCCGCGGCTGCGAGCTGGCCGAGCCAGCGGAAGCCACGCCCGAACCGCTCGGCCTCGACGAGCCGCTCGGCCATCGCACGCGGCATGGGCTCGCCGGTGCGGACGTGTCGAGTAAATCCGACCAGGAGCGAGGGGTCGCGTGCCCACTCCTCAAACAACTGCGAAGGCGCCTCGATGAAATCGGTCTCGATCCACGCGTTCGTCGTGGCCGCCCAAGGTGTGTGGCCGGAGAAGATGTGGTGGAGGAGATGGCCGGATTCGTGGAAGAAGGTCACCACGTCCTCGTACCGCATCGCGGAGCGCTCGGGGTCGGTGGCGGAGGGGAAGAAATTGCAGACGAGCACCGCCTGCGGGAGCTGCCGGCCGCGCACCCCGGTGCGCAACGAGAATTGGGCGGCGTGCGTGAACTTCCCCTCGCGCGGGACCAGGTCCAGGTAGAACCGGCCCAGGCACTCGGTCCGCCGGTACACGTCGTACGCCTCGACACTGGGGTGCCAGACCTCGGCGCCCGGCACCGGTCGGATCTCGATGTCGAACAGCCGGGCACAGAGCGCGAACAGCCCCTCCCGCACCGCTACGTAGGGCAGGTACTCGCGGACCTCGCGGGAGTCGACGTGGTACTGCTCGGTCTTGAGCTGCTCCTCGAAGTAGCCGTGACCGAGGCCCCCCACATCCCAGGAGTACAGCCGCTCGGCCCTCGGATCTTCCTGGCGCTTGCGCGCGAGCAGCCGGTCGCGGTCCCGGGCGGCCGGAGCCCGCAGGAGTTCCGCCACGCGCTCGATGAACGCCCAGGCCGCCTCGGGCGTGGCCATCATCTTGTCCTCGATGGCGTAGGCGGCGAACGAGGGGTATCCCAGCAGGTCGGAGAATGCGCGGCGGCGCCGAAGCAGCCGCTCGAGCACCGGGGAGTTCTGGGGATGCGCGCGGGTCAGGAACGCCGCCTGCATCCGCCGGCGGAGCTCGCTGGAGCGCGCGTAGGAGAGGACGGGCAGGACGTCGGTGTACGCGGTGGTCAGGACCACCTTTCCCTCCGTGTCGGGGGGATGATCGCGGACGAAATCGGCGGGCAACCCCTCGAGCTCCCGGAGGTCGGTGACCTCGACGGTGCGCGGGAACTGGGTGAGTCCCTGCATGAACTCGAATTGGATCGCGTCGATCTCATCGGAGAGCCGTTGCATCTCCCCGCGTTGCGGGGCGTCGAGCTCGACCCCCGAGCGCCGCATTTCCCGCAGGATCTTCTCGGCCGCCCGGTGGGCGAGGGGGGGAGCCGAGCTCCAGTCGACCGCACGGAGCGCGTCGTAGGCCGCGCGGTTGACAAAGAAGGCGCTGAAGAACCGGTGGGCATCCTCGGAAATCTGGCGGGCGGCCTCGCGGACCTCGGGCGACACGTCCACGGAGAACAGGGTGCTGCCATGGTCTTGGACATCCAAGACCGTCAGCAGCAGACGGTCGATCGGCTCCAGCGTTCCGGCCACGCTCGGGGCCTTACCCGAGACCAGCACGCGCTCGAGCTCGGCCCCTGCTTCGGCCAGAATGGAACCGCTCGCCACACGAAGTTCCTCGGCGGAGGCGCCGAGCCGGAGTGCGCCGAGCGAGTGTCCCTGGCCGCCGTCCTCTGCCATGAGAACTCCCGGGACTCCCGACGCGGGGGCCCATATCTAGCTTGGCCGGGGCGGCCGGCGGTCGCCCCGACGGGTTCAAGTCTCCCCCAGGATTGTGGCGGCTCCGGAGAGTGAACGAGGCTGGCCGGGCGCGCGCCGGGGGTGGAGCGGCGGATCGAGGAGGTCCGCCAGCAGATCGCGTCCCGCCGGCTTCGGTGGAACGCCGGCGAGACCAGCGTCTCGCACCTCTCGCCGGAGCTACGGGCACGACGACTCGGCCTGCTGTACCGCGGACCTACGGCCGACGAGCTCTCGGCCGCGCAGCCGGCCGTGGCCCCCGTGGGGGCCGTTCCGCCGGCGATCGATTGGCGGGCGTTCCGCGGGGTGAATTGGGTCACCCCCGTGAAAGACCAGGGCGCCTGCGGCTCCTGTGTGGCGTTCGGGACGCTGGGCGCGACGGAGTCGCAACTGGCCATCGACGCCGGCTCGGGGGGGGCCCTGGTCGACCTGTCCGAGGCGTTCCTGTTCTTCTGCGGAGGCGGGACCTGCGAGGAGGGATGGGAGATCCCGCTCGCACTCGAGTTCCTGCAGAATCCGGGGGTGCCGGACGCCGCGTGCCTGCCCTACCACGGTACGGGCGCCGACCAGCCGTGCACGGACCGGTGCGCGGACTGGGCCTCCCGCTGCCACCGGATCACCTCGAGCTCGGTCCTCGCCTCGCTCGGACCGGCGCTCGCTTGGGTCGCCACGACGGGTCCGGTCGTGGCCGCGATGGACGTCTACGAGGACTTCTTCCATTACACCGGCGGCGTCTACGAACCGACCTCCCTGGTGCTGGAGGGCTCCCACGCGGTCGCGGTGGTGGGCTACGACCAGGTCCAGAAGGCGTGGCTCTGCAAGAACAGCTGGGGTACCGGTTGGGGCGAGGCTGGCTTCTTCTGGATCGCCTTCGACAGCTGCAACATGCTGAGCCGCTACCCGATGTACGGCCTCAAAACCCGCAGCTAGCCGCGGCGGGGCTCCGTGAGCGCGGGGGACGAGGGGGCCATCTCCGTTCGCCGGGGAGAGCGCGTCGTGCTCGACCTCGACTCGAATCCCACGACAGGGTACCGATGGGAGGCGGAGTTCGATCCGGCGCTACTGCGCCTCGCCGAGCACCGGTATGTCCCCGGCGCCGACCGCCCCGGTGCGGGCGGACGGCAGCACTTCGAGTTCGAGGGACTCGCCGTCGGAGCAGGCGCGCTCCGGTTCGTCTACCGTTCGAGCTGGCGGGCGGGTACGCCCCGCCAGCAGGAGTACACCGTCACGGTCGAGCCGTAGCGGCCCGGGGTGGGCCGGGCCCCCCGCGATGGCGTTTTCTCCCCCGTTCGGTCCGGACACCGATGACAGTGGAGGAGCACTCGCACCACTCCTTCCTCTCCGACTTCATCCTCGGCAGCCAGGACGGTCTCGTCAACGTGCTCGGGATCCTGCTGGGACTCACAGCCGCGGCGACCGGGCTGCGGCTCATCCTGATCGCCACCTTTGCGGCGCTCGGCGCCGAGTCGATCTCGATGGGCGCCGTGGCGTATACTTCCACTCGCGCGCGCCGGCAGCTCTACCTGAGCGAGTCGCAACGAGAACAGCGCGAGATGCGGGAGCTGCCGGACCAGGAGCGGGCGGAGGTGGCGTCGATCCTGACCGGATGGGGGCTCTCCGGCGCCGAGCAGGACGACCTGCTCGACCGCATCTGCCGCCACCCCCGCGTCATGCTGGAATTCATGATGGCGTTCGAACTCGGGCTCAGCCCGGTTGCCGAGGACGCGCCGCGGAAGAGCGGTTTGCTGGTCGGGACCGCCACCGTGGTCGGCTCCCTCGTCCCCGTGCTACCGTTCCTGGCTTTTCCGGCGGACCTGCGCGTCGCGATCCTGATCTCCGTCGTACTCAGCGCCGCGGCGCTGTTCGCCATCGGGGTCTACGAGGCGAAGACTACCATCGGCTCGCTCTGGAAGAGCGGCCTGCGGATGGCTGTGATCGGCCTGGTCGCCGGGCTGGCGGGCTTCCTCGTCGGCCACTTCCTCGGCGCCACCCCGGCGCTGTAGGCCGCGCCGCCGGTCCGCTGCGCCGAAAGCTCCATACCCGAGCTCGCGCTCGAGAGGACGTACCGAGGAAGTGTGTCGAGGAAACCGACGTGGGAGGATGCCGACCTCCTCTTGCGCATCGAGCAGATCGCCGCCCACCCGCAGACGCGCGCGGCCCTCGACTGGTTCGAGCGGACCGCCGGGGAGGCGGGGGAGATGACGGCGCACCGCATCCCGCGCGAGGCCCGGGAGTTCGAGCACGTCCAGCGGTTACTCGAGCTGTACGAACTGATCGGGACGCTCGCGCGCCAGGAGCTGATCAGCGAGCCGCTGGTTCAGCACCGCTGGCCCTCGCACGCCCTGTGGCAGTTCCTCGCCCCGACGATCGACCGGGAGCGGAAGTCCGTGGGTCCGTTCGTCGGTGAGAACTTCGAGTGGCTCGCCCAGCGTTCCCGGCAGGGCGCTCCGAAACCGGCCGCCCGCCAGCCGCGCTAGCGGGTCGGCTTCCTCCCACCTAATGTGGGCCGGTGCACGTCCGACCCGAGGTAGACCGATGCCGACCCGCTCGCTCCACCAGCGCATCCTCCTCAAGGCGTCGCCGCACCAGGTCTACGAGGCGCTGGTCGACCCCAAACGCCACGCAGCGTTCACCGGCTCTGCGGTCCGCGCCGGCCGGAAGCCGGGGACCGCCTTCACCTACTACGACGGCTCGCTGAGCGGATTCGTTGTCGAGCTCGTCCCGGACCGCCGGATCCTCCTGGCTTGGCGGGCATCGAGCTGGGCGAAGGGGGAGTACTCGATCGCACGCTTCGAGCTCTCCAAAGCTCGGGGCGGCACTCGCTTGACCTTCGACCAGGTCGGGATACCGGCGAAGCACCTGAACGGCATTGCGGACGGCTGGAAGCAGTTCTACTGGACGCCGCTGGCCGCCTACCTGGCATCGTAGACCGGCTTCCTCCTCACGGGGGAGGGTCCGCCCGTCTCGTGGACCGGAGACAGCCGGCCCGGGCGATGCCCGGCGATCTACGTGGAGGCCTGGATCGTGCCGGAGCGTCCCATCGAGACCTGGAGCTTCCCGCGGTAGTCCTTGACCCAGCCGTCGGCGATGTGAATCTTCTGCCCGACGGCGAACCGCTTGGTATCCGGACCCCACAGGGTGAGCGTGATCGTGCCCGTGTCGTCCTGCAGCGTCGCGTCCGCGACCTGGGAAGGTCCGCGCGAGGTGGTCACTTCCCGTATCGGGGAGATGGCGGTGATCGTGGCGTCGATGGTCGCATTCGAGTTCGCTCGCAGCGTCGCGATTCCGGGCATGGCGGGGGCCCGATAGGCGACCGGGGTTAAGCCTATCGCCCGGTGCCCCGACCCCGAGCGGCGGCGCCGCATGGTATATCGCCCGGCCGGTGCTGGGAGCCCGCGCGAGGGGAAAACTGGCGATGAAGGTCGTGATGGTGCTCTATCCTGGGGGCGAAACCGCCCGCCAGCACCCCGAGGTGCTCGGGGCGGCGGAGAATGCGCTCGGCCTGCGTGGGTTCCTCGAGTCGGCCGGCCACGAGCTCGTCGTGCTCACCGAAAAGGAGCGCGCGCTGGATGAGGTGCTCCCGAGCACGGACGTCCTGGTCACCACTCCCTTCTGGCCCGCGTACGTCACGGCCGAGCGGCTCGCGAGGGCCCCCAAGCTTCGGCTGGTGTTGACGGCAGGTGTCGGCTCGGACCACGTCGACCTGGCCGCCGCGGCCGCCCGGAACGTCACGGTGGCGGAGATCACAGGCTCCAACGTGGTGAGCGTCGCCGAGCACACCATCATGCAGATCCTGACGCTGGTGCGCAACTACCTCCCCGCGTACCAGCAAGTGATCGACGGGAAGTGGGACATCGCCGAGGCGGCGGCCCGCTCCCACGACCTCGAAGGGAAGACCGTCGGGATCGTCGGCGCCGGCCGGATCGGCCAGCGGGTAGCCAGCCGGCTCAAGCCGTTCGACGTGCGAGTGCTCTACTACGACTTCCGGCGCCTGTCGACGGTGGAGGAGGAAGTGCTGGGCATCCGATACGCGCTGCTCGATCGGATGCTGCCGGAGTGCGACGTGGTCACGGTCCACTGTCCGCTCACCCCGGAGACGGACGGGCTGTTCAGCCGCGAGCGCCTGGCGCGGATGAAGAAGGGCGCCTGGCTGGTGAACACCGCGCGAGGGAAGATCGTGCAGACTCAACCGCTCGTGCACGCCCTCGAGAGCGGCCATCTCGCCGGGTATGCCGGAGATGTGTGGTATCCGCAGCCCGCGCCGCCGGACCACCCGTGGCGGCACATGCCGCACCACGCGCTCACCGTCCACGTCTCGGGGACGTCGCTCGAGGCCCAACGCCGCTACGCCGACGGGATCCACGACTGCCTTGAGCGGTACTTCGCCGGTCGCTCGCTCGAGCGGGACTACCTCATCGTCGAGGGCGGCAAGGTCGTCAATCCGAGCTACAGCTATGCCTTCGCCCACTAGTCCCCCTGAGCCCAGGGCCTCGCAGTCCTGCATCGGTCGATGGGGCGACCGACGCACGGTGTGAACCTGAGGGCGTGGACGCGGAGACTCGGGCATCTCCCGCGCTCCCGAGAGGTGTCGTCGCACCTCGAACACTCGCTGGGATGCGCTTCGCCGGTGAGCCGACCCTAACCGAGAAGCCTTGCTGGGAGGAACACCCGGGTGGACTCGCCACCGAACCCCTTGGCCCGCAAGGGGCGATGGTGGACACGGGTCGACCGTGGGTTTGCCCTGATGTTCGGCGTGGGGACGGTTCTGGTGACGTTCGTGATCGTTGTCCGGGGCCTGAGATACAACGGAGCCCTCTTGGTAGGACTGGGTGCCTCCGCCATCGCTGTCAGCGCCTATTCGGCCGACAGCCGTTCCCGGGGTGGTCAGAGGATGCCCGTAGCGGTCGAAACTGGCGACGACCTACGGGTCGCTCGGTACGATCGGCAGGCGACGGGGAGTCGGTTCGGAGGCTCTCGAACCATGCGGTACGAGAACGTCGTGGGAACGCCGGGTGGAAGCCCCTCGTCACTGGTAGAGAAGATTGGCGGCCGGTACTCCTCGGCATGTTTCGTCGGATTCCTGCATCCGGGAGGGGGGCCCACCGAGCGAGAGCTCGTCCTTCGGCGAGGCGACCTCGCGAACATCGAGCATCGAGGCCGGCCCGGATGCGCCATCTACCGGAGGCGGGAGAACCACGAGTGGGCTGTGAAGGCCTACGTTCGGTTCAATGCGTCCACTTGGGTCTCCGATTCCGGAACGGCCTCGGAATCCTAGGTCCGAACAGCGCCCAAGAGGGGGGCTCGGCGTGGCACCCCAGCGGAGGGTAGGCTGGCTACAGACCGTGGCAGCGCATGTGGGAGGCAAGGCGGCGCAGGATCGTAGGGGACTCGTACTCCGGACCGAACTCCTCGAGCCGTTCGTAGGGAGACCGGGTCGACCAGTAGACGGTGTCCTGGCAGTGCACCCCGATCGCGAGCGCCGAGACCGCCTCGTGCCGGGCCCGACCCGCGGCGACAAGGGCATCCGCGGCCCGCTCGGTCTGTTCGAGCAGCCGGTCCCGGTCCCCCAGGCTGCCGGCGGGCACCAGCACCTCTTCGTAGAGGCGGTGGACGCACCAGGGACGTTCGGGGTTGGCGTCCAACGCACCCTGGAGCGCCTTGAACATCTCCTCCGAATCGAGGGGGTGCGGCACGTTCGATATTTGCGGGATTCTCCCTGATAATACCACCGCTCCGGCCCAGCGGCCGTGGGCCGCCTAGGAGCGCCGGAGGCGAGCCTGAGCCGACTGCAGGACGTCGATCAATTCGAGTCCCCGACGGATCCCCGAGCAGGCTTCGGGGTACTCGTGGTCCGCGAAGTGCGCCCGGACCTCCCGAGGGTGGGCCAATCCGATCGTCGGAAGGATCCGCTGGAGCAGGTGGGCGAGGTACCAGCTCCCCTCGGCGCGACGACGGAACTCTTCGAGGTTCGTCTCCAGCCAGGGCCAGACGAGGGGGCGACCGACCGAGTTCTCGGAGACCGCGGAGATCATCGCGTAGGAGCTAGTGACCCTCCGCCCCGGCGAGAGCGCACGGGCGAGCACCTCCCCCAGGCGATCGGCGTCGGGTAGGGCGCCCAGGCCGAACGCAGCTTGGTCGGAGGAGTCCTCGCTGCGGGTGTCATCGGCGCGAACGAACAGTCGATCGAGCGCGTCGGCCGCGCCCTGCCGACCGTACGCTACCGCAATGGCCGGACGCAGCGCAGCAGGAGAACGGTCGAGCTCGTCGAAGCGTCGTGCCAGCTCCACGGCAAAGGCCGGATCGGCCCAGACTCGGAGTTCGCTGACCGACTCCCGCAGGATCGCGTCGGGTTCCGGCTCAGTCGGGCGGGCGTCGAGTCCGAGCCGCTCGGACTGGGCGCGCGCGAACTGCCGACGGACCGCGTCGAACCGCGGATCGCCGGCGAGGATCCGCTGGAGCGACTCGAGCGTCTCGACGCACTCCATCACGCTGGGATAATCGGCGACGCTCGAGGCGGCCTCGATAGCGCGGAGGTAGTCCTCGAGGTCGTACTCGCCGGCGAGGAGGAAGGCGTACGAGTCGCTCAGGAACGCCCACCGGTCGAACGGCGCGAGCTGCGGGATCCGGGCGACCATCCCGCGACGCAGTGCCGGGTCGTACCATACGCGCAGGAACGCCGCGCGGCCCGGGTTGAGCACGAGCGAGCCCGGGTCCGCGAGCGGAAGATCGAGCTCCCGCTCCTCGAACAGGCGGCGGAGCGGCTGACCGTCCAGCCGGGCGGTCAGCGGGATCGGCCAGGGCGGGTCGGTGCTGGGACCCCCGCGGACCCGGAACCGCTCCTGGAGGAGGCGGAGCCGGCCCGCCTCCCAACGCGCCCGGAGCACGGGCATGCCGGGGCGCTCGACCCAGCTGCGCATGATCTGGCCCACCGGTTCCTGCGAGACCTCTTCCATCGCGCGCCAGAGGTCCGGGCCCTCGGCGTTGCCGTACTGGTGCCGGGCGAGGTACGTGCTCACCCCCCGGCGGAAGGTCTCCTCCCCCAGGTAGGCGTCGATCATCCGGAGCACGGCCGCGCCCTTGTAGTAGGTGATCTCGTCGACGTTCTGCATGATGTCGGCCGGCGCCGCGCTTGGCAGCTGGATCGGGTGCGTGCTCTCGAGGGAGTCGGTGAAGTACGAGGGCCGGATCCGGATCAGGAACTCGCTCCAGGCATCTTCCCGCAACTTGAGCCGCTCGGACATCTTCGCGGCGACCCACGTCGCGAAGCTCTCGTTCAGCCAGATGTCGGTGAAGGAGCGCATCGTGACCAAGTTGCCGAACCACTGGTGGGCGATCTCGTGCGCCATGGTCTCGACGATCCAACGTCGTATCGACGGGCTCGTCGAGCCGTCGACCATGAGCCCGATCTCCGAGAAGGCGATCGCGCCCCAGTTCTCCATCGCACCGGCGCCGAGCTCGGGCACGGCCACGAGGTGCAGCTTGGGCAAGGGGTAGGGCAGCCCGAAGTACGCAGCGTACCCCTCGAGCAACGGCCCGCCCATTTCGAGGCAGGCCTGCGATTGGGCCGACTTGCCCGGGGGTGTCGCCGCGACCAGCTCGACGGCCCCCGCGGCGAGTGCACGGAGCTCGAACGGTCCGATCCCCAGGTAGAGCAGGTACGTCGACATCCGGGGCGTGGGCTCGAAGCACCACCGGCGCCGACCGTCTCGCTCCTCGGTGCGTGCCACGGGCGCGTTCGATATCACGGTGAGGCCGGGCTCGGTGGTGACGGTGAGCCGGAAGACCGCCTTCTGGTCGGGGCGGTCAAGGCACGGCAGCAGCCGGCGGCAGCCCACGGGCTCCATCATCGTGGTGAGGTAGGTGCGTCCAGCCTGGCGGCTCGCATACATCCCCGAGAGCGTCTTCTGGCCGACCTTGCCCGAGTAGGTGATTCGCAGCGTGAGACGCCCGTCCCCGGACGGTTCGACTTGCAACTGCTGCAGGCCGGGGTCGACCCGGAACGGTATCGGAGTATCCCCGGACCAGACCTGGGTCACCGAAAGGCCCTCGCAGTCGAGCGCCAGCAGCGGGGGAGCGCCGTCCCCGGTCACCGTCAGATCCCCAGTGAACTCTTCCTTCGCGTAGTCAACGTCGAGGTGCAAGTCGTATTCCTCGACTCGCACGCGCCGCCCGAGCAAGGGCGCTCACTTGAGCCATTCGGAGCGCGTCGGTGCCGGGTCACCCCCGCAATCGTGCTAGGCGGATCGCCGGCGGACTCAGACCGGCGTCGGGGCGGGGCCGACGGCCCAGGGGAATCCGAACGGGGCGGCACCCCGGCGCTCGATGCCGAACGCTGCGCCTACGCGGGCGAGGTCGCACTGCTCCTGGTGGGCGAGCACGGCCTGCGATAGCCCGATCAGTAACGGAGGGGCCTCTACCGTGACCTCGTGTCCACACGGCAACAGCAACGCTTCGGGCGCGCCGTGCCCCGAACGCAGGGACAGGTTGCCGCTCATGGCTCGCTTCCGTCCGCTCCCTCGAGCGAGGGGGAGTGCCGCTGAACCCGTCCGAGCAGCAGGGCGGCGAGGAACACTCCGGCACTAGCCGTTGCGAGCGAGACACCCAGCGCGGCCAACGGGACGGAGCCGGCAACCGACCCCGCGATGATACCGACCTGAGGGTCGTAGCTCATCGAGCGATACCCGCCGGGGCTGCCCTCCAGGAGCACCACGAGTGGCACGTACTCGCCGGAACCGGAAACGAGGGCGCTGGGGGTGAGCGCCGCGAGCTGGCCGGAAGGTCCACGAGCGCTTGCCGCCCCGCCCCACCCGAAGAACTCCGAAGCGCGGCCGGAGTCGTTCGTCAGGCAGTTCATCGTCTGGCCGTGGACCGTCGTGTCGATGTGCTCGAGGGAGTCGTTGCTGGGCCAGAGCGGGAGCAGCACCCCCAGGACGTCGCCAGATTGGCTCCACGGCCACCCCTGTTCCGCAATGGTGAAGGTGACCGTCGTCGGGGAGATCGACGCGGGAGCTCCGTCGGCGCCTTCCGTGAAGTTCACCTGGAGGTGGACCGCGCTCGAGGGGCTGGATCCTACCGGCACGCTCGCGGCATAGTCCATCACCATCTCCTGCGGGGTGGAGAGATTGAGCGCGCTCCAGTGCGCGCCCGAGAGCTGCGCGGCCGCGACGAGTTGGCCGCCGGGAGTGTACTCTCCGAGACCCCCGAGTCCCGCGTAGAGTCCGTACCCGGAATCCCCGTCGACGGCTGCGACGGTGACGCCCGGCAGGTGCGGTAGGAACTCCGCCGTCGTGATCCCATTGGTCCACGTGGTACCCCCCGACCACGATCCGGCCGAGGGAGCCGAACCGCGGACGGAGGGGGAGCTGCCGAGCAGGAGGAGCGCGACCACCAGCGCCGCGAGAAAGGCGGGCACCCAGGACCGGGCAGGGGTCGTCCGGACCGGACTCGGGGCGCGCTCTTCGCTCATCGCATCTCCATCGACAACGAGGCCGCCGAGGGTCTACCCCGTTTTTGGTGCGGACCCGAAATCGATTGGTGCGAGGGCGGGCGAGGGACGATCATGGGGGGAATAGCTCCCCGAAGGAGTCCACGAACCGTTCGACCCATTCGTCGGCGAGACTGGCGTGGTAGGTGACGAGGGCCCGTGCAATCCGTTCCCGGTCCACGACGGCGAACGTGCGGAACTGTTCCCGCCGTCCGCTCCCGACCATCCCGGTCGCGAGGAGCCGGCGCAGATGGATCGAGCTCCTCGAGAGGCTCAGCTGCGCACGCTCGGAGAGCTCGGCGAGGGTGAGGTCCGGGGTCGCTAGGAGCGAGACGAGCAGACGGCGGACCGCCGGCGAGCGGGCGAGACGGAGCAACGTACGATCGCCGAGCGGTAGGTCCGTGCAGAAGTAGTAGTCCTGGTGCGAGCCCCGTTCCCGGTGCAGCAGCCCGCCCTGGGCGAGCCGCTCGAGATGGTAGGCGGTCTCCCCCCAGGCGGTACCGGCGAGGCGCTGGATCTCCCGCGCGCTCACGCCCGGTGTACTCCGGACGGCATCGTACAGCCGACGGCGGGTATCCAGGGCGAGGGGATCCTCCCCCACCGATCACCGCCGGCGAGGAAGGAGACTCGCGCTCAGTAGGAGTACGGCGACCAGTGCGCCGAGAGCGACCTCGGGGAGCGACGCGACGGCGTAGGACGGAGGGGTCGGTGCGGCATACGCCCAGAGCCAGACGAGACCGAGCGCGAGCAACGCCAGGTTCGCGCCGGCGATCAGCAGGAATCGCGGATCGCGGGTCCGGCCCCAGGCGGCGACCGGCACTCCCGAGCCGAGCCCGGCCGCGCCGGCGGTTGCGGCGGCCAGCAGGATCTCCGGAAAGCCCATGACCCGGCTAGATGGGAATCGCGGGGGAGATAACGGCTTGGTTGATTCCGTCCGAACCGCCGGCCACGGTGACCCCGAACACGGGAATGGCTCGGACTAGGGCATCTCGCCCGGGTCCCGCGTCGTGCGGTAGCCGGCATCGAGTGCGTCCAACGTGGCCATCTGTGCCGGGGAGAGCTCGAAATCGAACAGCTGGGCGTTCTCCGCGATTCGTTCCTGCCTCGAGGATTTGGGGATCTCTTCGATGGAGTGCTGCAGTCCCCAGCGGAGCAGCTGCTGCGCCGGCGTGCGACCCGTGTCTCGCGCCAAGTGCGCCAGCCCAAGGTCGTCCAGGCGTCGCCCCCGGGTGAGCGGCGAATACGCCTCAAGTTGGATGCCGTGCTCGCGGCAAAACTGGTGCAGTTCGCGTTGGTGCAGGAACGGGCTGAACTCGACCTGGTTGACGCTCGGTACGGTGGAGCTGGCCGCGAGCAACTCCCGGAGGTGGCCGACTCCGAAGTTGCTTACGCCGATGGACCGACAGCGCCCCTCCTGCTGGAGTTGCTCCAGCGCCCGCCAGCTCTCCAGTCGCCGCTCGGCGACCGGCCAATGGATCAGGTACAAGTCCACCTGCTCGACCCCCAGCGCCTGACGGCTCTTCTCGAACGCGCGGAGCGCCGAGTCGAAGCCGTGGTCGTCGTTCCAGAGCTTGGTGGTGATGAACACTTCCTCGCGCGGCAGGCCCGAGTCCGCGATCGCACGCCCGACATCCGCCTCGTTGGCGTACAGGGTCGCGGTGTCGATCAGTCGGTAACCCGCCGCGAGCGCGGCGCGGACGGCGTCCTGCGTCGTTCGACCCTTCGGAAGTTGCCACGTCCCGAGCCCGAGCACCGGCATCTCGACCCCGTCGCGGAGCCGGGCGCGGGAGCCGATCCCCCGGTGCAGGTCGAATCGGGGGGTCGGCTCGCTGCGGGGCATGGAGCGTCCATCCCCCACCGGTATTTCGCCGATTCGGACGCGAGCCCTCGAGGTTGTTCCCGACGCACCCGTGCGCCGGGCGCTTGCGGTGGCGCGGAACCTACTTGGAGAGGTGGCCGGTGCCGCCGCGGTGGAACGGAACCTCAAGCTGCTCGCGCTGGGGGTCTCGGTCCGCACCTTCGGCGCAGCGTTGTACTATCCGTTCCTGGCCCTGTTCCTGTACTCGGTCCTCCACGTCGGCTACCTGGAGATCGGGGTCATCCTCGTCGGGGTCGGGGCGGTTCAGCTCCCCTTCGGCTACGCCGGCGGACTGCTCGCTGACCGGGTGGGACGTCGTCGGCTCATCCTGATCGGGCTGTTCGCCGAAGCGGCCGCCACCGTAGCGCTGGCGTACGCCTTCTCGATCCGTTCGCTGCCCCTAGCAATCCTGGCCGGGACCGCCGGTGGGATCGTCACCTCCAGTGCGGGCGCAGCCTACTCGGCCTACATCGCCGACCACGCCGCAGGCTCGGACCGCACCCGGGCCTTCACGTGGTACCGCATCGGATTCAACGCGGGATTCTCTGCCGGAGTCGGGCTGGGCGGAGCGCTAGTCGCGTTCCTCGGCTTCCCGCTCTCGGTGGCCATCGCCGCGGCGCTCATCGCCTCCGCTGCGGTAGTGCTGTCGGTGCTGCTCGGTCCCTCGCCGTACGACCTCGGATTGCAGGAAAAGCGCCGGGTGCGCGCGGCGGAAGGCGGAGCCGCGGCTCCCCGGGGCCGCAGTCTCCGCGAGAGCCTGGCGGTGCTGCGGAAGGACCGAGTAGCGCTCGAGGTGGCCCTCGGGTTCCTCTTCGCGAGCCTCGTCTACGGACAGTGGGCCGTGACCTTCCCGCTGTTCGTACACAACCTGATGGGCATCGGGTACGCTCTGTTGGGCGTCGGTCTCGCCCTCAACGGACTCATCGTGGTGTTCGGCCAGGCCCCCACCACGGAGGCGCTCATCGGTTGGCGCCACACCACGCTCGGCGCGATGGCCGTCGGGCTGCTGGCGGCGAGCTATCTGCTGCTCGGGGTCGCCGGCCCGCTGCTCCTGGCGCCGCTCGTGGCGTTCTTGGCGGCGGTGGTGATTCTGACGGTGGGAGAGAACATCGGAACCATCGCCACGACGACACTTCCCTCGAATCTCGCCCCACCGGAGGAGATGGGTTCCTACAACGGCGCATTCGGCACGTTCCTGGGGGCGGGCGGCCTCGCAGCGACGTTCCTCGGAGGCCTCGTCCTCTCGCTCACCTCCAACCCGCTGCTCATCTGGGTCCTCCTAGCGTCCCCCGCGGTCCCGGCCGTACTGCTCCTGCGCCACGCGGCGCCCCGGATTCGGCCCGAGGCCAACCGCGTCTAGAGGACGGCTGGCGGGGCCCGTGGCGCCGGAGAGTCCCTAGCCACCGCCCTTCTCGGCGAACCGGGCCATCGCGGCCTTCTCCTTCTCCGCGCGGTGCGCGCGGAGGAGGTCACCGCCCGAGGAGCGAAGCGCCGACCTCGCGCGTAAGCGGTATGCCGCCGAGCGACGTGTTGGGCCCATGCCGCCGAACTGTCCGATCTGCAACGCCGTCTTCGATGAGGCCCAACTGGCCGCGCACATCGAGAGCGAGCACAAGGCCTCCACCGAACCGGAGATTGCCGAGATGCGCGCCCACGCGCCGCACCGGTGCGTCAAGTGCGGCGCCAACTTTCCCAGCCCGGAGGCCCTTTCCCAACACCTGCTCACCGCCCACCGCATGTGATATTCCCGAGGGCGAGCGGGTGCCCTCAGTTCAGAACGCCGCTCCGCAGCTCGGACATTTGCCCTCGAGCTCCGGGTAGACGGTCCGGCAGTACGGGCAACGAAACATCACCTTCGTCGTGGCCGGCGTGGGATGGACGGTCAGGTGAATCCGAGGCCCGCTCCCGCGGGATTGCTCCTCGGCGGCGAGCTCGAGGGCGCGCCGGCGGTCGGCCACGAGTTCCCCAATGAGCTGCTGGAGGTCGGGAGGACGATTGAGCTCCACGTGCAGCCGCGTCGGGCCCGTGTACCCCTTCCCGTGGGCGACCAGGGTGAGCTGCTGCTTGGCGAGGTGTCCCTCGACCTCCGCGCTATACACCGATTCCAACGGCATAGAGAAGTCAACGTGCTCTCGCTTCCGGGCGACACCCGAGGTGTGCGAGAACACGATCCGCTCGGTGGTGATCGTGAGAACGCCGGCGATCCGTCGTAGCACGCCCGGTCCCTGGAACCGGATCTGCTCCCCTTCCCAGAGCGTCGGCACCGTTAGCGGACCCGCGCCCGAGGGGCGGGTGCCGGGACTTCCCTAGCGCACACCTGCAATAACGAAGTCGTCCATCTGTTGCCAGAGCACGCCCGCCTCCGCGAACCCGGCCGCTCGCAACCACCGCACGTGCTCTGAGGTCGAGATGTCGTGCTCGTGGTGTTCCCCGCCAGGATACCGCTCGTCCCGGAGCGCAAATCGGGCGGCCAGCTCCGGCACTTCCCGCAGCTGCTTCCACCAGGAACCCCAATCCAAGGCCGCCCCCGAGTCGAGGTACCGGCGGCGCTCGACTCGGGCCGCCGAGTCGGCGAGTCGCGCGAGCTGGGGCAGGCTCCGGTCGAAGGGGAGGTGCTCGCCGTTGAGGAAGAGGCCGCGAGGGACGAGCATCTTGGCGAGTTCCCGGTAGAGGGCGATGGTCCGACGCGCGGGCAGCCAATGCAGCGCCGTAGTGCTCAGGACCGCCTGCACACGTCGTACGGGCAGCTGCGCGATCCAGCTCGACAGGCGGAGGTCCGCCTCGATCCAGGCGAGGCGACCGTGGGCGTCGCCGAGCGTGCGCCGGCCCAGGTAGGTTAGTACTGGGTCGAAATCCACGGCGACCATCCGAGCGTTCGGGAACCGCTGAAGCAGTCGGGCACTGAGCGAGCCCGGCCCACATCCGAGGTCGAGTCCGGTGAACCGGCCTGCAAATCGGGCCTCCAGGGCATCTCCCATCGCTTGGAACCGGGCCTCCCGGAATGGGATGTACCGGGTCTGTTGGCGGTCCCACGAATCAATCCATTGCCGCCACGGGCCGCGGGCACCGTTGCGATTGGTCCTCGATGAACGGGCCCGCCCCGAAGCCGGCAGGCGGAACGGGCTGGAGCGCGGCATTTCCATCCCGCCACTCGGGCGTACGAGATAGCGCTGTCCCGAACCCCGCACGAGTGGTGCGTGCTGCGGGCAGGTCCTAAGGGCGCCCGATGCGCGAGCGGCGGCAGTGGCCGGCTACCGGGTCCGTTTCTCCGATTGTTGGTCGAGCTTGAAGGCCGCGCGAACCAGCGCGGCGAATCGCGGGTTCCGAGCTTCCTTCGCTGAGCGCAGCTTGACGTGTCGAAGGTTCTTCCCCGTCCCTTCAAGGAGTCCATGTGGGTCGACTAGGGTCGATCCGCACCAGAATTCAACCCCCACGTGAGCGCGGAACGCGGCAATGCAGCAGACCAGGTCCTGGCCCGCGTACCAGTCGTTGTTCCATTTCCGGGTCCGCCCCGCCCTCGGGGCGACCCGGCGAACCGCGCGATGGGCCTCGGCTTCTATGTCAGAGGTAAGCTCGGCCGGGAAGTCTTTCGGAAGCAGGCCGCCTCCAGAACATGACGGGGTGCGAGGACCGGCACGCCGGCTCACGGGTGACATGGGAGGCCCACTCGGCCGGCACGGATGGTGCTGACGCCCAGCGGCGAGCGAACACGGCCTCGTCACCCGTGCCCCACAACCTGCGACGAGCGCCCGAATCGAGCCGAGGGTCCGCCGCATGCGGGCTCCAGGGGTGGGACCAGAATTATCCCCACTGCCTCCTAATCAGCGCCGCAGCCCCGTGGTGTAGTGGCCAAGCATGCT
>JAKIWO010000016.1 GCA_022749995.1 Thermoplasmata archaeon | reverse complement strand
TCACCTCCTACGCGCCGATCAACGCCTCGGCGGTCCTTGACTCGACCGCCGCCGTCCAAGACTTCAATGCGGAGGGCGGCACGGCCTGGGCCCAGAACCATACCGTGCTCACACGGCTGTTCGCCCTGGTGAGCGCGACCAGGACCGGAGGGGTCACGATCTGGGGCATGCAGTACTCGACCTGCAATATCGCGAGCACCAGTGGCAACGGCCTCGAGTTTTCCGGTGGCATCAACGCGTCCACGGGCGTCCCGCTGGCGAGCCCGAGCCAAAGCACGATGAACTGCTAGGGCACCACGGCGGGGACGCCGGGACTAGGGAGTGTTGCCGACGGTCTGCATGATGCGGCCGGCGTGGCCATCGACGAGGATCGCGATCTTCTGGCCCTTCCGGTCGAGGAGGAAGTACCAGATCGGGACGTGCAGGAGCTCCGCCTCGGAGACCTCGACCTGCGTATTGAGCGAGCTCACCATGTGGTGCTGCTTGTGCGCCTCCTCGGCCTGGAGCTGCGTGACGAAGGCCCGGGCGGCGTGCGATGCCGCGTCCTCGCCCAGGTCCCCGTTGAGCACCTGCGCGCCGGTCGGCACCGACTTCGGGTCGTAGAAGCTGCGTTCGGAGAGCCCGAACGTGTAGTCGTGCGGCTGGTAGGAGCTCATCCCCTTGACCGCCACCACCGGATACTCGTACTCGCGGGAAACGGTGCCGGCGCGCGTGGCGTTCACGGCGCCTCCCCCCATCATGACGGGGAAGACGGTGACGCCTCCGCGGCGCCCCCCGCCCAGCGCACTCCCGATCATCTCCGCGGCGGCGATCGAGGCAACGGTGCTGCCCACCCCCACGGCGATGTCCTGGTACTGGAAGGTGGTGGAAGCGGAGACCGGGACCACCCAGAACGGAACGAAGGTCAGACGCTGCTCGACGACCTTGGACTCCTCGAAGGCGTGCTTGTGGAACAGCCCCTGGTCCAGGTACGCGCGGACGACGCCGAGTGCCTGATCCGGTGCGGTGAGCTTCGGTGCCAGCATCGAGTGCTTGGAGATCTCCTTCCAATTGCCCCCGGCAAGGCTGACCGAGGCGCCGCAGTACTCGCAGCTCATCACCATCTCTCCAAAGACCGGGTGGAGCGGCGCGCCGCAGCTCTTGCACTTGAGCTCGACCGGACCGGTCGGGGCCGCGGCCGCCGGGGCAGGCGCGGGCGCAGCGGAGATCGGCTTGCCGCAGGCGTAGCAGAACTTCGCGTCATCGGGAAGCACCGTCTGGCAGTTCGGGCAGTTCATCGGGGACTCGGTGCTCCGTTACGCCGGCATCGCCGTGCCGCAGTTCGGACAGAACTTGCCGCTCGGGACGGCGGTGCCGCACTTGGGGCAGGCCCGGGGGGCCGGCGCCGAAGCGCCGCAGTTCGGACAGAACTTGGCGCCGCCGGTGATCGGCGAGTTGCACTTGGGACAGGTGACGCTCGGACCCGCGGCCGGCGCCGGTGCGGTCGACTGGCCGCAGGAGGGGCAGAACCGGCTGCCGGCCGGAACCATCGTGCCGCACTTGGGGCACGGAGTGCCCGAAGCGGGCTGCATGCCGCCCTGCATGGCGCTGCTCATCCCGTAGCCCATGCCCATGCCCGCGCCCAGCCCCACGCCCGCACCCGCGAGCGCCCCGGCCCCGCCGCTCGGGTTGGCGGCGGCCGTGGTCATCGCCTGGCCGGCTTGGTACTGCATGTAGTTCACGCCGAGGACCCCCATCTTCGAGCGCGTATCGATCGCCGCCTGGACATCGTCCGGTAGGCTCACGGAGAGCCCTTGGAGCTGGTTGAGCTCGATCCCGAACGGGTCGAAGTGTTGCGGCGCCGAGCCCAACACCGCTTGCTCGATCGTGGTGAGCTGGCCCGCGAGGTCGGTCACTCGCATGCCCTGGTCCTTGAGCTTGCCGAGCGTGTTGTACACGAGGATGACCACCTGGTCGCGCAGCCGCCCCACGACGGAGTCGGTGGTGACGGCGCCGAAGGTGCCCACGAACTCGTTGATGAACAGGTCGGGCTTCGCCACCTTCCAGCGGAACTCGCCGAACAGCCGGAGGTTGACCAGGCCGAAGTCGGGGTCCCGGAAGACGTACGGTTCGGCGCTGCCGAACTTGCCGTCGAACATCCGCCGCTGGAGGTAGTACACCTCCGCCTCCTGCCGGACGCCGGAGATCGCCTGGATCAGATTCCCGAGAATGCCGGCATTGAGGCTGGTGAGCGCGAACCGTCCGGGCTGGGTGATGTAGGACAGCGCCTTGCCGTCGCGGAAGAACACCGCGCTCTCGTCCTCGCGGACGACGATGTTGTCGCCGTAGCGGATGTTGCGCGGGACCCGCCACATGACGTTCGCGCCTTTGTAGACGTCCTCCCAAGCGACCGTCGTCGCCCCGATGAGGCTCCCGCCCTTGTCCGGTACCGGTTTGTTGGTGACCATCGAAGAGACTCTCCTACACCCGGATTCCTTCGACCGTGGTCATCCGCGATTGGAAGGCGCTCTTGAGCTGCTGGACGAGGCCGCGCAGGCGGTCGACCTCGGTACGGACGGCGGCCGCGTCGTTGGAGGAGGCCGCCGCCTGGAGTGGGGCCACCGCGGCACGGAGCTGGTCGCCGGCCATCACGAAGCCGTAGTCGTACTCGTAGAGCTGGTCGAGCTGGCTCGCGCCGATACGTACGGCCGCAGCGATGCCCGAGTACCCCTGCTCCGCGTGGCGGATCTGACCCTCGAGGGTCTGCAGGTCGGTGAGGATGTACGCGAGGTCGTTCAGACTGCCGAACTGGTTCGCTTGGGTGAGGGATTGGCGGATGCCTTGAACCGCCGCCAGCGAGCCGTGCACCTTGTCGGCCACTTGCACGCGGAGCAACTCGTCGGCCATCCGGGAGTCCTCCCCCTGTCGGTAGCCGTGGAAGCCGGGGAGCAGGAGCTGCAGTCGCTGGAGCGGACCGCGGCTCTCGGTGATCCGCTGCCGTACATCCACCGGAGGGGCCGACGGCGCGGGAGTGGCGGACGAAACGCCCCCCGGCGCGGGGGCGGAGCTGGATGCCGCTGGGGCTCCCACGGCGGCGCCGCATTGGGGGCAGAATTTCACGTCAGGGGGCAGTGAAGCATGACAGCTCGCGCAGCTGGGGCCGGCGGGTGGGCTCGCCATCCTAGGGGGAACCCCCGGGTCCAGGCGGCGGCGAACCGGCGGTGGGTGGAGGGGCGACGGCCGGAGGGTTGGCGCTCGAGTAGCCGAAGGCGGAGGCAGCCGGTCGCGAGCGCCATGCGGCTTGGTTCTGCTCCCTCCGCCGGTCCGCCCCGAGCGCGCGGCCACGCCAGGCGGCGCCCGTGAATCCGATGAGGAGGACGACCAGCACCAGCACGGCACCGAGCAACTGCCAGATCACATCGGTCCCCGACGGCACATCGAGGACGATAGCGAGGAGCAGCACGGCTCCGCCCATGCCGAAGAGCCCCCAGCCGGCCGCGCGCAGCGGCGCGGGACTGGCGGTCAGCGCCTGGGCGAAGTAGGAGACGACGGAGTAGAGCAGGGCGAGGATCCCAATCCCGATAAGCGCTGTGAAGTGATTCTGGCCCGGGAACGCCAGCCAAACGGCGATGAAGCTGATCACGGCGATCGCCGCGACGATGGCCATGGCCGCTGCCGCGGGAATCCGCCCACCCGGGGCGCCGGTCGCCGACATCGACGGAAGATGATGGGGACCCCTATTTCAGTTTTCGTCCCTCCGTATTCCGTCCGAACCCCCTTCCCCGACCAGCTCCGAGCACGGTGCCTACCGCGACCACCGTGCGGGCGAGTTCCCGCCTCGAGCTTCGGGCCAACCTCCTTAATCGGAACCGCTTGGGTCCCGCCGGGTCCGAAGGTGAGCGAGGGGAGAACTCCGAACCCGCCGACCGAGACCCGCTCGCTAGGCCGTCGGATTCGCGACGACCCGATGGAGGTGGTCGTCGGTGGGTTGTTCCATCGACACCTGCACCCGACGCTGGTCGAAACGTCACGTGGAGCGCGGCTGCAGAGCGTCGACCCCGAAGCGGTACTCGCCGCAGTACTGCCGCCCGGCGACCCCGCGCTCACCGAGCTGGCCCGGGAGTTCGACGAGTCCTGGACCCGCTTGCGATCTCGAGTTCGCGACGGGCTGCTCTTTGCCGAACGTACCGCCTTTTTGCGAGGTGAAGGGTGGATTCTCTACGCGCTCGCACGCCGTCTCCGGCCGGAGCAGGTGGTCGAGACCGGTGTAGCCAACGGGCACTCCTCCTTCCTCCTGCTCGAAGCGCTGCGTCGGAACGGCCGGGGTCGGCTCGTCAGCTTCGACGTGATGGCGGGTGCCGGGGAGCTCGTGCCCCAGGAACTGAGGTCGGGCTGGGATCTCCGCATTCTGCCCCAGCGAGGGAGAGCCGCCGCATTCCGTGATGCGATGGCCTTGCTAGGTCCGGTCGGACTCTTCCTGCACGACAGCGCCCACTCCTACGGTTGGATGGAACTCGAGTTCCGAGCGGCCTGGGCACGGCTCGTGCCGGGGGGAGTGCTGGCGGCGGACGACATCGACTGGTCGTACGCGTTCCTCGACTTCGCGCGGTCGGTCGGTACCCGCCCGGTGGTGTTGGTGGAGGCCTCGAAGCCGTTCGGGCTGCTCGCGCGGCCCGCCGGCTCTCCCGTCTCCCTACCGGCGACCCCGCACGGGGCGTCCGAGCGAGCCTAGTCCACATCCGGCGCTTGCCCGGAAGGGAAGACCACGTACTGTTCCGGAGGGACGTACGGGTGGGTGTGCGCGAACGGGGAGAGGGCGGGGCCGATGTACGGGTAGTGGGCGACGGAGACATTGGTCGGGAACTGCAACGGCGCGCGGGGGGGCGCTTGGAAATCGAACCCCCAGAGCGGCAGCGGTGCGCCGCAGTCGAGCGCGGTGAGGCAACCCAGGTGGAACCGCCACTCCATCAGATGGAGGACCGACTCGAAGAAGCCGAAGGAGTCCGACACCACGCCCGCCGGCGTGTAGGGGCTGATCTCAAGCAGCGGCACCCGGAAACCCAGCTGCTGGCCGAGGAACTGCGGCGGGTCCACCTGGTCGTAGAAGCCGCCGTAATCGTCCCAGGTGACGTAGATGGCCGTCGAGTTCCAGTCGGGGGAATTCTCGACGGAGTTCACGATGCTGCCCAACCAACCTTGCGCGTAGGTGGAGTTGTCCGGGGGGTGGTCGGCGTCCTGGCCCGGAGGGATCACCCACGAGAGCGCGGGCAGGCTACCGTTGGCCGCGTCGGCGTAGAACTGGGAGTTGACGACGTAGTGGTTGGCGAAGGACTGGTTGTAGGATTCGGCCCGCGCGGCTTGCGGGTTGAAGTAGTCGTAGGCGCGGCCGGTCGAGGCGACATCCGTACCGTTGGGGTCGGCGACGATCCGGATGGCGCTCGCGTACGAGCCCAGCGCGAACTCGTAGTACTTCCAGCTCACCGAGCTGTTGAGGAGCAGGTCCTCGATCGTCGGGGTCGCATTCGACTCGTTGAGGTAGGTGTGGTCATTGCGGATGAAGGCACTGACGTTTTGGTGCAGGGTGTAGTCGGAGCCGGCGTAGAGGATCGCCTGCGGCGCCGCCCCCGCGACGAAGTGCCAGTGGTTCGGCAGCGAATAGTCGAGTACGGAGGTGAAGAACCGATCGCTCAGTCCATACTCCTGCGCCAAGTCCCAGTAGATGGGGGCGGTACTCCCGTTGTAGGTGCCGAACGGGTTCAGTCCGGAGCCTTCGGCGGCATAGAATCCGTTCATGGCGCCGTGGTTCCAGGAAAGGTTGGACGCATTCCAGTCGTGGGGCATGAGACCCGAGACTGTCCAGTTGGCCGGGGTGTTGTTGAACGGACGGACGCAGGGGCCCGTGGGCAGTGTTGCGTTGAGCGGGACACAGGTTCCGGCCGGAATACCGGCCGCCGCCATGGGGCAGACGGGATTCACTTGGAGGCAGTACCGCCCGTAGTAATTGTCGTAGGCATGGTTTTCGAGTACGACGAAGACGATGTGGTTGATGTGGGCCATGAACCCCAATTCCTGCGGAGTGAGCGTGCTCACGTCCGCCCGCTGGCTCTCCGTCAGGCCCACGACGGTCGGAATCAGCAGCAACAGGAGGAGCCCGATGCACTCGGGGATCCGTCGGTGCGAGCGATCGAGGCGACCGGTCGCCGCCCCCTCCGCGCTCATTTCATGTCGCCGCTGCGCCGTCCCGCTCGCACCCTCAGGGGTCGAGGGGGTCGCGTCGGCTCCTCCCCGAGGCGACGGGCTCCCGTAACTTTTGGGGGGCTGCGTTTCCTCGGTCCCCCACACCTTGCCGACGTGCCGCGGGAATGGCACGACGGCCCGGTGGAGTGCCGGCTTCCTGCCCGATCTCGGGCGCGCCCTCGTCTACGCTGATCCCATCGACGGGCCGGGTAGCCCACTCACCCAGGAAGCCCGGAGCCCGACGCTCAGAGCCGCGGCTCGTCGTCTCGTTTTTCCCGTGGCGGTCGGGGAGGGGGGGCCGGTGGAGCCTCCGGTAGCTCTGGGAGCTCGGCCTCCGGAGCGGGTTCGGCCAAGGCACGCGGTCGCGGTCGGCCCCCTGCGCCCCGTGGGTCGGGTCCTCGTCCGCCGGACCCTCGGGCGCGGTTGAGGAGTCCTCGGATGGGGTGCACTCCGGTCGACCGTGCCGGCGCCGCCGGAGCGCTGGGTGCCGCCACGGCTCTGCTCGGGGCCGGCCGCGCCTTCGGGCGGGAACCTGGATGGCCCGTGAGCGACTGGGAGTTCGCCTTCGATACCGCTTGATGGCACTTGGGGCAGGAAGGGAACTGGTGGATGCAGGAGCCGCACAACGGGGCGCCGCAGACATGTACGACCGACGGCAACCCGCCGCAACCCAAGCACCGGCGCGAGCCGTCGGGCGTCGTGGAGGTGGAGGAGACGGGGGCCGCCGGCGGCGCGACCGTGATCGGCTCCGTGACCAGCTCGTCGTCCGCCGGGAAGAACGGGGGCTCCGGCGTAGCTTCCTCCTCCGCGCTTCGGAGGGATGCGGCGGGGGCGCCGACCTCCTTGAACTCGGGTGAGTACTGGCCCAGGTCGACGCTCGGGAGCGGGGCGTGCACGGCGCTGCCGGCCGCCTCCACGGTCTTGATCACGCGCGCCTTGTAGAGGCCGACCCGCAGGGTCTTCGAGAGCTGGAAGAGGGTGCGCTGGGCCTCGGGCAGTGCGAGCGCGCGGCGGGCGAGCTCCTCCACCTCCGGCGTAAGCGTGAGATTCTCGGGACGGAGCTCGAGATCGAGCACCGACCGGACGTAGCCGAACAACCGCTGGAGCTCACCGAGGGTAAAGGTCGGCGGCGAGAGCACCGCCACATCGGCGAGCGTCAGCCCGCGCCGCTCGATCCCCTCGGGTCGGCGGTCGATGGCGCTTGTGAGGAGCTGGCAGCTCGCGCTCTCCAGGTCGTGCATCTCCTCCGCGCTCAGCTTCGCGAGGTCCATCCGCGGGGTGCGGGCGAGCGCCGAGAGGATCGGGTCGAGCAGGTCGTACGGCACGTGGAGGGTCACGAACAGGTCGTTCCGGTTGACCGAGCGGTTCAGCTTGGCCTCGAGCAGCAGCGCGTCCCGGCCGTACTTCTCCACGGTCGCCTCGCGGGTCTTCTGCTCGGCGGCCTTGCGGCCCTCGAGCGCCGCCTCGAAGTTCCCGTCGAGGGCGAGCGCGCGGGCGAACGCTTCCAGCGCCTCGCCCGGACGGCCGAGTCGGAGGAGCGCGAGTCCCTGCGAGCACCAGGCCTGGGGGTTGGATCCCGCGATCTGTGTCGCGTGCTCGTAGAGGGCGAGCGCTTCGTGCTCGTGCCCGAGCTTCTCCGCCACGAACCCGGCGTGGAGCGGCAGGTCGGCGTTCTGGGGCGCGAGCGCCATGGCGTGCGCGAAGGCGTCGGCCGCCTCGGGCCATTGTTCCTGCCGGACGCGGAGCTCGCCGAGCCGGCCCCACAGCTCCCAGCTCTGGGGCAGGGCGCGGGTGCCCTCCTCGAGCACCTTGGCCGCCTCCGGGAGCGACCCGAGCGCGCTCTCGGCCTCCGCCAGCAGGAGGAACAGGGAGGACTCCGGGGCGGAGCGAGGCAGGTAGGCTCGCAGCTGCTCGCGCGCCGGTCCGGGCTGTCCTTGCTCGAGCAGGCAGCGCGCCAGCCCGGGGAGGGCGCTGGATTCCGGCGGGGTCCGGGCCAGCAGCCCTTCGTACACCTTCTGCGCCTCCGCCGGCCGCTCGAGCGCCGTGAGGATCTCGGCACGTAACAGCTCCCGGTCGACCGGCGCCTCGGGCCCGGTGGCCTCGGAGGAGGCGAGCACGAGCTCCAGTGCAAGGTCCGGGCGTCCGGCGGCGAGGCGCAGGCGGGCCCGTCGCGTCGTGATGTCGCCGGCCCGGCTCGGGTCGAGCTGAGTGACCCGGTCGAACGCGCGATTGGCCTCCTCGGTACGTCCGAGCTCCGAACCCAGGTCGGCGATCTGCATCCAGAGCGCCGGGTCGTTGGCCGACGCCTCGCCGCTCTGAGCCACCTGGAGCAGGCCGGAGTAGGCCGCCTCCTTCTCGCCGGCGGCGAGCTGAAGATGCGACATCTCCAGCAGGGCGCCGGAGTTGTGTGGGTCGAGGAGCAGGATGCCGCGCAACGAGTACTGGAGGTCCGTGGGTCGCTGGAGCGCCCGGAACGCGTCGGCGCGCAGCCGCCAGGCGAGTAAGTCGTTGGAGTCCTCGTGGAGCAGGCGGTCGACGATGGGGATCACCTCGTCGTACCGACCGGCGTCGTGCAACGTGCCGCCGAGCGCGAGCCAACCGGACCGGCTCTTCGGATCGAGCCGAAGCCCCGCGGTGAAGTGGGGGATCGCCTCGGCGAACGCGCCATGGGCGCGCAGCGCCTCCCCGACCTCGAAGTGGGCGCGCGGGTCGCCGCGAGCCGCCTCCACCGCCTGGGTCAACACGGGCAAGGCCTCGGCCTGCCGGCCGGATTGAAGCAGCAGCTGACCCTTGCGACGCAGGAACAGCGGATTCTGCGGCTCGCGATGCAGCAGCAGCTCCACGTACCGTAGCGCGGCCTCCTCCTGGTTGAGCTGGGTGAGCGCCTCCACCTCCCCCCAGAGGAGGTCGAGGTCGTCCCCGCCGGCCGCCAGCGCCTGGGCGTACTCCGCCTCCGCCTCCCGATACCGGTGGAGCTCCCGCAGCACGTGGCCCAGCTCCTTGCGGGCATCGGCCCGGGCGGCCTGGCCGGGCATCTCGAGAAAATCGCGGTAGGCGTGCGCGGCCCGCTCGGGAAGGTGGACCAAGCGCGAGGCCCGCGCCAGACCGAGCAACGCGCTCGCCCGGCGTTCGGTGCTCAGGCTCGCCCGCTCGTACGAGACCAGGGCCGAGCGCGCCATCTGCGCCCGCTCGGTCGACCCATCGGGCAGCTCGTAGGCGCGTCCCAGGTAGAGGTTGCCCCGCTCGAGGGCGATGTCGGTACGGGTCGGGTCGAGCCGGAAGATCTCGTCGTAGACCCTCGGGAGCAGGTCGGTGCGGTTGAGCTCGACCAAGAGGCGCCGCTTCTCGAGGAGGTAGCGGACCTCCGTCGGCGAGCGTTCGAGCAGCCGGTCGTACTCGGCGAGTGATTCGACGAGTCCGCCGTCCTCGGCGAACGCCTGCGCGAGCGACTCCCGTGCCGCCGAATCCGCCGGGGCGACGGCCAGGATCGCCTGCGCAAACTCGCGGACCACGGCACTACGCCGCGCCGACTGGGCCGCGAGCATCGCCTTGCGCAGCTCGCTGACCTCGCGGGGGTGGGCGCGGGCGAGCTCCCGGTACTGGTCGAACGCTTCGTCGGCGCGGCCGGCGGCGAGCAGCAGTTCGGCGAGCGAGCGCATCGCCTCGAGATTGCCGGGCGACTGCTCGAGCAGGGCCCGCGAGGCCTGCACGGCGACCTCCCCTTGGCCGAGTTCGACCGCGAGGGTACCCATCTCGCGCAGATTGGCCAGATTGGTAGGCGCCAGCTCCCAGACCCTGCGGCGCAGGTCGAGCAGGAGCGTACGTTCCTCGGGGAGCTGGGTGAGCCGCTGGGCGACCTGGAGCAAGGAGTCCGGATCGGCCGGCGTGGGGGACTCGAGCACCCGGCGCAGTTCCGCGATCGCCTCGCGCGGGCGATCCTGCTCGAAGAGGAGTCGCGCGTAGAGCAGCTGGACGCGGGGTTCGGAGGGGCGGGAGGCCCGGATCGATTCGATGAGTCCGGCAGCCGTGGGGAGATCCCCCAGTGACGTGAGCAGTTCGGCCCGGACGAGCAGAAGCTCCGGATCCTCCGGCCTCGTGGCGAGGAGCTGTTCGCAGGCCTGGAGCGCTTGCCGATCGCCACCGGTCGCCCGCGCGAGCTGCAGCTTGAGGCGGAGCGCCTCCGGGTGCTCCGGGACCAGCTTGAGCGCGCGGTCGACGAATTGGCTCGAGGAAGGGTCGAGCTTCTGCGCCTGGACGTAGGCATCGGCCGCCTCGGCCGGCCGGCGCAGGAGTCGGAGCGCGTCGCCCCGGGTCGCCCAGATACCGCGGTCATGCGGGCTGGCCTGCAGCGCCCGGTCGAGGAGCGGGAGGATGTACTCGAGGTTCCGGTTGAGGGTGAGCAGGATCAGCGCCTTGTGGTGCAGCAGCCGGGGGGCCTGCGGCGCGAACGCGAGACCGAGGTCGATCGCTCGTCCCGCGAGCTCGGCCTGCGATTGGCGATAGAGCGCCATCGCGACCTCGTCGAGTTGCGTCGCGAGCGAATCTCCGGCATCCTCCAGATTGCGACGGTGCGTTTCGACGTACCCCACATAGGCCTTGAGCGCCTCCACCTGGCGGGTGGTGTCGTGATGCGACTCGAACTCCTCGGCGGCGCGGTACAGTCGTGCGCTCTCTTGTACCGCAGGTGAGCCGGCGCTCGAGCGTCCGGCCCCAACGGCTGGGGCCGCCATGGGGCGGTACCACCGGGGACGGTCGGATTAAACCCATCGGTCGCGGGGACGCCCGCACCGTCCGTGGGGCCCGGTCCTTAATGCGGGCCCCCGACTCCGGTCGGCGGTGCGGTCGCGGAGTCGGCGCGTCGTGCGCAAGAGCATCTACGATCCGGTACACGGGCCGATCGCGCTCGAGGGGGTCCCCCTCGCCCTCGTCTCCACCCCCGGATTCCAGCGGCTCTGGGGGATCCGCCAGACCGGCTTTGCGCACCTAGTGTTCCCCGGGGCGAACCATACCCGCCTCGAGCATTCGTTGGGCGCGTACTCCGTGGCGCGCCGCATGGCCGAGGCGATCGACCGGCCCGCCGCCGAAGCGGAGACGATCGGCGTCGCGGCACTGCTGCACGACATCGGCCACGGACCGTTCTCGCACACGCTCGACGGGCCTATGGAGGAGGTGCTCGGGTTCGGTCACGAGCACATCTCGCGGCTGGTCATCCGTGGGGAGGGAGACCGTCCGGGGACGAATCCGATCCCGGCGCTGCTCGAGGAAGGGGGACTCGCGCCCAAGGTCGTCGCGGGGCTCGTCGATCCATTGACCGACCGGGAACGTGGATCGCTCGCCCGGGCCTTGCTCCACGGACCGGTGGACGCGGACCGTATCGACTACCTCCAGCGGGACGCGCACTACACGGGCGTCGCCCACGGAGCGATCGATGCGG
The DNA here is from genome assembly GCA_022749995.1 of Thermoplasmata archaeon. Taxonomy (GTDB): domain Archaea; phylum Thermoplasmatota; class Thermoplasmata; order Lutacidiplasmatales; family UBA184; genus JAKIVR01. The sequence goes on along the minus strand of JAKIWO010000016.1, from coordinate 17,150 downwards.
CGCGGCTGCTCGACACGATCGAGTCGGAGCGCGGCCGGGTCGTCTTCGCGGACAAGGGTCGGAGCGCGCTGGAGGGATTCCTCGTCGGTCGAAGCCTGATGTACCGTGCGGTGTACTACCACAAGACCGTCCGCGCCGCGGAGGTCATGCTGCAGGCCGCCGTCGAGCGCTTGCCGGGCTATCCGGAGCGTGCGCGACCGCTCTTCGGTCTGAGCGACGGAGAGCTGCTCGCCGGCCTCAAGGTCGCTGGCGGCCGGGAGGCGGAGACGGTCGAGTCCCTGCTCGAGCGCCGGTTGTTCAAGCGGGTCGGAGGGATCGTCGACGCCGGCCCGGCGCTCGCCGCTCGGCTGAGAAAGCTGGTCCGATTTCCCTCCCAGCGCCGCGCGACGGAGGAGGCCCTCGCCTCCCGTATCGGCGCCCCCGACGGTACCGTGCTGCTCGACCTCGCTGGGCTGGCGGCGCGGAGCGACGGACGGGAATTGGCCGAGATCATCGTGCGGGAGCCCCAGGGATGGACACGTCCCTTCCGGGGCCCACCTTGGGAGCCGCTCCTCATCCGACCGGCAACGCCGTTCGCGGTGGCGCTCTACACGGAGAGCCGGTACCGGCGGGCCGCGGAGTCCCGGCTGCTCCCGCGGCTTTCCGATTGGCTCTAACCTTCGGATATGGACCGTTCCAGCGCGAGCACCTTGCGCCATACCGGCTCCGGCACCGGAGCCACGGAGAGGCGACCCACGCGGAAGAGGTCGTACGCCGCGAACCCCGGTACGGCCCGCATCTCCGCCAACGACAGAGGACGCCGGAGCGCTCGCACCGGCCCGACTCGCACCGAAAAGGAATGGCGAGGATCGCCGGGTTCCGGATACGGAGCGCCCAGAGCCCGGATGATCCCGACCGCGGAGCGCTCCGAGCCCGAGTGGTAGTACAGTCCCTGCTCCCCCCGGCGGATCGCCCGGAGGTGACGCAGGGCGAGCGCGTTGTGCACGCCGCTCCAGTCGGTCGCGCCGTCGCGGACCAGGTCTACGAACGAGTAGTGGGACGGCTCCTCCTTCAGGAGGAAGTGCGCCATCGCCGACCCCCCGCCTCCCGGCTACTCCCAGCGCACGGCGGACTCTGGGCTCACCTTGAGGTGGCCCTCGTCCTTCAAATGCTGGGCGTTGCGGATCGGGCTGCCCCCGCCGGCGTGGCTCCGCACCTCGGTCAGGTGCTCGTCGCACGAGAAATGGCGCTTGCCCGCGTCGTCCTCGACGTAGGAGGTCGCGGGCTTATCGCAGAACAGTTCGCGGTCTTCGTCGTCCGGTCCCACACCGGTCCAGGAACACATCGGGGTATCGCTCATCGTCGACTCGGCCGCGGCAGACGGGTCGGGTTCATAGCCGTGCGCCGCGGAGCCCGGACGTAACTTATCCTCGCCGTATCGTGGCCTGTCCGTGCGCATCGTGCTGATCGGCACCGGGGTCGAGCCCATTCCCCCGACCGGGTACGGAGGGGTTGAGCGCACGATCGCGGAGTACGCCACCGCCTTGCGCGCCGCGGGCCAGGAGCCCGTCGTCGTGCAGCAGGTCCGCCAGGGCCGGTCCTCCGACGAGTACCGATTCGCTCTCCAGCTGCCCCGCCTCCTGGAAGGGCTCGACGCGGAGGTCCTCCACGCTAGTACGCCGGTGGTGGCCAATCGGCTGAGCTGGTCCGGCCGCCCGTACGTGTACACTTCGCACTCCCGCCACTGGTTCACCGTCGCGGGGATCTCGCAGCGGTGGGGATTCCTCCTGGAGCGCCGCGCGGTCGCCTGGTCGGCGGCGACCGTCGCGCTCACCGACGAGTTGAGCGCGCGCATGAGTTCGAGACTGGGACGGCAGCTTCCCGCCCGCCACCCGGTGATCCCCATCGGTGTCGACGCCGAGCGGTTCCGGCCGGAGTGGGGGGCCCGCACCGGACGCCGGGCACTCGGCGTAGGGATCGTCGCTCCGCTCAAACGGTGGGAGCTGGCGGCCCGCGCGCTGCGCGGCACCGGTTGGGAGTTGCGGATCGTGGGTCCGGTGACCGATCCTGCCTACGCCCGCCAGGTCCGGGAGGCGGGCGACCGGGTGGAGCTGATGGGAGAGGTGACGGAAGAGGCGCTCCAGCGGGCCTACGCCGAGAGCGACCTGCTCATCCACCCCTCCGCCGCCGAGATCCTCTCGGGAACGGTGCTGCAGGCCCTCGCCGCCGGGTTACCCGTGCTCGGGGCGGCTCCGATCGGCTCGCTGATCGCGCAGGGAGCGACGGGCTGGACCAGTCCCGCCGGTGCCTCGGAAGAGCAGACCGTGGAGCTGCTTCGGTCCCGCAGCGGGGAACTCGGGTCCGATGCCGGGCTTCGTCGTCGGATGGGGGAGGCCGCCCGCGCTCAGGCACTCGATCGGTTCGCGTGGCGCTCGGTGGTGGAGCGACACCTGGCGCTGTATCGTGAGGTCCGGGCGGCCGAATAGCCGCGCTCGGCGAACCGGGCGGAGTCCACGGGGACCCATCGCCGGCGGTCTTAGCCGACGAGGATTCCCGAGGGAGTGATCGTGAACGGCCGGCGCTCGTAGTCGTGCGCGGAGCCACGGACGCGGATGATCTTGATCTGGCGGACGGAGCGATCCCCGATCCACTTCCGGGTAAGCAGGATCTCGCCGCGGGTGAGGATCTCCTCCGCGGCGAGGTGCGCAGGGTTGCCGGGGGAGGAGGTGATCAGCGTGGTCACTTCCCGCTCGCTGAGGAACCGGAGCAGCGACTGGGTCTCGGTCCGCTCGGCCTGGGGTTCGACCGAGGCCTTGAGCGCGAAGCGCCGGATCGAGGTGATCGAGTCGACGACCACCCGCTTGAACGGCCGGGCCTGCATCTGTTGGCGCAACTTGAGGTGGATCGCCTGGATGGCGATCTCGTCGGAGTCCGCGGCGCTCTTCTTCTCGCCCAGGTCCCGCATCGCCTTGAGGTCGCCGAGGGCCTTGATCTCCTGCACGTCGTGCATCCGCTTGATGCCCCGCTGACCCGGGTTGGCGTCGAGGGTGTGGATCGCGGAGAGGTCCCAGTTGAAGGCGCGCACGTTCTCCAGGATCTCCGAGGGCGGCTCGTCCACCGCCACGAGCAGGACGTCTTCGCCGCGCCGGATCCCCTCGAGCAGGAAGGTGAGCCCGAGCAGCGACTTGCCGCTGCCGGTCCCACCGGTCACGAGGTACGGGCGTCGAGCGATGAGTCCGCCCCCGAGCATCCGGTCGAGACCGGGGATCCCGGTGGAGACCCGCTGCGGTTCCATCATCGCGGGCTCGCTGACGCTGCTCACGAGGTGGGGGCCTCCGGAGACGGTGGGGGCGATTCGGTGGGGGGAGCTTCAGCGACCGGAGCTGGTTCGGCCGGTGGCGTCGGGGCGCCGGACTGCTGCGGCACCGGCGGGGGAGTTCCCGGTTCGGCCGCGACCACGTTCGGCCCCTTGCGCCGGCGCGGTGCCCGCTTCTTCGGGGGCGTCGCCTCCGTGCTTTCGGGGGAGACGAGCGCGGTGTCGGAACGGGGCTTGGCGCGGCGCCGCGGAGCCGAACCGGTTCCCGGCCCCCGACGCCGGCGCGTGGAGGTGGCCGTCAAGGCCGGATCGATCTCCTCCACCGAGCCGACGGCCGGGGGGGGGCCTGGCGCGGCCTGACCCATGTCGGGCTTGGCCAGCCCCAGATTCGGTACGAGCGAGTCGAAGGTGGGTCCGAACGACTCCCCCGAAGAGACCGGCAACGGAAGGGGCGGGGCCGAGGCGGTCGTGGGAGTGGGCGTGGACGACGATGGAACCGGAGGTACGCCCGGGGAAGGAGCGGCGAACGTCGGAGCCGCCGGGCTGGACGGTGCCGGGGGAACCGCGGAAGGGGGAGAGACCACGGGAGTAGCCAGGTGCGCCGGTGCGAGGGTCGGTTCGCCGGGGGGGGCCACGGGGGGCGCGGGAGGCTCTCGAATCGCGGTCGCCGAAGGGGCCGCAGGTGCGGCCGGGCCGAGCAGGCCGGAAAGACGAGCGAGCACGGTGCCGAGCCGCACCTCGTGGCGCGTGCTCCCGGGGAAGGCCGGGGGTATCGGCCCGGGCCCGGAGTCGGGCATCGGCCCGTGGCGGGTCAGCTCTCCGAGACGCATGTGGTGGGCGAGCTCGCGGATCTCGTTCAACCGAGCGAGCGTACGGCCCGGCTCCTCCTTCGTCACCGCCTCGACGGCCGCCAGCACCGTCGCGCGGAGCGGCTGGAGGTCCACCTGGGCGGCGAGGAGGGCCCGGATCTCGTCCTCCACGCCCAGCTCGGCACGCTGGATCTCGGCGAGCGCCGCCTCCGTGCTCTCCTCCCCGACGGCGCCCGTGACGGTCACCTCGACCGGGACCTCGAGTTCCGGCCCACGTTCGTCCACCACGCGCCGGCCGTCGCGGAAGATGGTCTGGTCGAGTCGGATGTTGATCCCGCCGCCGCCGATCCGGTACGGGTGGAGCCGGACATCGTGGGAGCTGCCTCGGAACTTCTCGACCCCGATCGCCCGGACCGTGCGGCCCTCGCTCTCCCACCGGAAGAGCCGGATCTCCCCCCGTGCGAGCATCCGTTCGGGAGTCTCCTGGTCGTCGAACGGGGACTCCACGGTGAGCACGGTGGTCAGCCCGAGGTCGGAGAGGAAGCGGAGGAACGACTGTGCACCCTGCACCTCGTCCATCCCCTTCATGCAGAAGTACTGCAGCGCGGTGAGCGAGTCGATGACGAGCCGCGTATAGTTGCGGCGCGCCCCCTGCATCCGAATCGTCTGCTCGAGCGCGGTCAGGGTGATCTCGACGCTCGTCAGCTCCGGGGTCTTGCGGATGTCCGTCGGGATCGCTTCGAACCGGGTCGAGTCGCGGACCTGCGCAACGTCCTTGAACGGCGCGCGCTCGTACCGCATCACGTCCGGGATCGCGTCGAACACCCACACCTTGTCGAGCCCCGGCCGGAGACCGCGGTGATTGAGCCGCATTTCGTTGGGCGGCTCCTCCAACGTGACGAGGAGCGTCTCCTCCCCCCGACGGACCCCCTCGCAGAGGAACTCGAGAGCAAGGGTGGTCTTCCCGGTCCCGCTGGGACCTACGATCAAGTACGGACGACGCGGAACGAGACCACCCGAGAGCATGGTATCGAGCGCCGGTACACCGGTGGAGACCCGCTCCTCCGGGCGACGCGCGCGGGGTTCCGGTTCGCTCACGGTGGAGAGTTGGGCGCCCTCCCTCCGGCGGCACCGGCGGGGTCGCCGGTAGGTATCTGGCGGCCTTCCCCCTGATTAAGCTTCGGTCGAGGAGATGCGTTGGGGGCCGAGCGATGCCACCGACGCCGGGTCAAGGGCCAAGCGTCATGTGGGGACCGGGCGCTGGCGCGCCGATGCCCAGTCGCAAACCGGCGCCCGGGGCCGAGCGCATGCTCGAACTGGCCGCCGCCCTACCTTCCCAGCTCCGGGACGGTTTCCGCGAGGGAACGGAGCAGGCCCCACCGCTACCCGCCGAGACCCGCCAGATCACCGTCGCCGGAATGGGCGGCTCGGCGATCGCGGGCGACCTGGCTCTCTCGTTGACTGCCGCCGAATCCGAGATCGACCTGGGAGTAGTGCGAACGTACGACCTGCCCCGACCGTTGCGTGCCCCCGGCTGGCTCATCGCGATCAGCTACTCGGGGAACACCCAGGAGACGCTCCACCTCTACGACGAGGCAGGCCGGCGCGGGATGCCTCGGTTGGCGATCACGAGCGGGGGCGAGCTCGAACAGCGAGCTGCCCGGGACGGGGTGCCGGTACTGGCGGTGCCCAAGGGCGGACCTCCCCGGGCGTGGGTCGGCTACCTGCTCGGCACACTGCTCGGCGCGCTGGACAGCGCCTTCCCGAACTCCAACGCCGAGCGACTGCGGGCGGCCGCGGAGGCCGTGGAATCCGCATGGCCGGCGCTCTCCGCGGCCGAGGGTAGCGGCGCGCAACTGGCCGAGGCCGTGGGCAGCCGCTTGCCGACGATCTGCGCGGAGATCCCGCTCGCCGGATTGGCCCGCCGGTGGAAGACCCAGGTCGAGGAGAACGCCAAGCGCGGGGCCACCTTCGAGGTGCTCCCCGAGATGTTCCACAACGCCGTGGTCGGATGGGACCGGGCCGGCCTGGTCGACCGCTCGAGTCGCGCGCTCCTGTTCCTGGAATGGCCGGGCTCCTCCCTGGAAGTCGGTCCTCGCCAGGCGTACCTCGTTCGCCTGCTGCGCGATCGGAAAATTCCCGTCCTTCCCGTACGGCTCTCGGCCCGAGACTCGCTCGCCGCGATCGTCGAAGGCGTCGCCGTGGGGGACCTGTTCTCGCTGGCCCTGGCCGCCAACGACGGGATCGACCCGATGCCGACGGATGCGATCGAGCGTATGAAGGCCGCCACGAGCACTCCCTCCACCCCGCACCGTCGGGCCCACGCCCCGTCTACGCCGCGGCGCAATCGCTCTCGCTAGCCCCTCCAGTGCCGGAGTTGGCCGTCGTGGCAGGCGGCCCGGTAGAGCGGGTCGCCGTGAGACGTCGCGTAATCGGCCCACCGAACAGAGCCGTCGAGGACCGCCTCGGCCGGACTGCTGCAGGGGGTGACCCCGCACCGCTGGGGGCAGGGCAGGAGCTGCCGCCCGTGGGGGAGTGCTTCAATTGAGCGGGGACCTCTTCCGCTCGATCTGCCCCCCCGTCGCGTCCTGGCGCAATGCACCCTGGGACCCCGGGACCAGGAGCGAGCACGAGCTCCGACCCGCGATGCTCCTCCGGCCCTTCGCGACATGTTGATACGCTAGAAGCTCGCAAGCTAGGGGCTACCGACCCAGTCGGGGGAGCTTTCCCGCCGAATGAGCACAGCAGTCCGACTTCCCGCCGAGCTGCGCCAGTTCCTCGCGCTACCGGGCCCGCAATCCCTGCTCATCCGCGGACCGCCGGGGTCCGGGAAGACGACCCTCAGCCTGGCCATGCTTGAGGCGGCACCAGGCGAGAGGCTGTTGGTCACCAATCGCGTTTCAACGAGCGAGCTCTCGCGGGAGTTCCCGTGGCTTGGCGAGAACGGAGCCTCGTCGATCCAGATCGTCGACGCCAGCGATTGGAACTCCTCGATCGGCGGGATTGCCCAAGCCGCATCGGAAGCGGCGCTCATCGCGGACTCGGACTCTCGGGAGCGGCAACGGCTGTCGGAGTTCCTCGCTCTGCCTCCTCCCGTGCAAGAAGCATGGAGTCGGCTACCATCGAGCGGCCCCTCCACCGTGGTGATCGACTCCTGGGACGCGCTGGTCGAATCCTACCTCGGTCGTCGGGGGTCCCGTCTCGACTACCCCATCGACCGAGCCGAGCTCGAGCGGATGCTCCTTCGATGGATGGCCCGATCCCCGAGCCACCTCATACTCGTGCTGGAGACCGACCAGCAGACCCAGCTCGACTACCTCGTGAACGGGGTGGCACTGACCCGCCGAGAGACAGTGAATGACCGGCTTGAGCGCTGGCTGATCCTGCCGAAACTGCGAGGCATCCGGATCGCCAGCGCCGCCTATCCCTATACGGTCGAAGGCGGCAAGTTCCAGTGCATCGAACCGCTCCGTCCCTACACCCAGATTCACCGGGGCCAAGTGGACCCCGAGCCCGACCGAATGCCGGGGTTCATGTGGCCTGGCTCGCGAAGTTTCGCCGAGGCGTTCGGCCGGCTGGCCATCGGCCGGATGACGCTGATCGAAGTCGAGAACGAGGTCCCCGATCATGTCGTCCTGCACCTGTTGACCCCCATCATGGCGCAATCCATTGAGAACGGGGGAAGGACCTTGGCGATCCCGTCACCTTCGCTCACGGCCGAAGAGATCTGGGGCCCCGTGGAAGGCCACCGTCCCAAGGGCCACCTCTCCGAGGTGTTTCGCGTGCTGGACGTCAGCGGTCAATTGGAGCGAGGCCTCCGAGGCGGGAGCGCGGACCGGCTGGCGAGCCTCATCTCGGTCAAGTCGCTCCCGCTCCCCCAACCGGACCGCGACCCGGACGACAATGAGATCAGTCGCTGGCTGAGGGGCGGGGTGGTGGGCGGTCACCCCGGGCTCGTCACCATGTATGGGTCCGGGCTCGAAGCGCTGGCGGCCGCGATGAAAATCCCGATCACTTCGGAGGTGGCGGCCACCTTGCCGGCATCGTTGCAGAGCACCTTGGGGGCGGCGAGCCTGCACCTGATCACCGTCGGGAAGATCGACTCTCCGATTCTCCGCGCCATCACCTCGCTCGCGTCGATACATCTCCGCGTCTTGAATCGCCAGGGCCGCGTCCTGATCTACGGTCTCAAACCGTGGACCACCGGATTCGTGTTGGCAGAGTCTTCGAACTCTGGGCCGTATGAGCTGCTGCGGATCGTCTAGCGCACGGGCGGGGTCGGGCGCAGGGCGAGCGCGCCGGATCGGGTGGTCCGGTCGGTTCGGCGTGAGGAGCTGGGGCGAGCTTGAGTCGCGCGCGCCGGCAGAGCGAGGCGGAGGTCCGGTCGCCTGCGGCGAGGCTGGCTGGGCTCGGCTGCCCACAAACGGCTAAAGGCGGGCAATCGTCCCGTCGACGGGGTGCTGAGGTAGCCTAGCCCGGCCAAGGCGCCAGATTCGAGATCTGGTGGTGCGTATGCATCGCGGGAGTTCAAAGGGGGCGCGGGGCCCATCCGCCGCTCCGGGACATCTCCCCCTCAGCGCCTCCCCAACGAACACTGTCCGCATCCGGGTCGAGCTCGTCCGCGCCGGGCGCAGCGAGTGGCTCGAGCGGGAGGTCCCGGCGGGAACGACGATCCGCGCGCTCCTGCATTCCGTCGGCCGGTCGGCCGAGGGGAGCGTCGTGTTCCGCGAGGAGGATCCGCTCCCGCTCGACCTGCCACTGCTGGCGGACGACCGACTCAAAGTGTACTCGAGCTTCTCCGGTGGCTGACGGCTAACTCCGGTCTCATCGGGCCGCCAAACGCTTATGGCGGACGGCACGGATAACTTTCGGAGGTCTCGGGACGAGCGGAGATGCCCGATGAGTGCGCCATCTGCGAGAACTCCCTCGAGGCGGAGGCGCCCCGCTGCGGGAGCTGCGGCTTCCCTGTCGCGCTCACCTCGGCAGCGGTGATTGCGCTCGGACGGGAGGAGCCCTCGGAGGAGTCCGGTCCGAACCGATCCTCCTCGACTCCCGCCGCGCCCCCCGAGCCGACGGACTCTCCCGAACAGGCCGCGCTCGAAGCGTTCGCCGCCTCGCTCTCGAGCTGGCTCACCCTGTTGCACGAGCTCGGCCTGGACGGCCACGAACTGGCCGGCGAGGTCCGACAGGCGGCGCTCTTTGACGCCGAAGGCCGCAGCGGGGAGGCACTTCAGCTCCTGCGCACCGCCGCGGGGAGCGCTGCCGACCGGGCCGCCGAGCTGTTCCACCGGCGACTCCAGGAGCTTGAGGAGCGGATGCAGACCCTCGCGGCTCAGGGGTTGCAGGCATCCACTCCCGAGAGCGTCGTGCGCTTGCGCGCTGATTTCGATGACGGGCGGCCGCGGGAGGCCGTCGACCGGCTGCGCGCCGAGGATCAGCGGCTCCAGGAGCTCGAGAGCTCCTGGCGAGAGCTCAAGGACCTGCTGCGGCAGGTCGACGAGCTGCGCGGCAGCGCCGCGTCGGTCGGCCAGGAGTTCGCCCGCGTCGACCAGGAGCTGACGCGCGTGCGGGAGCTGCTGGCCCAGGACCGGATCGGCCACGAGGAGATCGCCGAGGCGCGCGCGGTGACCGAACGGATGCTGCGCGTGTTCCACGAGGCCATGCCCCAGCGGCTACAGGAGGAGCTCGACCGGCACGCCGAGAAGCTCGCCCGCTTCGCGCCCGAGCATCCACCGAGCCAACGGGCCCGCCAGCTCCATTCCGAATCCACGCGTCACTTGCGTCACGGTCGTATCGCCGAGAGCGCCCTGCGGCTCGCCGAGCTGAGCCGGGCGCTCGCCGACTTGGGGGAGCCGGCGACCGCCGCCGGGCCCCGTGTTGCGGCGCCCGAGGAGAAGCAGCTCGCTTCGTTGCTGCTCAAGGCGCGCCAATTGGCCAGCCGCGTGCGCCACCTGCCCCCCGGGAGCTCGGCGGCCGAGGAGGCCGCCGACGAGATCCGGGCCGCGACCGAGTCGCTGCGCGAGCGGAGGCTCGACGATGCCGAGCGGGCGCTGGGCCGGCTCCTTCATACCGTGGAACAGTTCGAGTCCGGAGGGCGGTAGATGGCCGACGGCACCTTCGGGGACCCGCTCGCGAGCCGCCTGCAGAGGCTGGTCGACCGGGGCCGCGCGCTCATCGCCGAGGGGCTGCCGTTCCCGGTCCAGCAAGTCCAGGATCTGGTCGAGCAGTTCCGCTCCCGCGGCGAAGGGCCGCGTGCCGAGCAGGCGCTCAACCGGGCCGAGCGGTTGCTCGACCGGGCCAACGCGGACTGGCAGCTCCTCCGGGAGCAGCTGCGCCGGCTCGAGGAGCTCGAGGAGCTGGCGAGAAAGTGCGGGCTCGATGTCAATGAGCTGGGCGCCCGGATTGGCGACCCCCGGGAGCTGCTGCGGCGCGGCCGACTCTCCGAGGGGCTGCTCGAGCAGGCCAGTGGCATGTGCTCGAAGTCCCTCGCCGTTCTGGTCGGGCTACTTCCGCAGTTCCTGGTGCCGGAGTCCCAGAAGCTGGCGCGGACGATCCGGGCCGCGCGGGACCGTGGCGAGGAGGTGGGCGAGGCCTCCGAGCGGCTGGGGCAGTTTGTCCGCACGATGCGCAGCGGCCAGCTCCGTGGGGCGGCGATCGCCTACCTGGAACTCCGCCGTTCCGTGGCGCAGATCCCTCGCGAACCCACGCTGCCGCTGCCCCCTCGTGACGAGGAGGAGGAGATCCTGCGCGAGGCGAGGAACCTCGCCCGCCGGCTCAACCGCATCAAGACCCGCGCACGTGACGCGCCGAGCGCGGCCCGGTTGATGAGCGAGGTCCGCGCCGCCCTCTCGGAGGACCGGCGGTTCTCCACCCCCGAGGAGGAGATCGAGGAACTCTGGAACGAGGTGGACCGGCTCACGCGTGAACGGCTCGAAGCCAAGGAGACCGGACCGGCCGAGGCCAAGGAGCCGGAGCTGGACACGGCCGACATTCCGCCCGAACTGCTCGAGGCGGCGAACGAGCCGCTCTCCGACCTGCAAGCCCGCACCATCGCCCGGCGGGGGCGCAAGCCAGGACGAAACCCTTAAATACGCATCGAAAGTCCTTTATATCAGTTGGCTCGCGCGGCCGGCCGAGGGGAATCTCGAAGCGCACCGGTGGGCGTGGTCGTTGGGATTTCTCCCAGCGGGCTGCTCACGGTCCGGGCCTCCTCGACGCCACCGGTTCCTGAGGGCTCTGAACTTGCGGCGGAAGGTGGTGGGGTGCGCGCCCGCGTGGTCAAGGTCTTTGGCCCGGTGTCCCGGCCCTACTATTCCCTCCGTCCGGCCCGACCGCTCCGACTCACCGAGGCGAGCCGGCTGCTCGGCGCTTCCATGGTGAGGGGCTAACCGTGGCCACCGACGACGGGACCGACAACGCTCCCCGCGCACCGCCACCGCGGCAAGAGGCGGCCGTGCCCACCCGGTGCTCCAACTGCAGCTCCACCCACCTGACCCGCGATTACGAACGCGGCGAACTCGTCTGCGACGAGTGCGGACTCGTGCTCGAGGAGGCGATGATCGACCAGGGCCCCGAGTGGCGGGCCTTCGACGCCGAACAGGGCGAGAAGCGAGCCCGCACGGGCGCTCCGACGACCCTCACCATCCACGACAAGGGGCTCTCCACCGAGATCGGTTGGAAGAACAAGGACCCGTACGGCAAGTCGATCCCTACCCGCAATCGCGCGCAGCTCTACCGGCTGCGCAAGTGGCAACGACGGATCCGTGTCAGCAACGCCACCGAGCGCAACCTGGCCTTCGCGCTCGCCGAGCTGGACCGGATCGCGAGCTCGATGGCGCTGCCCCGGAACGTGAGGGAGACGGCGGCGATGATCTACCGCCGGGCCGTCGCGCGCAACCTGATCCGGGGCCGGTCGATCGAAGGGGTGGTTGCGGCCTCCCTCTACGGGAGTTGCCGGCAATGCAACGTGCCCCGTACCCTGGATGAGATCGCGGGCAAGTCGCGGATCGGCCGGAAGGAGATCGGCCGCACGTACCGGTTCATGACCCGGGAGCTCAAGCTCAAGCTGATGCCCACCCGGCCCCAGGATTACATCCAGCGGTTCTGCTCGGAGCTCAAGCTCAAGGGCGAGGTGCAGACGCGCGCCAACGAGATCCTGAAGGAGGCGACCGAGCGGGAGCTCACCAGCGGCCGCGGGCCTACGGGTGTTGCGGCGGCCGCGATCTACATCTCCTCGGTACAGTGCGGCGAGCGCCGGACCCAGCGCGAGGTCGCCGAAGTCGCCGGCGTTACCGAGGTCACGATCCGCAACCGGTACAAAGAGCTCACCGAGAAGCTCAACCTGCGGGTCATCCTCTAACCACCGCCGCCACCGTCATCTAGCATTGTCCCGCTAGCATCACCATGGCTCGGCCGCTCGCGGTGGCCGTCCTCGTCTCGGGCCAGGGCAGCCTGCTCGAACCGCTCAGCGAGTCGTCGCGGTCGGGGACGATCGCCTTCCGGATCGCCCTGGTCGTCTCCGACCGGGCCGGGACCCCCGCCATCGAGCGGGCCCGTCGCGCAGGGCTCCCCACCGAGGTGCTCCCCCGTGCGGGCGCGGACGACGCCCGCTGGTCGCGTTCGCTCGACTTCCTGCTGCGCTCCCGGGGGGTCGATCTCGTACTGCTGGCCGGATTCCTGTCGGTGCTCCCCCCGGGATTTCTCGCGGGCTGGAGGGGTCGCGTGATCAATGTCCATCCGTCGCTCCTTCCGCGCCACGGAGGCCCGGGGATGTTCGGGCTCCGGGTCCACGCGGCCGTGCTGGCCTCGGGCGAGGCGACGACCGGGGCGACGGTCCACCTGGTCACGGATACCGTGGACGGAGGTCCGGCGCTCGCGCACCGGGAGCTTCCGGTGGAGACCGGAGACACTCCCGAGCGGTTGCGGGATCGGCTCCGTCCGCTCGAACTCGAGGCGCTCTTCGAGGTACTCGGACAGTTCGCTACCGGCCGCTGGGCGCTGCCCTACGCCGGGTGAAGCCGCGCGCCTCGGGCTTCCACTGAAGTACTGCCGGAGTGAGGGGAGCTCAGCTCGATCCCGGGCTCCTGCGCGTAGTCGTGCGGGCGCGGGCGGCGGGCACCTGCGGCTCGGGAGGCCGAGGGTCGAGCAACACCGCCAGCGGAGTCGGACGGGGGGGGAGCTCGACCTCCAGCTGGTGGCGAGTGGTCTTGGGGGGGAACGGGCGCCGTTCGCTGGAACGACGCAACACCTCGGCCTTGGAGATCACCGGACCCGGGTTCCACCGATCGAGCCGGATGCGGGGGTCCGCGTAGTCGAACTCCCACGCCGGCACCCGCCGGGCGCCTAGCGCCCGCAGCGCCGCGAACCGGTGGTGGCCGTTCAGGATCGCGCCGGTCGTGCGGTCCACCCAGATGGGATTATCGACGCGCCCGGCGGCACGGATCTCTTCCACCAGGCGTTCGACGTCGGCGCGGAGCACCTCCTCGTGCTCGCGCAGGCGCCCGATCTCGAGCAGCACGAAGACGGGCGCTCTCACGTCGCCCTTCCCGCCAGCCGGTCTTGGGCGCGGAGCAACGTACGCCGCACGAACACCTCGGTCATACGACGCCGGTAGTCCGGGGGGAGGAAGGTGTTGTGCACCGGGCGCACCTTCCGGGTGATCGCCTCCGCCACCGCTCGGGCACTGGCCGCATCGAGCGGAGCGCCGGCGAGCGGCCCGGTCTCGGCGTCGAACCGGCGGGGATAGGTCTCGAGCCCTCCGAGGGCGAGCCGCACGACCTCCGGCGTGTTCGGATCTCCGCGCAGCGCCGCGCCCACGCCCAGTTCGGGGAAGTCGAACGACGGTCGCACGCGCAGCTTCGTATAGGCCGAGCCGGGGCCCGCCGAGTGCGCGGGGAGATGGACCGCGACTACGATCTCGCCCGGTCCGAGCGAGAGCCGGCGAATGCCATCACCGGCCGCGTCGTAGAGTCGTTCTACGGAGACTCGCCGGGAACCTTCCGGGCCCGCGACCTCCACCTCCGCCTCGAGCGCGGCCAAGGCCGGGGCCAGGTCGCCGGAGAACGTCGCGTAGCACCGCTCCTTTTGCGGTACCACGTGGCAACGATCCCCGTCCGCCTTGAGGCAGAATCCGAGCGCCTGCCGCCAGGGGAAGGTCTGATTGAAGAAGAAGCACCGAGTCTCCAGGAGCAGGTTCCCTCCCACGGTGCCGCTCGCCCGCACGAGCGGTGTCGCCACCTCCGCCACGGCGTCGGCCAGCGCGGGATATGCCGAGCGCAACTCCGCGTGGGTTTCGATGTCCGCCAAGCGGGTCATCGCCCCGATCCGGTGGCCGTCGAACCCTTGCAGCTCCCGCACCCGTTCGAGGGAGATCAGGTTCGGCCGGAGGTTGAGATGCATCTTGTAGTTCGGAAGCAGATCGGTGCCACCGGCGAGATAGTCGAACCGCCCCGCCAGCTCGCGGGCGAGCCCGAGCGCGTCCTGCAGCGAGGTGGGCTCGTGCAGCTCGAACGGGTCCAGGTGCACGGCTAGTCCCCCTTCCAGTGCCCGCCGGACTGACGACGCCGTTCGATGCCGCGGTACACCTTGTCCGGGGTCACCGGCAGGTCGTAGAACCGGACGCCCACGGCATCGTAGAGCGCATTGCCGACCGCGGGCAGCGTGGCCACGAGGGGACCTTCGCCCGCCTCCTTCGCCCCGAACGGTCCTTCGGGGTCGTCGGCGCCGACGAGGAGCACCTCCACCTCCGGCATCTGCTGGGGGGTGGGGATCTTGTACTCTAGGAGCGAGGGATTCAGGAGCCGAGTGCCTCGGTAGTTCATCGACTCGCCCATGAACTGGCCGAGGCCCATGTGGACCGAGCCCTCAATCTGGCCCTCGACGGCCAGACGGTTGAGGGCCCGACCGCAGTCGAACGCGGCCCACACTTTGGCGACGGAGTAGAAGCCGGTCTCGGCGTCGACCGAGACCAGGGCGACGTACGCGGCAAAGGAGTACGCCGGCGCCGTACCGGCACGCGCCCCCTTGTGCGAGCCCCCCATCGGCGGCGAGGTGTAGGCACCCGTCGCCTGCAACGCGCCCTCCTTCTCCATCGCCTTGTGGAGCGCCTCCAGGTAGCCCACCCCCACCTCCGGCCGATGCGCGACCTCGTACCGCTCGTAGCCCACCCGCAGCTGCGCGGCCGGATAGCCGGTGAGCTCGTGGGCGGCGCGCAGGAGTTGCTCGAGCAGGCGTCCCGCGGCCTGGCGGGCGGCGTTGCCCATCATGAACGTCACGCGGCTCGAGTAGCTGCCGATGTCGACGGGCGAGACGTCGGAGTCGACGGGCACCACGTGCACCCGCTCGAGGTCGACGCCGAGCACCTCCGCGACGATCGCCGCGAGCAGCGTATTCGAACCCTGGCCGATGTCGGCCTGCATGCAATGGACCGCGATGCCGCCGTCCATGTCGGCCTTGAGGTGCACCGTGCACTGCGGCATCTTCGGGGTAAAGTGGATCGGGCTGTTCGAGCCGGAGATGTAGAAGCCGCACCCGAGTCCGATCCCCTCCCCGAAGGGAAGGTTGCGGTACTTCTGGTCGAACCCGCTGCGCTCGCGCGCCGCCTTGAGACACGCCAGGAAGCTGGTCGAGGTGATCCGGAACTGGGTGATGGTGGTCGAGTTCGGCGCGAGCGCGTTGCGCGCGCGCAGGTCGAACGGGTTGATCCCGAGCTGCTCGGAGAGCTCGTCCAACGCCGTCTCGATGGTGTACCGGACGTTGGTCCCGCCGTGTGCCCGCATGGCCCCCGACGGGGGCTTGTTCGTGTAGACGCGGCGCCCGTGGTAGCGGAAGTTCGGGACGGCGTACGGACCCATCGCGAGGACGCCGTTGTAGTAGGTGGTGACGGTACCGAACGAGCTCCAGGCCCCGCCGTCGATGACGGCGCTCAGGTCGTAGGCGAGGAGCTTGCCGTCGGCGTCGGCGGCCACCCGCAGGTCGTTCTGCGTCGGATGGCGGCCGTGGTTGGTCAGGAACACGTCCTCGCGGTCGAGCAGCATCTTGACCGGCCGGCCGGTCTCCAGCGCCAGCGCGGCGCAGACGATCTCGTGGGGGAGCGGGTCGGACTTGCCGCCGAATCCACCACCGACCTCCGGTTTGATGACTCGGATCCGGTGCATCGGCAGACCGAGGACCTCCGAGAGCGCCCGGTGCAGGTAGTGCGGGACCTGCGTGGCGCTCCAGACCGTGAGCCGACCGTCGGGCGTCGCCTCGGCGATCGTCACGAGCGGCTCGGTGAAGCCGTGGGTCACTCCGGCAAAGTTGCCCCGCACGCGCACCGTATGCGCCGCCTCCGCAAACGCGGCATCGACGTCGCCGAAGTGCTGGTGCACCTCCTTCTGGATGTTGGAGCCGTTGAGGCCGCGGGCGTGGATCGGCTCGGGGACCGGGCCGAGCCCCACCTGGGGGTCGGCGTACTCCGGCAGTGGCTCGGCGTCGACTTCGATGAGGGCGAGCGCCCGCTCGGCGGTCAACTCGTCGGTGGCGGCCACCCCTGCCAGAATGTCACCCAGGTAGCGGGTCTTGCCCACGGCGATCGCGGTCTCGTCCCGGGTGATGGGCAGCACGCCGAACGGCGTGGGGTACTTCTCCCCCGTGAGTACCGCCGCCACGCCGGGGAGCTTTCGGGCGGCCTCCACCGAGATGGAACGGATGCGCGCGTGCGGCCACGGGCTGCGCAGCAGACGCCCGACGAGTAGGTTCGGCCGCGTTAGGTCGTCGGTGTACTCCGCCCGACCGGAGACTTTGAGGGGCCCTTCGATGTACGGGATCCTTCCGCCCAACAGGCGGTACGGGCTCGCTTCGCTCGCCACGCCTAGGCGCTCCCGCCCACCGCTTGTACCGCTTCGATGATCTTGGTGTACCCCGTACAGCGACAGAGATTGCCGGAGAGGGCACGCGCCACTTCTGCCCGGCTCGGATGGGGGTTCGTCCGCAACAGGGCCACCGAACTCACGATGAACCCGGGGGTACAGAAGCCGCACTGGGTTGCGCCGTGCTCTACGAACGCG
>JAKIWO010000015.1 GCA_022749995.1 Thermoplasmata archaeon | reverse complement strand
GGCGTAGGGTAGCCCACGCAGCGCGTTGTGGCTACCGTCGATGGGGTCGAGGACGAGCGTGCGCTGACCGCCACGATCGATACGTCCCACCTCCTCGGAGAGCAGGTTCCAGTCGACCCGCTCCTCCTCGAGGACCGCTCGTACCTCGTCCTCGGCCAGCCGGTCGATCCGCTCCGTAGGGGTCCCCGAGGCTCCCATCGCGACCACTTGGGCGCGGTTCGGGTGGCCCAGCGCCTGCCGGACGGCCAGATGCACCCGCGAGGCGATGCGGAAGAGCACCTCGAGCTCCGACGGGCCGTCCGCCACGGCCGCCGGACTGGCGGAGGGATGATAGCGCTTCGGCTGCGAGCCCCCGCAACCAACACCCGGCGTTAAATCAGGCCGGCCTCGTGCGGCCGCGATGGAGCTCCAGTTCCTCGGCGGGGCGAGCGAGGTCGGTTCGCTCGGCCTCATCGTCCGCGACCAGGGTCGGACCTTGCTGTTCGACTACGGGATGACCCCCACCGACCCACCCGAGTACCCCCGACCGGCGCCCACGAACGTGAGCGCCGCCTTCCTCTCCCACGCCCACCTGGACCATTCCGGTATGACTCCGCTCCTGAGCCGACTCCCGCACGCACGGCTCGTCTGCACTCCTCCGACCGCGCAGGTCGCCGAGCTGCTCACCAAGGACGCGCTCAAGGTGGCACGGGCGGAGGGCTACATGGAGCCGTATGGGGGGGACGACATTCGCAACCTCTTCGCGCGCTTGGACCCGGTGCCTCGCAAGGGCGTCTACCGGCGCCAGGGCGTGGAGGTCGAACTCCATTCGGCCGGACACATTCCCGGCGCGGCCCAGTACCTGTACCGGGGGGACAAGGACCTGCTCTTCACCGGCGACCTCTCGGCATCGGAGAGCCGCCTCGTCGGGGGCGCGGACAAGGTCGAGACCGACATCCTCGTGATGGAGTCCACGTACGCGGGGCGCGAGCACCCGGAGCGGCGCGAGACCGAGCGGCGGTTCAAGGAACGGATCGAAGCGACGCTGGCGCGGGGCGGCAAGGTGGTGGTGCCCGCCTTCGCCGTTGGACGGGCGCAGGAGGTGGTGCTCACGCTGGCCCATTCGGGGTACGAGATCTGGCTCGACGGCATGGCCCGGAAGGTCAACACGATCTATCGGAACGCGCCGGAGTACCTGCGGGATTCCCGTCGACTCTACCGCGCGCTGGACGAGGTCACCACCGTCGAACATCCGGCGGACCGCAAGCAGGCCATGCGCAAGGCCGACGTGATCGTCACCACCGGCGGGATGCTCGACGGGGGTCCAGTACTCTTCTACCTCGCCGAAATGTATCGCGACCCACGACACTCGATTTTCCTCACCGGGTACCAGGTCGACGGCTCCAACGGCCGGCAGCTCCTCGAGAAGGGCACCCTGACGATCGACGGCGTCACCGTCCGACCCGAGGGCGACGTCGAGTCGTTCGACTTCTCCAGCCACGCCGGCCATTCCGAATTGGTCGAGTTCGCCCGGGCCAGTCGAGCGAAGACGATCGTCTTGATGCACGGGGACCGGCGCGAGGAGCTGGCCAAGTCGCTACGCAGCTTCGCCGACGTGCGACTCCCCGAGAACGGCGAGCGGTTCACGCTCTAGCGACGCGAGTGGCTACGCCGCACCCGGTGGCGACTCGAGCTCAAACGTGGCGTGAACGATGCCGAAGCGTTCCTGCATTCGGTCCCGCAGTCGCCGGATGACGCCCATCCCGTCCTCGAGCGTCATCGGTCCGACGCCGACGTGGGCCGTCATGCACACGAGGGAGCTGCAGACCGCCCAGACATGGACATCGTGGAACTCCGCCACACCTGGGACGGTGAGGGCTTCCTTTCGAATCTCCCCCACCGAGAGCCCCCGGGGGGTCCGTTCGGTGAGCACGTGCGCGCCCTCGCGTAGCAGCGGGAGTGACTCGTAGATCAGAATTCCCCCGACGAGGAACGCGGCCGCCGGATCGACCCAACTGGCGGAAGGGGCGAGGAGCAAGATACCGCCGACGGTGAGCAGCGTGACCGTGATGGCGATATCGCTCGCGAGGTGCACCATGACGCTCGCTAGGTTGAGATCACGCACCCGACTGGGGATCCGACCCAGTACCGCAAGGTTCGCGGCGCGCAGCGCGATCGTCGGCACGGCGGCGGCGAGTAGCCAGACCGCATCCACGGGGCGACCCGAGTACGCCCCGGTGTGCAGCGACTGGAAGGCCTCGACAGCGAAGAGTACCCCCGTTCCCAGAACGAGCCCCCCGTTCAGGAGGCCGGCAAACACTTCGAGCCGGTGGGTTCCGAAGGTGAAGCTCTCGGTCGAGCCGCGCTGGGTACCTTTGAGCGCGGTCCAGGATACGGCGAACGCCAGGATGTCGGGAAGGTCGTGCACCGCGTCGGCGCTGAGAGAGAGGCTGTGAGAGAGGTAGGCGCCGGCGGCTTCGATCAGAAAGATGACGACCGAGAGTTCCACTGCGAAGCGCAGACCCCGCAGGACCTGCTCGCCGGCCTCGGACTCGCCGTGGTGGTGTTCGGCCATGGTCGTAGGGTGACTCGACGAAGCGACCTACAGCGCGCTCGCGACGACCTCGCGAAGCTCCTCCACCGCGGGTGCGAGGGACGCGCGGCTCGAGGAGCTTCGCAGGCAGTTCTCTACCAGCTCCTCGACGATGGCTTGGAGCACGGCATCTAACGAGGAGCGGACCGCCGCCACCTGATGAACGATCTCCGGATAGCTCCGGCCTTCGTGGGTCATCGTGTGCACGGCGTGGATGTGCCCCTCGATCCGGGCTAGCCGTGCCTCGATCGCGTGTCGTCCGTCCGTCGGCATATCCCCTCCCAGGGGATGGGATACACTGGACAGGTAAGAAGGTTTCGATGGGGAGAGCTATCCGCCCAGCTCGAACTCGGTCGTGAGTTCTTCCGGCGCGAGTGGTGTGGGTTTGCTGAGCACCGCGGCGCGGAGCAACCCCTGGATCAGGGCCTTGAGCTCCTTTAGACCCGCTCCAGTCACCGCGGAGACCCTCAGTCGGCTGGACGGCGAGGTCGTTAGATCCGCCTTGGTTTCCACTTCCAGGATGGGGACGCCCCCGTACTCGTCCTTCCACCGGGCCAGCAGTTGCTCCTGTTCAGCTAGGGTGTATCCGCACTCCTCGGTGGGGTCGAGCACGAACAGGATGGCGTCGGCCGCGTGCTCGAGCGCCACCAGCGCCTCCCCTTCGGCGGGGTTGGTACGCCCGGCCCGACCCAGCACGCCCGGCGTGTCCATGACCTGCATCCGGTCAAAGCCGAGGTCCGCATGGCCGACGGCGATCGAGAGCGTCGTGAAGGGATACGCCGCGACCTCCGGCTTGGCCGAGGAGAGTCGGGCGACCAGCGACGACTTGCCAACGTTCGGGAACCCCGCAACGACGACGGTCGCGACGTTGGGGTCGATCCGGGGGCGTTGCTTGAGGAATCGCTCGGCGGCCTCGAGAGTGACAAGGTTGGCGTCCACTTCGCGGATCATGCTGGCCGCCCGGCCGTAGAAGGCACGCACCTCCGCGCCGATTCCGATCACGTCCGATCGGCGGCGCAAGGAACGTTGAGCTGCCTCGGACAGTCCGAGCAGGCGGGTTTGCGCGCGGTAGACTCGGCCGAGGCTCCCGGGTACGGCGGACGGCCCAAACCGGCGGGCGAGCAGTTCGGCTGACAACGGCTCCTCGAGAGCCGCCGAGCAGCGAGCGGAGCGTAGCCGGAGTTGGCGGCGTAGGACCGCCGAGGTACGCACGATCTTGAGCAGCGCGCGACGGCGGGACCGGTCCAGACGGTCCGTGCCGTGGGCGCTGGCCTTGTAGGCCTGGTGGAACGCGAGGTCCAGGAGAATCGAAGAGGGAGCGCGTCCCCGGGGGGCGAGCGAGGCGCCTCGATCCTCCCGTCCCCGTCGCGGCGGCATTCCCTTCCACTGAGGGGGACTCGGAGGTCCGATTTGAGTTCCGCTCCAGATGCCAACGATTTATGGTCGGCCCGGGTCGCGGCGCTCCCGGGAGCGAGATTGGCCCGCTGGATTCCTTACGAGCCGGCGGAAGAGGCCCGGCTCCTCGGCGAACTCGGAATCTCGAGCACCGAAGAACTATTCGCGGATATCCCTCGCTCCGTCCGCCTGGGCCGCCTCGGAATCGGCGCCGGCAAGGAGGAACCGGAAGTCGCTGCATTTCTCGAGCGGATGCTCGGCCGCAACCGGAGCTACCGTGGCTTCTCGACCTTCCTCGGTGGACGAACGCCCATCCGCTACGTTCCCGCGGCCGTCGACGCCATTCTGTCCCGGAGCGAGTTCTACACCGCCTACACTCCGTACCAGCCGGAGGCCAGCCAAGGCATGCTCCAGGCGCTGTTCGAGTTCCAGTCGCTCTGGGTAGAACTGACCGGACTCGACGCAGCGAACGCCTCGCTCTACGACGGAGCGACGGCGGCGGGGGAGGCGATGCTGCTCTCCCGCCGACTGCACGAGGGGCACCGGTTCCTGGTTCCCGCGTCCCTCCCGTGGGAGGAGCGGAGCGTCCTCGAGAACTACGGGGTTGGGGCCGGTGTCCGGGTCGAGCCGATACCGTACGAACCCGCCTCGGGACGGCTCGACTTGGTGTCGCTGCGGAGCTCTCTGGCGGCGGGCGACGTATGCGGCATGCTCGCCGAGATGCCCAACGGGCTCGGCGGCGTCGATGATCAGCTCCCGGAGCTCAAGGCGCTGCTCTCGGACATTCCCCTGACGGTGCTCGCCGACCCGCTGGCGTTGACTGTACTGGAGCCCCCGGGGAACTGGGGGGCCGACATCGTGGTCGCGGAGGGGCAGGGGTTCGGGTTGGCGCCCTCCTTCGGCGGTCCGCTGCTCGGACTGCTCGCCTGTCGCCGAGAGCACCTAAGACTGAGTCCGGGCCGCATCGTGGGTGCGACCACGGACCGGGAGCAGCGCCGCGCCTTCACCCTCACGTTGCAGACACGGGAGCAGCACATCCGCCGCTCCCGTGCCACCTCGAACATCTGCACGAACCAGTCGTTGCTCGCGTTGGCCTTCGTGGCGTACGCGAGTCTCGTGGGCCCCCGCGGGCTGGAGCGACTCGCCGCGAACCTTTCGGAGAAGGCGCGGACCCTCGCGAGCCAACTCTCCCAGGTGACCGGACTCCGAGCTCCGCAGTTTGACGCGCCCTACCTCTGGGAATTCGCGGTCTCCCTCCAGGCACCGAGCGTTCCCAACTTCCTGCAGCGGCTGCGGCGAGCCCGCGTTCTCGGGGGCTCACCGCTCGCCGACCCGAGAGCCGGCGGAGGAGCCGGCCTGGCCGGGTCGTACTTGGCCTCGGTGCACGAGGGCACGACCGATCGGGACATCGCCAAGTACGTGCGAGCCGCCCGCGCGGCGACGGAGGGAGCGTCGTGAGCTTCCGCCAGGCCCGATGGGACGAACCGTTGATCTGGGAACTTCGGCCGCCGACCGAAGAGGCCCCGCCCGAGCCGATTCCCGGCATCCCGGAACGGATGCGCCGGCGCAGGCGCCTGGCCTGGCCGGAGCTGAGCGAGCTCGAAGTGGTGCGGCACTACACCCGGCTCAGCCAGATGAACTTCGGGATCGACACCTCGGCCTATCCGCTCGGCTCGTGCACGATGAAGTACAATCCCAAGATCTCCGAGAAGCTCGCGCGGCTGCCGGGTGCTCAGGAGGTACACCCGTACCAGCCCGAGGACACGGTGCAGGGTTCGCTCGAACTGATCTGGCGGCTCGAACGAGCGCTGGCGAAGATCACGGGGCTGCCCGAGATTTCCCTGCAGCCCGCCGCCGGAGCGCACGGTGAATTTGCGGCGCTCCTGATCATCCGCGCCTACCTGAAGGGCCGCGGAGAGCTCGACCGACGCACCGAGATCCTGCTCCCCGACACCGCCCACGGCACCAATCCCGCCTCGGCCGCGATGGCCGGCTTCACCACACGGGAGATCGCCTCCAAGGACGGGTGCGTCGACCTGGAGGCGCTCCGGGCCGCGGTCGGTCCGACGACGGCGGGATTCATGCTCACGAACCCGAACACCGCCGGATTGTTCGAGAGCGAGATCCCCGAGATCGCACGGACGGTTCACGGCGCAGGCGGGCTACTGTACTACGACGGGGCGAATCTCAACGCCATCCTCGGGGTCACCAATCCCGGACGGATGGGGTTCGACCTCGCGCACCTCAACCTCCACAAGACCTTCGCCACGCCCCACGGCGGAGGGGGTCCCGGCGCCGGTGTGCTCGCCGTCACCGCCGAGCTGGGGCGGTTCCTTCCCGTCCCCCGGGTGGTCAAGTCCGGGAGGAAGTTCCACTTCGAGTACGACCGGCCCGACTCGATCGGCAAGATCAAAACCGCCTACGGCAACTTCGGGCTCGACCTGCGTGCCTATGCCTTTCTACTCTCCCATGGCGAGGAGGGAATGCGACAGATCTCCCGGCGCGCGGTCCTCAACGCCAACTACTTGGGCAAGAAGTTGGGCGAGTACCTTCCACGGCCCTTCCGTGCCCTGGTCAAGCATGAGTTCCTGCTCTCGGGCACTCCGCTGAAGGCCCAGGGAGTTAGAACGCTGGACCTGGCGAAGCGGCTACTGGACGAGGGGGTCCATGCCCCGACGATCTACTTCCCTTCGCTCGTCGACGAGGCGCTCATGATCGAGATGCCCGAGACCGAGAGCGTACGGGAGCTCGATGCCTTCGCCGATGCGTTCCGGCGCGCTGTGACCGATACGCCGGAGAACCTTCACGCCGCTCCGCAGCACCTGTCGGTCGGACGGGTGGACGAGGTCAAGGCGGCACGCGACCTTCGCCTATCCTGGAAGGACCTGCGCGAGCAGCGGACTGGCTAGGGACCGCCTCCGTCGGTTCGACTCCTCGACGACGGCACGCTCCTCCGCCCAGCGCGCCGACGCGGCGAGGCGACCGAAGCTCCCGAGGGGGGTTGAGGGCGCAAGCTTTCAAATGGGGCCGCCCGTGGGCTGCTCATCATGAAGGACCGTATCCTGCGGATCTTCCACGACCTGGCCCCCCAGCCGGATGCCCTGGTGTTCGTGAACTCGATCGAGCCGCACCTCGACCAGAGCTTCTTCTACGTCTTCGACACGGCGAGCGGACTGTTCGAGGGCTCGGCAGCGATTGCCTTGCCCGACGGCTCGCTCCACGTGAGCACGAGCCAACTTGAGGAGGAGAGCGCGCTGCAGGCGGCCAAGCACGACCCGCACGTCGACGTCCATCTGGTGAAGAAGATGGACGACCGGAAGAGCTGGTTCGCCAAGATGCTCCCCGCGGGCGGCACCATCGGCCTCAACTTCCACGAGCTCACGCACGAGGACTACCTCTCCCTCGCCGGAGGGCTTCCGAAGGCCACCTGGAGCGATGTGGGCGCGGCGGTCCGGAAGGCCCGGCGCGTGAAAGACGCCCGTGAGGTGGAGCGGATCCGCGAGGCGGCTCGGATCGGCTCGGTCGTGGGAGAGGAGATCCCTTCCATGCTCAAGCGGGGAATCACCGAGTCCGAACTCGCCAGCGAGATCGAGTATCGCATGATGCGTCTCGGCGCCAGCGGCCGCAGCTTCGCGACGATCGTCGGGTTCGGCGCGCACAGCGCCGAACCTCACTACAGCCCGGCCTCGACGAAGCTGGAGCCGGGGATGAGCATCGTCTGCGATTTCGGGGCGTTCTATCACCGGTACGCGAGCGACATCACCCGCTCGTTCCGG
Organism: Thermoplasmata archaeon; assembly: GCA_022749995.1. Taxonomy (GTDB): domain Archaea; phylum Thermoplasmatota; class Thermoplasmata; order Lutacidiplasmatales; family UBA184; genus JAKIVR01. The sequence continues at coordinate 21,200 of JAKIWO010000015.1, read as the reverse complement.
TTCGGCCCGACGGACCCGGAGCTCAAGCGGGTCCACGAGACGGTCGAGGCCGCCCAGCAGGCCTCGTTCGCGGCGATCCGGGCCGGCGTGCCGGGGAAGGAGGTGCATCTCGCCGCTCAGCGCGTGATCGATGCCTCTCCCTGGAAGGGGCGGTTCACCCACGGTGTCGGCCACTCGATCGGTCTGGCCGTCCACGACGGGTACGGCATGGGCGATTCCACAGAAGATCCGCTCGAGACTGGAATGGCGATCACGGTGGAGCCCGGCATCTATCTGCCGGGAAAGGGCGGGGTCCGGATCGAGGACGACGTGCTCGTGACCGCGAACGGATTCGAGGCGCTCACCACGACGCGCCGCTCCTATCTCGAGGTTCCCGGGTGAAGCTCGCTGTCCTCACCGGTGGTGGGGACTGTCCCGGCCTGAACGCCGCCATCCGCGGTGTGGTCTACCGGGCGCATCGCACGGGGCACACGACGGTCGGCGCCCTCGACGGCTGGAAGGGGCTGCGCGACGGAAATTTCCGAACGCTCACGCCGAGCGAGCTCTCCGACGCGGTGACCCGCGGCGGCACCCTGCTCGGCACGTCGCGCACCAATCCGTTCCAGGACGAGACCGATGCGACCCACCTGCTCGGCTCGGTGCGCGCCGCGGGGATCGACGCGCTCGTGGCCATCGGCGGGGACGATACGCTCTCCGCGGCGCGGGAGTTCGCCCGGCGCGGCGGCAAGGTTGTCGGGGTACCGAAGACGATGGACAACGACGTGGGCGGTACGGACTGGACCTTTGGATTTGATTCCGCCTCGAGCGTGGCCGTCGATGCGCTCGAGCGACTGCGGGACACGGCCCGGAGCCATCACCGGGCCATCGTCCTGGAGGTGATGGGCCGCAACGCAGGATGGGTCGCCCTGGCCACGGGGCTCGCGGGCGCGGCCGATTACACCCTGCTTCCCGAGGAGCCGTATCGGGAGGAGGAGCTGATGGCGAAGGTGCGAGCCGCGGTCGCCGCCCGTGGGTACGCCCTCGTCGTGGCCTCCGAGGGGACGCCCCTCGGCACGGCGCAAGGATCCGTCGCCGGCCAGGACCAGTTCGGCCACGAGTTGCTCCGAGAGCGCGGGGTGGGCGCCTACCTGGCCCGGCGCATCGAGGAACTTGCGAAGGTCGAGACCCGAAGCGCACAGATCGGCCACATCCAACGCGGCGGCCCGCCGACGCTGTTCGATCGAATCCTGGCCACGCGGCTGGGAGTGAAGGCCGTCGACCTCGTGAACGAGGGGCGGTTCGGGACCGTCGCGGTGCTCCGGGGAGCCGAGGTGCAGGGGATACCGCTCGAGGAGGCGCTCGTCCGACCGAAGCTCGTCTCGGCCCCCTGGCTCGACCTGCTGCACACCTTCGACGCGTAGCTCGCATGCCGGTCCGGGCCCTCTGGTGGGAGGACGGGAGACTCGCCTTCCTCGACCAGCGCGCGCTTCCCGGTCGCGTTCGGATCGTCCGAACGCGCCACGCCCGCACCGTCGCGTCCGCGATCCGGACCTTGGCGGTGCGGGGGGCACCGACGATCGGTGTCGCCGGCGCCTACGGCATGGTGCTCGCCCAACGGGAGGGTCGGCTCGGTGCCAAGGCCGCGGCCCGCCTGCTCGGCTCCACTCGACCCACCGCACACGACCTGTTCGTCGGCATCGCGACCGTCCAGCGAGCCTGGGAATCCGGCGACGACCCGCTCGCAGCGGCCAACGCCTACCGCGACACCGTGGTCGAGGAGTGCCATCGGATCGGCGAGGCGGGCGCGAGGTTGTTTCGCGGTTCTCCGAAGGTGCTGACCCACTGCAACGCCGGCGCACTCGCCACGGTGGAATGGGGCACAGCGCTCGCCCCGATCCGGGTCGCGGCGCGCCGTGGCGCCAAGCCGTTCGTGTGGGTCGACGAAACCCGGCCGCTCCTGCAGGGATCGCGGCTCACCGCCTGGGAGCTCGAGCAGGAAAAGATCCCCTACGTCGTCATCGCCGATAATGCCGCGGGTCACTTCATGAGCCGCGGTGAGGTGGATGCCGTCATCGTCGGCGCCGACCGAATCGCACGGAACGGGGACTTCGCCAACAAGGTCGGTACGTACGAGAAGGCCGTGCTCGCTCGAGAGCACCGGATTCCCTTCTACGTGGCGGCCCCGTGGAGCACGTTCGACCCGCAGGCGCGCACCGGCGCGTCGATTCCGGTGGAGGAGCGGGACGAGGAGGAGGTGCTCCGTGCGGGCGGCACGCGGGTGACTCCCCGCAAGAGTCGGGCCCGCAACCCGGCGTTCGACGTGACGCCTTCCCGGTTCGTCACGGCGTTCATCACGCCGGGCGGGGTGATCAAACCCCGAGCGGTCGCCGCAGCGTTGCGCCGACGCGCGGGCCGTACCTAACCCGCCGTGCCCTCGACAGAACTATCCGTCGCGGTGGAGCTAAACCCGCGGTGCACGTCCTCCTCGCCAGCCACCGATACCATCCCGTCCCCGGCGGCACGGAGAAGGTCGTCCAGTCGATCGCCGAAGGGCTCGTCGCCGCCGGCCACCGCGCCACCGTCGTCACGCAACTCGAGCCCGGAACGCGCCGGGACGACACGCTCAACGGGGTCACGCTCCGCCGCATCCCCGTCTGGCATGTGGGGGGGATCCGAGTGCCCCGGGGATACCTGCGGACACTCCGGAGCATCCCTGCCGACCTGTTCCACTTGCACGGCAACCGGATCTGGTGCGCCGACTTTTACTTCCCCCGGGCCAAGCGGTTCGCCTGGCCTCAGGTGCTCACCGGGCATGGGTTCTACCAGTACGAGATGCACCCCCGCTGGAGGGACCGGTACTACTTCGAGCGCTACTTCCCTCGGGTGCTGCGCCGGTTCGATGCCTATACTCCCGACACCACTCGAGAGGCCGAGCAGCTCCGTTCGTTCGGAGTTCCCGAGAGCAGGCTTCGCCTGGTGCCGCTCGGCGTGCCGCTCGAAGAGTTCCGCCACCGCCCCGAAGGCACCGACGGAGTTCGTGAGCGGTTCGGCATGACGCGCCCGCATCTCGCCGTGTACGCGGGCGGGTTCTTCGAGAACAAGCGAGTCGACCGTCTCGTGGAGGCGGTGGCCCAAACCGGGGGAAAGTGGAGTCTGCTCGCCATTGGCCGGGACGTGCCGGACTCACCCTGCAGCGCCGCAGCGTGCACCCGGCTGGCCAACGCGCGGGGCGTGGAGTTCCGTGCGCCGGGGGTGCTCGACCGGCAAGAAACGCTCTCGGCCCTCTTCGCAGCCGACGCGGCGGTGCTCGGGAGCCAGTACGAGGGGTTCGGCCTCTGGCCCGTCGAGGCGATGGCGGCCGGGCGTCCCTTCGTCGGCTTCGATGCCGGCGCGGTCTCCATGCTGGCGGCGACCGGCGCGGGCTACTGTGTCCGCTCCCCCGAGGAGTTCGCAGGCGCCCTCACCGCTCTCGAAGAGCCCGGCACTCGGGCCGAGCACGGGGCGAAGGGCCGCGACGCGGCGAGCGAGTACTCCGAATCGGCGATGGTCGCGCGTTACCTGAAGGTGTACGAGGAGCTGCTCGCCCGCCGGGCTGCCCGGGCGATTCCGCACGACTCCTAGAGAGGTCGAGCCAGCAGGCGTTCGACGCCGTGCAAGGTCTGCGCGACGGCTGTCCCGATGTCCAGGCCGAGATGTCCGACGACCACGTAGGCTCCGAGCATGAGCAGCACAGCGACGCTCCAGGTTTCCAGTGATCCCATGGTCCGACCTCGCGAGGAAAGCCGCAGCCCGGTTTCCGGTAGATAAACCGTGGGTTCGACCGGCAGCCGTGAGAGCGACCGCGCCGGAATCCGCGATCCACCGAGGGAAGGTTCATAGGTCCGGTTGGGTACGACCGCCCTCGGTGCCCTGGTAGTCTAGCGGTCTAGGATCTAGGCCTGTCGAGCCTGGAACTCGGGTTCGAAGGGTCGAGCGGGTATCCCACCCCGACCCGGAACTCCCGACCAGGGCGCCTTTCCGGTGCCCGAGGCACGGGCGCGGCGCCCATCCTGCTCCGTCGAATGGGGTGCACTCGCCCGTTCGGCCGACGGTTTATTCTTACCGGCCCGCATCCAACTTCCGGATGGCACTCCACCGGCCGCCGGCAACGAACCCCGCCCCGGACCCTGGGCACCTCGGAATCTCCGGGTTCATGGCGATCCGCGACGGGCTTCGCCTCGGGTACCCCTTTCCGGAGGCGATCCGGGCAGCACTCCCGGCGGTCGATGAGTTCGTCGTCGTCGATGGCCATTCCTCGGACGGGACCTTCGAGCAGCTCGGCCGATTGGCGGCGGCGGAGCCGAAGCTACGACTCTCCCAGCACCGATGGGATGCGGTGTCCGTCAACGGCTCCGCTATCCGGAACGCGCTCGAGCAGGCCCGCTCGCTCGCGCGGGGCGAGTACATCTGGCAGGTGGATGCGAACGAGATCCTCCCGCCGGAGGACATCGAGCCGCTCCGGATGCTGGGGGCCAGCTACCCGGGCAAGGAGCTGTTCGGCCTCCCGTATGTTCAACTCCTCGGCTCGATCGAGTTCACGTCGGAGGTCCGATGGCGGTTCGCCCGGAACCTCCCCACGATCCACCCGCTCTACGATGGGTGGACGCTGGGGTACCGCCTCGGGATGCGAGATCTTTCCCGCCCCCGTGAGTTGAAGCGGCTACTCAAGCGGGCCTCGGTCCGGGTCGCACAGGACCGAGTGGCCACCGACTTGCCGGAACAGATCGTGGTGCTCCCCCGGCCCTTGTTCCGATACTACGGACTGTTTCCCGAGCCGTTCCTTGAGAAGATGGCGGGCAAGCAGTTCTTCCAGCAGAACCCCGAGTACCGCCGCGTTGCCGCCGGCTCGCCGATGGCCGAGTCGCTCCTCGCAACGTACCGGAGCACGGGTGATTGGGACGGTTTCTGGGATTCGGTGTACGACCTGCACTCCCGAGTCCTCCACGACAGCCCGCTCAACAAGGAGATCCGAACGCGACGCAAGATTCCGAGGGACCAGCACCCCGCGGTGATCCAGCCGCTGCTCGGGCTCCCGAACTATCCCACGAGTGAGCCCGGCGACTCTCGGCGGCCGTAGCCGATGGCCGTTCCCCGAATCTCGGTCCTGCTGCTCGCCCACCACCGGAAGGAGTTCGTCGCGGAAGCGGTGGCTTCGGTCGATCGAAGCGCCCGCGCTCTCGAGGGCGTGGAGCGCATCGTGGTGAAGTCCTTCGTTGACCCGTCGATCGACGACCCCATCGAGCGGAGCGGATGGAGACTGATTTCCGGTGCACCCGACCCGCTCGGCGCGAAGGTGGCGTTGGGGCTTCGGAATTGTACGGGAGACGTGGTCACCTTCCTCGAAGACGACGACGCCTACGAGCCCGAGCGGCTGCCACGGGTATCGCGAGCGTTCGGAGAGGACCCTGCCCTATCCTACTACCGGAATGGGCAGCGATTCGTGGGCCCGGATGGGCAGACGCCGGCCCAACCGGACGGGAAGGCCGCGAGGAACCTCCAGCGGCTCGGCTCGGTGCGGGCCGGCGCTGGGGCGCTCACGTCGATCGTACCCGAACTCTCCCGCATCGACCCAGATTTCAATCTCTCCTCTATCGCCGTCCGACGCGACGCCATTCTCGGCGAGCTCTCGGCCCTCGAGCCGCTGAACGCGGCGGTGGACAGCGCGGTCTTCTATGCTGCCCTCCGGAGCGGGGGTGGGGTTCGGATCGACGCCGAGCGGCTGACCCGCTATCGGGTCCACTCGGTCAACGCTTCCCTGCTCTCCCGATCCGGAGCCCCCGAGGCGATGGCGGAGTACCTCCGATACCAACAGCGGTTCCTGACCGACTTTGAACCTACGGTGCGATTGACGACGGAGAAGGGCCCGGAGCCGGCCCGTCGTCTTGCGCAAAGCGCGCTCGCCGGGAGCCAGCTCTTGTTCGACCTGCTCTCGCCTGGAACTCCCCGGAGACGGATTGCGGGGGATCTAGGCAGGTTCTGGAGGCGATCGCCTGCGGCGAAATTGAGGGACCGACCCGACCTTTCCTACTACGGACTCCTGGGCCTCATCGCTCCCGGTGCCTCTCGCCGTTCGTACGCGCGGCGTCGCGGAATCCCCAATCCTTAATCGTACAACCGACCTCGAACGTTCGTGGCGGAGCGGAGCGAGCGGGGCCCGGCTCCGTACCTCTCGCACATCCTGGGCGGCGCCATCCGCGAGGCGCAGGAACGGCAGCTGCTCGAGCGCATTCGCAAGGCGGAGGTACCGCGCCACATGGCCATCATCATGGACGGCAACCGCCGCTTCGCGCGCAACGCCGGGATGTTGATCGAGGAGGGTCATCTCGAAGGCAAACGCAAGCTGGAGCAGCTGCTCGACTGGTGCCTCGAGATCGGACTCAAGGTGCTCACCGTGTATGCGTTCTCGACAGAGAATCTCCGCCGCGAACCGGAGGAAGTCAATCGGCTGCTTCGACTGTTCACCGACTCCTTCCGAGACATCGCCGATGACGAGCGCGTCCACCGCCACCGGATCCGGGTGCGAGCGATCGGCAACCGGTCCGTGCTTCCGCCCGAGCTCGTGCACATGATCGAGCGAGCGGAGGAACGCACCGCCCAGTACGACTCGTACCTCTACAATGTCGCGATCGGCTACGGAGGGCGTGAGGAGATCGTGCACGCGATCCAGGAGATTGCCCAGGAAGTGCGCGAAGGCAAGATCACCCCGGACCAGATCGACCTGGCGCGAGTGTCCGCCCACCTCTACACGGCGGACCTGCCGGACCCGGATTTCGTCCTCCGGACCAGCGGGGAGGAGCGCATCTCCAACTTCTTGCTCTGGCAGACGGCCTACTCGGAGCTGTACTTCTCCGACGTCTACTGGCCCGGATTTACGAAGATCGATTTTCTCCGGGCGATCCATTCCTTCCAAGCGCGCCAGCGCCGGTACGGGAAGTAGCGACGGAGGCCGGTGCCCATCGAGGGCGGGTCAGCAGCCCGTGGCCATCTCGCACGCTTGGGTTTGTTTTAAATATAACCACACAATTACCCATCCAGTCAGCTGAGAGGAATCTCGGAGGAAAACACAGATGCTAACAGGAAACACGCCGATTCTGGTACTGCGGGAAGGGACGAAGCGGGAGAAGGGGCGCGGAGCTCTCTCCAACAACATTGCGGCCGCGAAGGCGATCGCCGACGCGGTGCGGTCCACCCTCGGTCCGCGCGGGCTCGACAAGATGCTCGTCGACTCGATGGGCGACGTCGTCGTCACGAACGACGGGGTCACCATCCTCAAGGAAATGGATGTCGAACACCCGGCCGCGAAGATGCTGGTCGAGGTCGCCAAGACCCAGGACCAAGAGTGCGGCGACGGCACCACGACCGCGGTCGTGCTCGCCGGCGAGTTGCTCAAGCGCGCCGAGTCGCTCATCGAACAGAACGTTCACCCCACGATCATCAGCCAGGGCTACCGGCTGGCCGCGCAGAAGGCCCTCGAGGTCCTCAACGGGATCTCGCAGCCCGTGAAGGTCGACGACTACGAGACGCTTCGGCGGATCGCGGTCACGGCGATGGCCTCGAAGTCCGTCTCGTTCAACCGCGACCAGCTCGCCGACATCGCGGTGAAGTCGGTCAGCGCGGTCGCCGAGAAGACCGAGACCGGCCACTACGTCGACCTGGACAACATCCAGATCATCAAGAAGCAGGGCGGCTCGCTCAGCGACTCCTCGCTCATCGAAGGTGTCATCGTCGACAAGGAGAAGGTCCACTCGGGGATGCCGACGCACGTCGCCAACCCCAAGATCGCGCTCCTCGATGCGGCCCTCGAGATCAAGAAGACCGAGATCGACGCCAAGATCGAGATCAACGACCCGAGCCAGCTGAATGCGTTCCTCCAGGAGGAGGAGAACATGCTCCGGCGGATGGTCGAGCAGGTCAAGAAGTCCGGCGCGACGGTCGTCCTCTGTCAGAAGGGGATCGACGACCTCGCCCAGCACTTCCTCGCGAAGGAAGGCATCTACGCCGTCCGGCGGGTCAAGAAGTCGGACATGGAGAAGCTCGCCAAGGCGACCGGCGCCAACATCGTCTCCAAGGTGAGCGAACTCACCCCGGCCGATGTGGGCAGCGCGGGGCTCGTCGAGGAGAAGAAGATCGGCGAGGACTCGCTGACCTTCGTCACGGGATGCAAGAACGCGAAAGCGGTCTCCGTACTGCTCCGCGGCGGGACCGAGCACGTCCTCGATGAGATCGAGCGCTCGATGGACGACGCGCTCAACGTGGTCGCGGTCGCGGTCGAAGACGGGCGGATCATCTACGGTGGCGGCGCAGCGGCGAGCGAGATCGCCCTGCGGCTGCGCGACGAGGCCGCCAAGGTGGGCGGACGCGAGCAGATCGCTTTCGAGAGCTTCGCCGAGGCGCTCGAGACGGTCCCCCGGACGCTGGCCGAGAACGCAGGGCTCGACCCCATCGACATCCTGATCGAGCTGCGCCAGTCCCATAAGGGCGGCAAGAAGTTCGCGGGCGTCAACGTCCACTCCGGAAAAGTCGACGACATGAGCCTACTCCATGTCATCGAGCCGATCCGCGTGGGCCGGCAGGCGATCCAGTCCGCGACGGACGCCGCGGTCATGATCCTGCGGATCGACGACGTCATCGCCTCCAAGTCGGGCGGTCCGCCCGGCGGCGGCGGGGGCCCGGGTGGCCCCGGCGGCATGGGGGGCATGGGCGGCATGGGCGGCGGCGATTTCGGCGAGGACTAGACCGAACCGCGGCCCCGTAGGAGCCCCAACCTCTTCCACCTCCCGGATCCCCGGGAGGTGGCCTACTCTTTTGTCGAGGATTTCGAGGGCGCTCGCGCCGTCGAGGCTCGCATCGCTTCCAGGACGGCTTCGAGCGCGCGGGCCCGGTGCGATCGGCGGTTCTTCTCGCTGAGCGCCATCTCGCCGAAGGTGAGCAGGCTTCCCGCCGGCTGGAAGATCGGGTCGTACGCGAACCCACGCTGCCCCCGAGGGCGCAGCGCGACCGTGCCTTCGACTTCTCCCCGTAAGTACATGGGCGTACCGTTGAGCCGCAGACCGGCGACGGTGCGGAAGCGGGCCGCGCGGCTCTTGCCGTCGACTAGGCGCACGATCCCTTCGAGACCGATCGTCCGGAAGGCGTAGGCGGAGTACGGTCCGGGAAAGCCCCCGAGCGCCTCCACGAACAGCCCCGAGTCCTCCACGAGGACCGTCCCGGAGACATCGGAAGCGGCGGCGAGCTTGGCGGCGACGACCTCTTCGAGCTCGTCGGCCTGGACCTCCGGGAGTCGACGCAGCTCCGCGCGGACCTCGATGCCGCGGGCCGAAAGGAAACTGCGGACCTCGGCCAGCTTGGCCGCGTTGGACGTGACGAAGGTAAGGAGTGACAGACCGTCGGCCCGACTTACCACGGATACTCGTTGTACGCGATGATCTCGTTGATGCTCTTGCGTCCGTCCCCATTGGAGCCGTTGCTGCCGTGTTGGCCGTCGGCGGCCGAGTAGCCGAGCGGGATCACGGCGATCGGGTGGATCCCTTCCGGGACACCGAGGGCTTCGCGCACCTTCTCCTCGTGGAAGTCGACGATCCAGCTGGTGCAGAGCCCTTCCGCGATCGCGGCCAGTCGCAGTTGGTGCACCGCCACCGCGACGTCGAGCGGATAGGCGGAGATGTAGCCGCCCACGGTGACCGGGATGTCCTCCTCCACGGAGAAGGCGACCACGACCACGGGGGCCTCGGCAACCGGTTTTCCGCGAGGGCAGGCCTGAGCCAACCGTCGCTTCCGGTCGTCGTCCATCACCACCACGAACCGCCACGGCTGCAGGTTCCCCTGGGAGGGGGCGAGCCGGGCGGCGGCGAGCACGCTCCGGAGCTTATCGTCCGGAACGGGACGGGTCTGGTACTGCGTGCATGGGCGGTACGACCGTATGGTCTCTTGGAACTCCATGGGGGATCGGCGGATCGCGGAAAACTAGGCCGGTGGAGGGGCATGCCCCTCGGGCTTTGCGCAGCGCATCTACGCCCTCGGAGGAGGGTCGGGTCTTAAAACAGTTTCCGAGACGGACGCGCGACATCGGACGGCGGGGAACCGGCGGAACTTTAGAACCCCCTCGCGCTACGGGGTGGCCTTGGCACGCGAAAGCTCGTCCGCGGGAATGCGAGAGGGACTCTCGTGCGCCTGCTGTGACTGCACGGCCTGTTGCCGGTGCTGCGCCTGCTGCTCGGCCCAGTCGCGCTGTTGCGACACCTGCCCGGCGTGATGCGCCGGCCGGTGGCACGGCGAGCCGGCTCCGCTGGGCAAGATTTATCGGCCCCCCTCCGCTCGTCGACCCGATGCCGACGCTACGGGACCTCGACCGCCTCATCGAACGGCGCCACCTGCTGAAGCACCCGTTCTATACCGCCTGGTCCCACGGGACCGTGCCGCTCTCCACGCTCCAGGCGTACGCCGGGGCGTACTACGAGTTCGAGCGCAACTTCCCACGGTATGTGGCCGCAACCTACGCCAAGCTGACGGTCCCGAGTGACCGGCGCGTGCTGCTCGAGAACCTGGTGGATGAGGAGGGCCGGTCGCCCACGCACCCGGAACTCTGGCGCGACTTCGCCTCGGCCCTCGGTACGCACCTACCCGAATCCGGGTCGGCCCGCCTCGCTCGGCCGGCGGCGGGGCTCTGCCGGACGTACGAGCAGCTCACGGGCGGTCGCTCCGCTGCGGGTGCGCTCGCCGCCCTCTACGCCTACGAGGCGCAGTTTCCGAAGGTGGCAGCCGAGAAATCGAGGGGACTCGCGGCCCATTACGGGATCCAAGACGCGGCCGCTCACGAGTTCTTCCGCGTGCACACTCTCGCCGACGTCGAGCACGCGAAGGCGGAGAGGGCGCTGCTCGCTCGGCAGCTCCGCGGAAGCTCCGGCGGGCATGCGATCGCGATGCGTGCCGCAGAGCGAACTCTCGACGCCTGGTGGCAGTTCCTCGACCGGTTCAACTAGTCCGTCGGGGACGGGCGCCCCGGCCGAGCGGAGCTAGGCCAGCGCCGCTGGGGTACGGGCCGAAGGCACCTGGGCGAGTTCGCGCGAGATCGGGCAATCGGATCGACCCAGCCCGAGCGGCCGGCGGGCCGGCCAGGGCTCCTTCCCCGTGAGCCACTGTTCGAGTTGCGCGGTCACGGGCGAGAAATCATCGAACGGGAAGTAGGGAACGCCGGCGGACTCGCAATAAAGCCGCAGGCGGCGACGGGCAAAGACTATGTCCGCGACCTCCGCCGCGTAGCGGTCGGTGCTGCCATCGCCGGCAAACATCGTAAGTCGATGTTCGGAGGCGAAGCCTCGGATCGTCTGTGCCTTGCAGATGCCGCAGAGCCGGCAGGTCGGGTGGCCGTACGGGTGCGCGAGGGTGGTGTGGCGCCGCTCCGCGTCCACTTCCAGGACGTCGCAGTACACGGGGAGGGAGATCCCGGCCGCTCGCAGGACGGGGTGGATGTAGAAATCCAGTCCCCCCGAAACGATCGCCGTCGGCACCTGGTGTCGGGAGAGGAGCGCGAGCAACTCACGAGCTCCGGCGCGCAGCGGAGTCTGTTCGACGGCCCACTGCGCCATCTCGGGCAGCCGGTCGGCCGGAAGCAGGTCGACCTGCCGCTGCCACGCCTCGCGAAGGGTGATCTGACCGGCATGGAGCTGGTCGTCGACCTCTTTGGCCACGCGCTCTCCGTCGGTAGCGAACTGCTCTACGAGTAGGATGGCGACATTGGGCTCGACGAGCGTGCCGTCGAAGTCGATCAGCATCTGCACGGGCGACTCCGCTCGGGTCATCTCGATGGTCTAGTGGGCAGCGCCCCGTTCTTAACGGCTGGCCCCGGGAACCGGACCACGAACCGACTCGCCGTAGGGTCGAGGGGAGCCGTGCCCAATCGCACGAGCGCCGCAGGGGCCAGCAGAAGGCCCGGCAACGCGAGGCCGCTCGCGGTGGGCTGGACCGTGGGAGGGTCACGCGGCAGGTCGAGATCGAACGCGTAGAGCCGCCCGTGCGTGGTGGCGACGTACAACGTCCCACGGGAGATCGCCGGCGGGGCGTTGACGCTGCCGTTGACCGGCAACGAGGTGATCGTAGTCCCGGTAGAGGCGTTCAGTATCTGGGTCGTCGAGGCGTCCGCGACCACGAGGGCCCCGTTCACCCAGAGCGGGGAGGTGTAGCCGGTGTGCGGGACGGCGAAGCCGCGCTGCCAGAGCACGCTGCCGTTCCTCGGGTTGAGGTCGAAGACGCCGCTGCCGTAGCTCTGGCCGGCGATCGTGGTGTTGCTGCCGGTGACGTAGAGGCTGTGGCCGCTCCAGCTGGCCGAGCTGATCGTCGGAGCCCAACTGATGGTGCGTTCCCAAGCGAGGGTTAGATTGGATTGGTACCACGCGTAGAGGATGCCGTTCTTGTTGATCCCCGCGACCATCGCGGGAGCGCCGCGTGGGGTGAACAGGACCGGTGTGGAACCGAAGTCGCTGTCGACCTGGGTCTGATTGACCGGGACTTGCCAGAAGCGTTCGAGCTGGAGAGTGCTCGCGTTCACTGCAAGGATGGCTTCGCTCAGTCCTCGGGGATCCGTGCCGTTGGGGTTTCCCGTGGTCACGAAGATGGTGTTCGAGCTCGCGTTGAGGGCCGGCGTGCTCCAGACGCTGTTGCCGAGCAGACCCGGCGATGTGGTATGGAACACCGCCACCACGGAATGGTTCGCCATCGAGATCTGCGCGAGTCCCGCCGGGACAAGTGGGTGATCGCATCGGCTGGCGATCCCGACATAGATGGAGCCGTGGCTCACGAGGGGGCTACCCCAGCCGAAGTAGCCGTCGGTGATGTTCCCGACGGGCGTGCTCCACACCACAGCGCCCGTGGTTCGGTTGAGGGCGTAGAACTTCGAGTCCCCGCCGTAGAGCAGCACCTGCTGGGCGGTCACTGTCGGCGTGGAAATCACGCCAAGGGGAGTTTTCCCGCACGCCGTGTCCTGGTTGTCCACGCCGATGAAGGACTGCCACAGGAGGGCGCCGGTCTGCGCGTTGATCGCGTTCTCATCGCCTCCGGCATCGCCGACATAGACGGTCGTGCCGGCCACCACGGGCTCCGACTGCAGCGAACCCTGGTCCTTGAAACTCCACAGCTGCTCGAGGCTAGAGGCGTTCCGGTCGGAGATCAGCTGCTCGCCAACCGGGGTCCCATCGCGGCTCTCGTTTCCCAGATAGGTACTCCAGTCCCCGCCGGGGGGAAGTGAGGAGGAGCTGGAGGACGTGGGGTTCCGGGCGTGAGTTGCGACGAGCACGGCGAGCACGGTGATCACGACGCCCAGCGCTACGGCTATCGCAACCGCCGGCACCCGGAATCGAGCCATGACTTGTGGAGCGGACCTCGAAGGCCCGGTCCCCGAAATTGGGCAGTGGGTAGTCGGACGAGTATGTATAGATACTCATCCGTGCACATCGGCCGCGGTGCTCACCCGAGACGGCGGCCACCGATAGGGCGGTGCTCGGGTCTACGGAACCCAGTCCTCGGGATCGCGCCGACCTCCCGCAAGGAGCACCGCTCCGACCACGGCAGCAACCAGGCCGAGGGTGAACGCGGTGACGAACCAGACTTGGGGTTGCACGCCCGTCAAATCAATCGCGGCATGTGGGGGGACCACGCAAGGGCCCGGACCCACCGGGATTGGCTCAGCGACCGTCCCGACGAGCCCCGCAGCGTCCCCTACAGCCAGTCGTGCAATCGGCGACGCAGGTCCCTCCCCGGGGACGTAGCTGTGGTTCACCGGCTCCCCGCTCGCATTCGGGAACCGTCCCCGAACGACCAAAGGAAGCGGTACGGTGGCGTCCCACCGAATCCCTGTCCGGTGAATGTCTCGTTCAGGAAGTCTCCTCGGGAACACGTGACTGTCCCATACTCGTAGTGCTCCGCGCGGGGAGCCGGTGTGTCACCAGCTGCCGCGATGGTGTCGGTTGAACTGGTGTTGGCGAAGGTGCTGCTCCCGCCATCCTACTCGTCGACCGAAGCCGTGACGACGTAGATGCCGACTTTCGCGAAGGTGTGGGAGGGGGATGGCTCGAGCGAGGAGGACCTTGAGCCCCCAGCGGGGAAACTAGGGAAACGAACTGACTAGCGCACGTTTATGACCTTAAATTCGCTCGGTCTGGCATGCGTCGCGGACTGGTGATTGGCGGTGGCGTACTGCTGGCGTTGGGCATACTGTTGGTTCTGCTCGCTGTCCTCGTTCAGGGAATGGCCACCTCCCAAGCCATACCGGCGGGGGCTGCCTACCAGCTCTCTCCTCCCTCCACGACGATCGGTAGCGTCCACTTCTCTGCTTCCTGGAGCGGTGCCGCCGCCGGGACGGTGGTCTATCTGGTCACCGGAACGCCCACCTGCAGTTCGCCCACAGGTGTAGTGGCGAACGGCTCGGGGACCAGCGGAACCATCTCGGCCACGCTGAGCAGCGGGACGACCTACAACTTGTACGCCTGTAGCGACGGGACGTTCACCGACGTTACGGTGAGCTGGACCGCCACCGGAATCTCGCTGCTGATGATCATCGGGATTGTGCTCGCCGTGATCGGCGTGCTCCTCCTCGTGGTGGGGATCCGTGCACGTCCGAAGGCTGCGCGCCTCCCCCCTACGGCGGCCGAGGTCGCACCGGATCCCCTCGCGCCCTAGCGCCGCCGCCAAGCCGCGAGCATAGGGGCGGCCAGCTCTGGGGGGCGCTGGCCCGGGAGACTTCCTCGCCCCTGTCGCTTCCGCCTCGGGCCTCGGCAGGCGACCGGGCCGATCCCGGCGAGGGTCTCGGAATGCACACAGCGTCGCTCCCGGATCGACAGGAAACCATGCTCTAAGGTGGGCACCGAGCGGTGGGGACGCTCCGAACCCGAGGTCGACCGGGACCAAGTGAAGCCATCAAGTTCCATCCGACAACAGCTCTTAAATACGGCAGACAGAGTGGGCCGCGACTGCTGACAACTGTCCGACAAATGGCTTGTCGGACCGTGAACCAGACGACGGGCAGAACGGAGGGGCGATGCATCTCAAGCGGCTCAAGGTGCGAAATTTCAAGTCATTCTCCGGCGCCACCGAGATCCCCTTCACTCCCGGATTCACCGGCGTGGCCGGCCCCAATGGGATGGGAAAGTCGAACATCTCCGACGCCATCCTGTTCGTGCTGGGTCCAACCAGTTCCAAGGCCCTTCGGGCCGAGCGCTTGACCCACCTCTTCTTCAATGGGGGCTCCAGCAAGAAGCCGGCCTCGGAGTGCGAGGTGTCCCTGCTCTTCGACAACAAGGACCGCCTCCTCCCGGTCGAACAGGACGAGGTCGAACTCACGCGGTACGTGAAACTCGCGCCGGGCGTTCCAGACGGTTACTACTCCTACTTTTACCTCAACGGCCGGCGCTCCACCCAGGGCGAGATCGACGCACTGCTCTCCCACGCGCGGCTCTCGGGCGACGGGTACAACCTGGTCCAGCAGGGGGACGTGAACCGGATCGTCTCCATGGGCCCGGTACCTCGCCGGGCGCTCGTCGAGCGGCTGGCCGGGATCAGCCAGTATGACGAGGAACTCGAGCGGGCCCAGAGCAAGCGGGGCGACCTCGAGACCAACCTGGGCCAAGTGCACACCTTGCTCGGCGAGATCCGCTCCCGCATCGGCGCGCTCGAATCTCAGCGCACCCAAGCCATCCAATACCGCCAGATCCAGGACGAGAAGCGCAGCCGCGAGGCTCAGCTCGCGCGGGCCGAGCTGCTCCGTGCCCGACAGGGCGTGAACAGCTGCGAGGCCGCGAGGGACCGGCTCCGCGTCGAGCTCGAAGAGCTGGCCACCAGTACCACCGCACTCGAGTCGCAACGCGATGAGGTCGGGGGCAGCATCGAGTCGATGGACCACGAGATCGCCGCCAAGGCCGGCCCCGAAGGGGTTCGGTTCAAGGGGGAGCTCGACGAGGCCCGGCTTTCCTTCGCTCGGGTGGAGGAACAGCTCCGGGGCGCCGAAGAGAGCCTCGAAGAGCTGGGCCAGCGGCTGACGGCCCTGGAGGCTTCGCGCGCAGAGAGCGGGAAGGAGGTGGCACGTCTGACGAAGGAGGAGCACCGCCTCACGGCGGAGCTCTCGCTCGTCGAGTCCCGGGTGAAGGAGGGGGAGGGATCCCTCCGCTCGGCCACGGGCGACGCCGAGCATTCCCAAGGGAAGCTCGTCGACCTCCGTCGCACTATCCTCGAGAAGGAGCGGGAACAGCAGACCCAGAGCAAACGCTGGGAAAGCGCAGTCCAGATCTTGGAAACGGCCCGGGCGGCCGCCAGCTCTTCCGAGAAGGACACCGCACAGGCGGAGGAAGAGGAACGTACCCGCGAGATCGAGTTCCAGGACCTCGAGCTGCGCGTCAAAGAAGCCCGCGGCGGGGGCTCCAAGGGTGGCCAAAAGGGCACCCGGGAGCTGCAGCAGGAGCTGTTCACCCAGCGTAACCGCGAGAAGGGGCTCACCGAAAGAGCCCAATCACTGTCCACCGAGCTGCTCGAGCTCAACCGGCGCTACATGGCGCTCGACGCACGGCTCAAGGCCCGCGCCGATTCGGGCGGTAGGGTCTCTTCCCTCGCGGCGGTCGATTATCTCCTCTCGCAGCGCAATCTGGGCAAGCTCGCCGGCATTCGCGGGACCGTCGAAGAGCTCGCGGAGTTCGAGGCTTCGCACCGGACCGCGCTCACGGTCGCGGCCGGCAGCCGATTCCAGGCGCTGGTCGTGGAGACCGCCCAGGTCGCCGAGGAGTGTATCCGTGTGCTCCGGAACGAGAAGCGCGGCCGAGCCACCTTCCTTCCGCTCGACAAGATGCTCGCGGGACGGCCCAAGGGCAAGTCGCTGCTCGTGGCGCAATCCAAGGACGCGACCGGATTCGCCATCGACCTCGTCCGGTTTGAGGAGGCGCTCCGCCCCGCCTTCTGGTACGTCTTCGGCGAGACCGTGGTGATGAAGGACCTCGCGTCGGCCCGAGAACAGATGGGCGGGGTGCGGCTCGTCACCTCCACCGGAGACCTGATCGAGGCCACCGGCGCCATCACCGGTGGATTCATCGAGACCGGCGAGCGCGCCCGCGGACAGGACAACGCCCTCGAGCTCAAGCGCCTCGGCGAGGAGCTGAGCGCAAAGAGCTCCGAGGAGTCGAGCGTCCGCCAACAACTGACGGCCCTGCAGGAGCAGGTGCGCGCGCTCTCCGAGGAACTGGCCAAGCGATCCGGGGAGGCTCAGGCCCAAGGGTCGGCGCTCCAGCAACTGGAATCGCAGCTTCCCCCCGCGCGCGAGAAGGTCACTCAAGCACGGAAGCGAGCCGCCGACGCGGCCCATGCCCGCGAAGCCGCCGACCGTGCCCTCGCGTTGGCTACCACTGCGCTCTCGGAGCTCGAGGCCGCCAAGCGCGGGGTCGAGGCGGAACTCGCCCGACTCAACGAACAGTACATGCAGCGCCTTCCGGGCGCGGTCTCCGGCAAGATCCGCTCGCTCCAGGAGGCCCACTCGGCGGCCACCCAGGAGCAGCTGACCCTCTCCAACAGCCGTGAGGCGGTCCGGGCCAATCTGGCCAACGCCCACCGGGCCTTGGACGAGTTGGGGGTTCAGCACGCGACCGCCGTTGCCGAGCGGGCACGGCGCCAACAGGAGTCGACCGAACTCACGAAGAAGCAGGACGAACGGCGCACCGAGCTCGAGAAGCTCAAGCAGCTCGAGCAGGAGCGCCTTCACGCCACGGAGGGATTGACGGAGCGCAAGCGCAAGCTCGAGACCCAACAGCTCGACCTGGTCCAGCGGCTGGCCCGGGCGCAGGAGGTCCTGCGCACCCGTCGGGTCATGGAACAGAACGAGGGGGTTCGTCTCGCGCAGGCCGAGCTGCATCTCCGCGAGGTCGAAGCGGCCGCGAAGGAGATCCCCGAGTCCGAGGAGGGCGAGGGGCCGGCCCTCGCCCCCGAGGAGCTTCGCCGGCGCATCCAGCTGCTCGCAGCTCAGCTCGAGAGCCTGGGATCGGTCAACCTGCGGGCGCTCGAGGAGTACGACGCGGAAAAGGCCCGCCTCGACCAGTTCGAGGGCGAGGTGAATCGCATCACGACGGAAGAGCACGACTTGAAAGGGCTCGTCTCCGAGCTCGAGCAGAAGAAGCGGGAGAAGCTCACGACCGTCGTCAGCGGCGTCAACGAGCGCTTTCACGAGATCTACGCGGAGCTCTCCGGTGGGGGAGAGGGGGAGATCGCCCTCGAGAACCCGGCCGACCCGATCGCGGGCGGTCTGCTGATCAAGGCGCGACCGGTAGGGAAGACGGTTCTCCGGTTGGAGCAACTCTCCGGTGGAGAGAAATCGCTCGCCAGCCTCGCGTTCGTCTTCGCGCTCCAGCGGTACGACCCGAGCCCGCTCTACGTCTTCGACGAGGTGGACATGTCGCTCGACGGCGTCAACGCCGAGAACGTCGGCCGGATGCTCCGGCGCAACGCCGAGCGGGCGCAGTTCATCGTCATCTCACTGCGGAAAGTGACGCTCAAGTTCGCCAGCACGCTCTTTGGCGTGACGATGCACGGCGACGGGTGTTCGCGCGTCGTCGGGATGCACCTCGACGAGATCGTCGACGTTGATGAGCGCCAGCGGCCGGAAGCCCCGCCGATGCTCGCGCCCGGGGCCGCGGCATGAGCCTCGAGGCCGTAGCGCCGGGCACCGATGCTTCCGCCGCAGGGCCGGTGCCGGTCGAAGCAGCGCAGCGGGTGCTAGATTACCTCGTCTTTCACCGCTCCCTGATCGGAGAGGAGGTCCGGGGCGACCAGGCGCGCGAGCAACTGCTCGAGCGCTATCTGGGCCTCGTCCGTGAAGTCAAGGACGGTCTCCACATCGTCATCGCCGACCCGTTCCAGAAGGCGACTGCGCTGCTGTTCGAGCTCGTCATGGAGGAGGAGTTCGACCCGTGGGAGATCGACCTCGTCCGATTCACCGAACAGTACCTCGCCCGGATCCGGTCGGAGGGCGAGGTGAACTTCGCCGTCTCGGGGCGGCTGCTGTACATGGCCTGGAGCATCCTCTGCCTCCAATCGGAGGAGCTGCTCAAGGAGCGGGAGCGGATGCTGCCGACCACCCCCTCCCCCGAGGAGGCGGGCCCCGGATTCGAGGACGAGAGCTATCTGGCGGACCTCGCCACGCCCGAAGCGGTGGACGTGACGAGCACGGTGCTCGGTTCCCCCGAAGCGCCACCGCTCGAGCAGATGATCCGCCACTCCGAAACTCGGCCGGTGAGCCTCCTGGAGTTGGTGCACGCTTTCGGACAGGCCGAGGAGGAGGCCCGGCGCTCGCTGCGGATCGACGGCCTGCGCGAGCGGCTACGGGAGGAGCAACGCGCCCCCCCGCAGGTGCTCGTCCACGGCGACATCCCCGAGCAGGATCTCGTCGACGCCTGGGAACTTTGCCTGCGCCATCCGATCGAGGATCCGTTCCCGTTCCTGTCGCTCTGGCGGCGGGGCCACGGCCGCGACCGGCTCGTCGCCGAGTTCCTGGCCTGCCTCTTCCTGGCCCGGGAGCAGGCCATCGAGCTGCAGCAGCAGGAGCCCGCCGGCTCGGAGCTGCTCCTCGTACGCAAGCTGGCCGCCCGACCGGAGCGCACCGCGGAGGCGAGCTAGATGGCGGTCAAGGTCGACGAACTCGCCCTGCGGGTCGAGGCGGTCCTGTTCGCCGCCGGTCATCCGCTGTCCGTCCACGAATTGGGAGAGACGCTGCGCGTGTCCGACCCACCGGCGCTGCAGGAAGCGCTGCGCGCCCTCCAGAAGACCTACGGTGCGCGCCAGACCGCACTCGAGCTCGCCCACGTGGGAGATCGGTACACGCTCCAGCTTCGGGAGCCGTTCCTCGAGGTCGCCCGCCCCGTGACCCCCACCGAACTCGCGCCGCGAACGCTCAAGGCGCTCACGCTCATCGCCTACCACCAGCCCCTGCTCCAGAGCCAGCTCGTCAAGATGCTCGGAGAGTGCACGTACGAGGAGGTGGGGCGACTTCGCTCTACCGGACTTATCCGTGCCGAGCCGAAGGGCTCGACACTGGAGCTGGAGACCACACGAGCGTTTGCCGAGTACTTCGGACTGGCATCTACCCGACCGGAGGAAATCCGTCGGATCCTGGAGCAGAAGCTCGGGGTCTCCCCCGCGGCCTCCGGAGCGCCCTCTCCTGTGGACCCGGCGTCGGGAGCAAGCCGTGCGCCCGAGCTCAGTGTGGGTCCGCCGGCTGATGCTCCGCCGGCGCAGCTCTAGCTGGTCCGTCCCACCCCAGGGGGCCGTCAGTTCACGGGATCCGACGGGCTGCGGCGGCGCAGGTCGAAGCGTCCGAGCATCAGCTCGGTCGCGTGCGGGAAGACCTCCTCGACGTTGCGCGGCTGGCCGTCGGCGAATACGACCTCGGCGTGGTTCTGCAGGCCATACTGCATGAGCGTGGTCAGGACCGGCCATACCTGCTCCCCCTTGCTCGTCAGCCGGTAGGATCGGTGGCGGTTGCCATTGATTGGCGGCCCCTTCTCGATCAGCTGCTCGCCCGCCAGCTGCTTGAGCCGCAGCGAGAGCGTGCGCTGCCGCAATCCAGGATTGTTGTGGAGTATCTTCGTGAAACTGGCCTCCGGGGAAAAGGCGATGTCGCGCAGGATGGTCAGCGTCCACTTGCGGCCGAGCGTTCCGAGGGTCGCCGAGATCGGGCAGGACTCCATCGGGACCGCCGGCACGCCCGGCGTGGGGTTGGGCGTCGTGGGGTGGAGGTCGGCGCGGGCCATGGCACCGCCCCCAACCGGACGCTCCCGATAACTCTCACGGCGCCCGGGTGCCCGTCGTCCTACCCGAGTCGGTGAAGTATACTTTGGTTCCCGTCCGAATCATATAGACCGCGTCGCTGCGCTGCCTCATGGTGCACATCAAGGACGAGGGCAGCCAGTTCGACGCGCCGATCGACGTCGTGTGGAAGTACCTTCAGAGCCAGGAGCACGGCGGGGCGCACAAGTCGAGCCGTAACCACGACATGCAGGTCATCGACGACCACACGGTCCGCGTCAAGATGGAACAGAACATGAACGGCAACTGGGTCAAGGTCGAGAACAAGATCACCGCGGTGCCCCCGCTGGCGGTGCTGATCGAAGTCACCGAGGGACCGATGGCCGGCTCGAAGATCCTCAACGTCTACACTCCGAACG
>JAKIWO010000014.1 GCA_022749995.1 Thermoplasmata archaeon | reverse complement strand
GCGGGAGGTACATGATCGTCAGGACCTTCGAGTCGGCTGCACCCGCGTGATCTTCGGGGCGGCAAGCGAAGACGTAGCCCGGGGGACCGTCGGGCCGTCCCGGCGCAGCGACCGCAACCTTGCGGTGGAACTCGGTCCAAGCCGCGGCCAGGCCCGCGGTCGGGCCCTGGACGACGTACCACGCGGTCTTCCCTTGGACGCGTGTCCAGCCCGGCAGAACTCCCACGTGAATTGGACCGTTTGCGAGGGGGTCAAGCATCCGGTGAGCGCCGTCACAGAGCGCCATACTTCCGCCGAAGTGCGTTGGGAGATAACCATGTTGCATTCCGAAGGCGCCCCCACCTCGAAGGCGGCTCGTGCCGGGGCCAGGATTCGAACCTGGGTACTCCTGCGAGAGCAGATCTTGAGTCTGCCGCCTTTGGCCGCTCGGCTACCCCGGCGCTGGAGCTTGGGAGGGTGGCTCCCGCTTATTCTCCTTCCTCTCCCTCTTCCAGTTCAGCTCGCGCTTCTTCCTCGCCCTCGTCGAAGGAGAGTTGGGGCTCCTCGGGGAGCGCCTCGGTGGGCGAACCGACCGGCAGCGGTGCGCCGGTGGCGCGGCTCGCCGCGACACGGCGACGGTAGACAGCTCCGCACCGAAGGCACGTACGGCTGCGTCCCCCACCTCGCAGCCGAGTCCGAACCGTACGGCCTTCCACCCAGTACACGGAGCAGGATCGGCAGTACCGCTCGCGGTAGGAGGCGGGTACGCGGACGTTGTACCGTGCTCCAATCCGCCGCGCGAGTCGGACGTATCGGTCCGGCAGTGGCCCGCCCGGCGCCCGCGACTCGACTTCGGCGAGCGCAAAGAGATGGTTGATCCTCTCTCCGGCGATCCGGATCATCTCGGAGGTGCGTCGGCCGCGACGGCCGCGCCGGGCACCGCCTGGGCCCCCCCGCATGCGGGGCAGTAGGCCGCGGCCCAAGATATCAGCGTGTTGCAGACCCGACAGTGCTTCGCTCGCCCGGCGAGCCGCGGAGGGATCCACTCGGCCGGCGGGGCGACCGTCGGCGGGGCTTCGTCGGAAGTGACGGTATCCCTCCAGGGAGCGGGTCCCGGCTCCGGAGTGGGTGGGCCACCCGAGGTAGGAGTGGGCGCCGAGCTGACCGCGCCCGCGGGAACCGAAATGACGGTGGCCCCGCAGTTCCGGCAGAACAGCAGGTCCGCCGGAACCTCCGCTCCGCACTGCGAGCAAGCCGACACAGGTGAGAAACTATATCGGCGTATTTGGCCGTTCGGGCGCGTTGCGGTCCCGGTGCATCGCCCTCATGACGCGAGACCCCGCTCTGTACGCGGAGCTCGTGGGGATGTTGCGGGAGTTCCGGATCCCCATCGTCAGCCTGCTGCCCGGCGAACGGATCCCGGAGCGCGTCGCCGCGGTGCTCACTTCCGCTGCGGAGTCCTCGAGCATCGACCATCCGCTCGTGCTCGGTGTCGAACCGGGCGCCGAGAGAGCCAGTCTGTTCGCAACGGTTCAGATCGCCACCTTCGCGCGCGAAGGCTCGCAGGAGCTCTTCGTCGGAATCGATTCCGGACCGGCCCCCGGGTACGCGGTGCTCGCCGGCGAGACGGCGATCGCCGAGGGGAGCATGCCGCGGCCAGAGGCGGTGGCGAGCTTCGCCGCCCAGCTCCATGGCCGGTTCCCGTCACGGTCGTTCCGTTACCGCGTCGGGATGGGGGATCGACTCTTTCGCACTCGCATCGTCAACGCGTTGTGGGAGGTGACACACTCCATCGAGGTCGTGGATGAGCGGGGGACCACCACGGGGGGTTCTCGGGGCCACCGCGACGCAGCGGCGGCGCGACGGATCGCGAAAATTCCCGGGCGGGCGGTGCGGGGACCGGTGGGACTCGAGATTCGACCAGGAGAAATCGCCAATCTCCAGCGGCTGTCGCGGATCTCGAGCGGGGGTACTCACACGATTCCCCGCTCCTTGGCGGTCCGGGTCCTCGAAGGTTCTCTCACGCTGGCCGACGCGGTGGAAGCGAGTCGGCCCTCCGCGAGGTTCGCGCGCGGCCACGCATCGGCGTAACCGTATTACGCGGGCCCCCCACGGCGCGCCCGACGCCCCCATGACCGACGAACTCGAGCTACGGGTGCGCCGGCTCGCCCTGACCAATGCTCTCGAACACGAGGGCTCCGCGCGGCCAGGCCCTGTGCTGGCCCGCCTGCTCGCCACCGACCCGGCCCTCCGGCCGCGCTCCGGTGAACTGGGTTCCCTGGTGGCCCGAGTCGTGGCCGAGGTGGGTGCCTTGTCGGCCGAGTCGCGAGCTGGCGAACTGGCCCGTCTCGGCGGACCCGCGGCGAACGAGCGACCCGCCGGAACTGATCGGCCGGAGCTCCCCCCGCTGCCGGGGGCTATCCCGGGCAGCGTCGTGCTCCGGCTCGCCCCGTTCCCGAACGGCGCTCTGCACATCGGGAGCGCCCGCATGCTGTACGTCAACGACGAGTACCGCCGAAGGTACGCGGGCAAGCTCTACCTGGTGTTCGACGACACGATCGGCTCGGCCGAGAAGCGGGTCGACCCGGCGATGTTCGATATCATCCGGCACGACCTCGACATCGCGGGCGTCCCGCCGGACGAGGTGTACTACAAGTCCGACCGTATCCCGAGGTTCTACCCCTGGGCCCGCCGCGTGATCGACCGCGGCGGAGCGTACGTGTGCGTGTGTCCGGCCGAGCGGCTCCGCGAGAATCGCGAGGCCAGTCGAGCCTGTCCGGAGCGCTCCCAGTCCCTGGAGGCCACGGTCGAGGGCTGGGAGCGCATGCTCGCCGGTGGGTATGCACCGGGCGAGGCGGTGTTGCGCCTGCGCACCGACCTGGCCGACCCCGATCCGGCCTTCCGTGATCGCGTACTGATGCGCGTCAGCGACCTCGACCACCCGCGCGTGGGCCGCAAGTATCGGGTCTGGCCGATGCTCGAATTCTCCTGGGCGGTCGACGATGTCGAGCTCGGCGTGACCCACGTGCTGCGGGGGAAGGATCTCGTCGTGGAGGACCGGATGGAGGAGTTCATCTGGCGGCTGCTCGGGATCCAGGGCCCGCCGTTCCTCCATTGGGGGCTCCTGCGGGTCCGCGAGGCGAAGATCTCCAAGAGCAAGTCCGTCGCGGAGGTCCGCAGCGGCGAGTTCGACGGCTGGGCCGACCCGCGTACCTGGTCGATCGACTCGCTCGAGCGACGCGGCATCCACCCGGAGGCCTTGCGCCGATTCACGCTCTCCTTCGGCCTGTCCCTCTCGGACATCGAGGTGCCGGCCGAGACGCTCTATGCCGAGAACCGCCAGTTGATCGACGCCGTCACTCCGCGCCGAGCGTTCGTACCGGACCCGGTCCGCCTCGAGGTGGAGGGGGCGCCCCTGCTCGAGCCGCTCGAGCTCGCCAACCACCCGGACCACCCGGAGCTGGGGATCCGCTCGGTGACCGCGAGCGGCCCGTACTGGCTCCCCCGGGCAGAGCTGGTGCGCCACGTGGGAGCCGAGATCCGGCTCAAGGACCTGCTCAATGTTCGGCTCCCCGCGGAGCCGCCCGAGGGCGGCAGCGGAGCCGTCGTCTCGGCCCAGTTCACCACCCTAGCGAACAAGAAGCTCCCTCGGATCCAGTGGGTGGCGGAGTCCGGTGCTGTGGCCGTCGACATGCTGGGCCTCGACGGGACGCACCGCTCCGGGCGCGGGGAGCGCGCGCTTCGGGACTCGACGGCGGGGCAGAGCTTCCAGTTCGAGCGGGTGGGATTCGTGCGCGTCGAGTCCAATCGCACTCCCGGCGAGGAACCCGTGCGGGTCTGCTTCGGCCATCCGTAGCCGCACGGCCAGCAGATTCATACCTGCACGGAACTCCATTCCTCCCCCAGGCGAACGTGCGGCTGTTGCACACCTCGATCACCGTCCGGAACCTCGAGGAGAGCCTCCGGTTCTACACGGAGGTCCTCGGTCTCGAGTTCGAGCGCCGGCACCCCATCCCCGAGAATCGGGCCGAGATCGCCTTCGTGCGGGACCCAGCGAGCGGCGGGCGGGTCGAGCTCACGTACTGGCAGGACAAGACCGGGTACGAGGCGGGGGACCAGCTCGACCACCTGGCGTTCGAAGTGCCGGACCTGGATGCCTTCCTCACCCGGGCCAAGGCGCAAGGTGTCCGGGTGGCCAAGGAACCGTACCAGCTTCGCGGCGGCTCCGGCCGGCTCGCGTTCCTGCTCGACCCGAACGACATCTGGATCGAGCTCATCGAGACCCGCTCCGACCGGAGCTAGGGGTTGGCCGCGCCCCCGACACCCGCGGTGCCAGAGGGTGCGCCGCAGCTGCTCCGCGCGGTGTTCGGCGCGACCTTCTTCGTCCGGTTCGCCTTTGGCTTGACCGTCTCGGTCTTCGCGGCCTACCTCGAAGGTCACTCTACCGGGCTCGTCGGGGGCGAGGTGGGGCTAGTCGGCCTCGTCACCGCGGCCTCGCCCATCGGGGAGTTGTCGACCGTCCTGCTCTCCGGGATGCACGCCGACCGGTTTGGCCGCGGCCCCGTGCTGCTCTCCGGAACGGTGGCCGCGCTCGTGCTGTTCCTGGCCCTCTCCTTCACGCGCGTCCCCAGCTGGCTCGGGGTCGGGAACCTGCTCTTCGGGGTGGCGAGCGGCGCCATCCTCGCGGCGAGCCTCGCCGCCGTCGGGGACGCGTCGGAGCGGACCGAACGTGGGTGGGAGATGGGCCGATTCGATGCGGTCAATCTGCTGGGCTGGGTGCTCGGCTTCGCGGTCGGCTTCGCCTTGCTCGGCACCCTGCCCAACGCGGACCTGCCGTGGGTCTTCCGGTTCGGAGCCGTCCTGCTCGCGGCCGGCTTCCTCTTCGCGCGCTACGAGCTTCGGTCGGTCCGAGAGGCGCCGCGGCTAACGAGCGTGAGCCTGGGTCTGCTCAAGGAGGCGGTGCTGCGACGCGAAGTGCTGTTCGTGACCCTTCCGTGGTTCACCATCTACCTGCTGCTCGGGGCGGGGTTCGTCTACCTCGGAAGCGCGGCGTCCGGCGTGGGCGTCCCGCCCACCGAACTCGCCGCGATCATTGGGGGAGGCGGACTGCTGTTGCTGCTCACCCAGCCGAGCTACGGTAGGCTCGCCGACCGGTTCGGCCGGTTGCGGCTCATGCTCGTGGGCACCGCCGGGTTCCTCGGAGTGCTCACCTCGGTCGGCCTCATCGCGCAGTACGGTGCCCAGCCCTGGCTGCTCGGTGCGGCCGGGGTGAGTGCCGTCGCCGCGCTCGCCTACGGCCCGGCCGCGCTGGCGCAACTGACCGACTTGAGTCACCGGATCACGAGGGGTACGACGATGGCGCTCTACTCGCTCGTCGTGTCGGCCGGGATGATCGTGGGACTGGCTGGCAGCGCTACGCTATTCTCGGCCTGGGGAGTCCGAGGGATCGACCTGTTCCTCGGCGCGGTCGGAGTGAGCCTCGCCGCGCTGACACTGGGCTGGGTGATCGAGTCGCGCCGACCGTCGGCGCCGCCGCTCAGGACTCCGGTTCAATGATGATGTGGCGGAGCTTCGGGTACTTGCGCCGCAGGAACCCGCCGATCTCGTCAATCTCCGCCTCGATCTGATCGGTCGTCAACCCGTCCTGGAAGTTGATCCGTATCGCCAACAGGATCTCGTCCGGTCCGAGCATCATGGACTGGAAGGTACGGACCTTCCGCACCCGCGGCGCCCGGGCCACCAACGAGAGCATCTCCCTGGCCTCCTCGGCCGTGATCCCCTTGCCCACCAGGAGTTCGCGGCTCTCGGCCGCCAACAGGAAGCCGGTCGCGACCAGGATCGACCCGACCCCCATCGTGGTGAGGCCGTCGAAGACGCCGTTACCGGTCCGATAGAGGGCCGCCAGCCCGCCAAAGGCGACGGCAGAGGCGACGGCGCTGATGAGATCCTGGTAGAAGACCGTCTTGAGCCCGAGCTGGGTCGAGATGAGGAAGTTCGACAGCGACTCGTGGGTCGAGCGCAGCTCCCGCAGCAGGATCAGGATCCCCACGGCACTCGCCGCCAGCGTCGCTCCGACGACGACGAGGCCCAGCCCCACGTCGCTGACCACGTGGGGATCGGAGTACTGTTGGAAGCCGACGAGGAAGACACCGAGCCCCGTCAACGAGAAGGTGACGAGCGAGGCGGCAAACGCCCAGAAGAACCGCTCCTTCCCTCGCCCGAACGGATGGTTCTCGTCCGGCGGTCGCAGGGAGACCACGAGACCCCACAGGAGCATCGCACTGCCGAGGAGGTCGGCGGCGCTGAAGACCGCCTCCGACAGTACGATCCGGCTGCCCCCAACGAGGGCCACGAATCCGTTGAGCCCTACCAGCAGCAGGTCGATCACGACCGTCGCGGTGTACACGTAGCGGGGTCGCATTCGCAGTTCAGCCACTAGAGGCGGGCGGCCCGCTTTAAGCCCACCCACGACGACGGATGACGTTCAGAGCGCTCGCGCGCCTCGGCCGGGCACGACTGCTGCGCACCGTTAAATGGGCCGTCCGAGTGATGCGGCCGAGGCCCGTGGTCGACGCAGCTCCCTCCGCCGGCACCCACGCCGCCGGCGGCTCTGCCGGCGCCTCGCACGGCTCCACCTCGGCGCGCCGCCGTCCATCCTTGGATTCGCTCCACCTGGCTCCCGGCAAGCGCACCCGACTGCAGCGACTCCTCTACCAGCACGGACCGGGCGGTGGCACGCTGTTGGTGCTCCCCATCGACCAGGGGCTCGAGCATGGTCCGATGGATTTCTTCGCGAATCCGGAGGCGCTCGACCCGGACTACCAGTTCCGACTGGCGCGGGAGGGGAAGTTCTCGGCCATCGCCGTCCACATCGGTCTCGCGAAAAAGTATTACCCGGCCTACGCCGGCGTCGTGCCGCTCATCCTCAAACTGAACGGCAAGACCGCCATCCCGCCGGACACCCAGGCGTTCTCCGCGCTCACCGGGACGGTCGAAGACGCGGTCCGACTGGGCGCCGACGCCGTGGGGTACACGGTCTACGTCGGCTCCTCGGCCCAGGACCGGGACTTCGAGCAGTTCCATCGGGTGCGGTCCGACTGCGACCGGTTCGGCATGCCGCTCATCGTCTGGGCCTATCCGCGGGGCGACTCCGTCGCGAAGAAGGGGGGCAAGGAGAGCTTGTACGCCATCGACTACGCCGCTCGGGTCGCCCTCGAGCTCGGGGCGGATATCGTGAAGATCAACTATCCTGTGGCTTCGGAGAAGGACCGGGAGAGCCCCGCACCGTACTCCACGCTCCAGCTCTCCCCCGACCAGGCCTTCCGCAAGGTGGTCCAGAGCGCCGGTAGGGCGCTCGTCCTCGTTTCCGGTGGCGAGAAGGTCGGCGATGCCGAGCTGCTCGCCAAGGTGCGCTCCTCGATGGACGCGGGAGCGACCGGCATCATCTTCGGCCGCAACCTCTGGCAGCGACCGTGGTCCGAGGCGTTGGATCTCACCCGGCACCTCCATGGGATCTTCCGGGAGTACGCCGAACCACCCGCGTAGGACCGAGTCGCCGTTCCCGCTCTTTCTGCTGTTCGCAGGAGAGGACCATCATCGGGTCTGCACCGGCCGAAGGCTCGTGGCCGGGGGATTTGCTCAGCCCGCCGGACGCACGCGCCCGCGAGGCGGCTATCCGATTCTGCTCGACCCTCGCGCGGCAACTCCACTCTCCTCCCTCGACCGGGAGCGAGCCCGAGTCGACGGTCTGCTCGCGGTGGACTGCTCCTGGAACCGGATCGGGCTACGCGGCGGCTTCCCTGCCGGCTTGCCCGGCCTCGGGGGCCAGCCGCACCGGCGTCGACTGCCGTTCCTGCGCGCCACGAACCCTCAGCACTTCGGTCGCTGGGCGGAGCTGAACACCGCCGAGGCGCTCGCCGCGGCGCTGTTCCTGCTCGGACAGAGAGACCGCGCCGAGTCGCTCCTCGATGGATTCGCGGGAGGGCCGGAGTTCTGGCGCCTCAACGGTTCAGCGCTCGCGGCCTTCGCCGCCTGCTCGACCCCGGAAGCGGTGCGCGCGCAGGAGCGGAGCGAGTCCGCGCCCCCGGCCGAGGCGGTGGAGCGCTAGGGCTCCGGATAGCTACGGCGTCCCTCGGTCTCGAGATGCTCTAGCCGAATGTCCTCGCTCGAGCGCACAGCCCGGTCGAGAGGGAGACGGGCGATGAGCACGCCGCCGTACAGCTCGTAGAGCCGCGAGGTGTGGATCGTCAGGCAGCGGTGGTGGTAGCTCGAACGGCCCGTGAGGTCGGGGTCGTGCCCCCGCAGGAACACCGAGGCTCCCACCTCGCCGAGAAAGCTCTCCAGTTCCCGCTCCGTGAAGGAGGGGAGGAATCCCCGGTCGATCCGCGAGGCGTCGGCCGAGCGCCAGACCACGTCCAACACCGGGCCATCGGCCCCCTCGGCAAGTCGCGCCCGCCACTCGCGGGCGGGAGCTTCCGTGGGAAAGCCGGCGTGGGCCAGGTACGCGCCGCCCGGGGACAAGGCCGCGTACCCGCCTCGCTCCGCGAGTCCCATGAGCCGCGAGTACCGATCCTCCTCGGGGCCCCAGAGGTCGTCCACTTCCTCGGGCAGCGAATGGGGGAGCACCGGGAATCGCCGGGAGGTCTCGTGATTGCCCTGGATCAGGAAGACGCGGTCCGGGTAGGCGGCCCGCAGGCTCAGCAGATAGAGCAGATTGGCGACCGAACCGTTCGGACAGTCCTCCGGCGGACGGTCGATGTAGTCCCCCAGTCCGACGAAGCACTTTTCACCGGGGTTTTCCAAGAACCGGCGCGCGGCCGCCTGGGTGCTGCGCCAATCGCCGTGGGTGTCCCCGATCACGATCGCCTCGACGGCCGGGGGACCGGGCAGGTCGAAGCTGCCGCTTGCTACCGGCACCTCGGCCTCGAGACGGTCGATCAGCTCGTCCGCCTCCTCCGGCCGAAGGCGCAGTAGCTCCTCGGGCGGGCGGACCGACGGGATCTCCACGGTCGACCGAGTCCCGCTACCGTTCGAGGTTCGGCGCGGATGCGGGGGGCCGGAGTTCCAGCGGCCGGGTGGTGAACCCAGCCGCGTTTGAACCGGCGCATGCCCTAGGCAACAGGGTCCTAAGCCCTGCCTCGCTGGCCGTACTCCCCGGTAGGACGAGCACCTTGGCCGAGCTGGAGCACCCCCGCAAAAGAACCCGAGGAACGGCCGAGGCTCCCGAGTAGCCCCGGCAGGAGTTTCGGCCCACGGCGCCGGCGACGCCGAAGTCCTTCGAACCTGCGTCGCGAGATCCAGAGTCTCGCATGATTGGCCACTACACTACGGGGCTACAGTCGGCGGACGGGCGTTCCGAGTATAAGGGTTCTCGCGCGACGGAACCCCAGTGGACGAACTGCATCGACCTGAGCGGAGATCGGGGCCGAACTGCTCTCCTCGGTGTTAGGTCCCGCCCGAGCAGGTTGCGGAGTAGCGACCCGACTCCCTTCGCAGCGTGGACCGCCGCTGGCCAGCGGGCACAACACACGGAAGGTTCCCCTTCACCAGCCGGTGACCTTCTGTGCGGGACGGTGCCGACCGCACGCCAGGAGGTGCCCTGGCGCCCCAACGGGCCAAACCGATGCCCCTGGAGAATGCTGTTCGGGCAGCCCCCTCGCTACCCGATACCGTCGAGGCGTGCTTGGGCGCGGGTAAAGAATATTTCGATACCTTATTGTGTGTGAATCGAGACTAGGTTTGTTCAGCCAGCGTCGGACTGCTCGAAATTCGGGCATGATCCGAGGCCTCGTTCATGGCAACGAAGGACGGACCTGAACATCGGCGGGGACCGCTTGCGTGGACCCGGACCCCGGCGGCGCGGCTCGTACTTTCCCTGCTCGCGCTCGGAAGTTCGTACTTCCTCGCCGGAAAGATCGGGCTCCTCCTGGCCGTAGGGAACTCCAGCGTCTCGGTCGTCTGGCCTCCCACGGGCATCGCGATCGCCGCCCTCTTGCTGGGAGGGGCAGAGCTCTGGCCGGCCGTCTTCGCGGGAGCCTTCCTAGTCAACCTCACAACCACCGGGGATCTCGGCAGCAGCCTCGGGATCGCCTCGGGGAACACCCTCGAGGCGCTGGTCGGCGCCTACCTCGCGGTCCGCTTGGCCTCGGGTAAGCATGCCTTCACCCACCCGAGGAAGGTGCTCACCTTCGTCCTCTTCTCCGGACTCTTGGCGTCCACCGTCGCCGCGACGATCGGTACGGGCAGCCTGATCCTCGGGCACCACGCGTCGCTCGGGAGCTTTCTCAGTGTCTGGACGCCCTGGTGGCTGGGGGACGCCATCGGAGCGATCGAGGTGACTCCCCTCCTCCTCGCGGTTGCCCAACGGGTCTCGAGCCCCGCGCCGATCCTCGACCGCCCTGGACCTGCCGAGGCGCTCGCGGTGGGGACGCTCACGGTCATCGTCGCCCTCCTGGTGTTCGCCCGAAGCCCGACCGCCCTCCTCGGCGGATATCCCCTGATCTTCCTGGTGATACCTCCCATTGCTTGGGGCGCCTTCCGATTCGGGCCTCTCGGAGCCACTACCTCGGTGACTACCGTCTCGGCCGTGGCGATCGTCGCGACGGTGGCAGGGGATGGACCGTTCGCCACCCTCCCGCCCGGAGTGGCGCTGCTGGCCTTGCGAATCTTCGCCGGGTCCGTGGCGGTGACGGCGTTGCTCATCGCCGCCGAGTCACTGCGCCACCGTCGGCTCGAGGGCGAGCTCTACCATGCGCGAAAGGAGCTCCAGCGCATGCTCCGGGACCGGACCGCCGAACTCGACTCGGCGAGGTCGCTCGCGAAGGTGGGGATGTGGAGCTTTGACGCGCGAACGCAGAAGATGATCTGGTCGGAGGAGATGTACCCGATGTTCGGCTACGGTGAGGAACGCTTCCCGGTGGTGCTCGACCACGCCGTGCAACGGGTCCACCCCGACGACCGCGCCGCATTTCTGGGGGACGTTCGGGCGGGGCTGCGCGGCCCGGAGCTCACGAGCCTGCCGGCGGCGCCGAAGAGGTATCGCTTGCTACTTCCCGATGGGAAGGTGCGCACCTTGCTCCACACGATCCAGGTCGCCCGCGTGGAGGAGGGGGAGGTCACGAGGATCTCCGGAACCGCCCAGGACATCACGGAACGGCAGCACATCGAGGACGAACTGCGACGGCTGGCGCGGGGCGACCCTACCGACGATACGGGAAGCGAGGGATTCGGACTGTGGATGATCCCTTCGATTGCCCCTCCCACTCGGACGAGGGGACCTGCGGATTCTGCCGGCGCCGACCGATGAGCGCTGCCTGAGACGGCGCGCCCCCGCCCGCTCTCCCGTGGAAAGGATGCACCGCCCTGGAGTCAGAAATCCCCGTTCGGCAAAACTCGAGCGCGCCGCGAAGCACCCGTCCTGTCGTTCCCGTTGAAAGTTGGACGCGCACCGGCGCGGGGGGCGATCCAAGGATCCTTCGCGGCGCCCGCCCGCGCTCCGCCGACCGGGGACCGAGTTGCAGTCAGCCCACAGCGTTGCTTGACGCCCGCCGGCATCTGACCCATTACCCGCGGAAACGCGCTCGACCCGCCCACATCGAGATATAGCCGGACTCCGTCGGACTCCGCACCATGCGCCGCCGGGGTTGCGGGAGTCGTCGGTCCGAGAACGGGTGTCTCGAGGAGACCGTCGATGCGCTCGCATGGGTACTCCGCTAGTTCGGCGCGCACGACACGCTGGGCGCCGCTGGCCTCGCGGCGCTGGACGGTAGCGGTCGGGGCGGTCGTCGTACTCGCCGGGCCGACGCTCGCGCTGAGCCTCCTGCCGGGTGCCCACGCCGTGGGCAGCCAGTTGCCGCTCGCTGCGGTCGACCTGGGTGCGTCCTTCCTGCGGATGCTGCTGGCCTACGGCCTCTCGCTCGGATTCGCTCTCGGCTACGGCTACTACGCCGCCACCCGCCGTTCGGCCGAACGGATCCTGCTGCCGGTCCTCGACATCCTCCAGTCGGTGCCCATCCTCGGCTTCTTCCCGGTGGCGATCGTCTTCTTCGTCGGGCTGACCGGCCCCAACAGCATCGTCGGGCCGAACTTCGCTTCGATCTTCCTCATCTTCACCTCGATGGCCTGGAACATGGCCTTCGGGGTCTACGAGTCGATCAAGACCCTCCCGATCGAGCTCAAGGAGGCGAGCGATTCGTTCAATCTCACCGGCCGCGAGCGGCTGCGGCGCGTGCTCCTACCCGCCACGGCGAACCGCCTCGTGTACAACTCGATCCTGTCCTGGACGGGCGGCTGGTACTTTCTCGTCGCGGCGGAATTCATCTCCGTCTCGAGCTCCAGGACCGTGCTGCCGGGGATCGGCAGCTTCCTCCTACTCGCCGCGAGTTCGGGCGACACCGCGGCGCTCGTGGCCGGGCTCTTCCTCCTCGTGGCGCTCGTCGCGTCGCTGGACATCTTCCTGTGGCGACCGTTGAGCCGATGGGCCGAGCGGTTCCGGTACGACACCGCCCCGAGCGGTGCCTCCGAAGGGACGATCACCCGGCGAGGTCCGCCGGTTCCACTCCGACGCGCCGCCGGAGCCGTCGTTCGGTACGTCCGCACGGGCGTGACGCGGGTCGGGAGCCCGTTCCTGACCGTGGCTAGCCTCGTACCCCGCCCCAAGCGGCGGGAAGGGGCCCCCTCGCGGGTGGGGGCCCTGGCGCGCACCCTCGTGATCGGGGGGATACTCGTGATGGTCTGGCTCCTGCTCATCGCCCTCACCGTGGCGATCTACCACGTCTACGCCACGCCGATCGCACCGGCCGTGGCCGACCAGATCCGGCTGCTCCCGCTCGCGCTGCTCTACTCGGTCTCCCGCGTAGGTGCGGCCTACCTGATCTCGTTGGCGATCGCGTTGCCGCTCGCCATCTGGATCTCGAGCCGACCGAGGGTGGCTCGGCTCGGGCTACCGGTGGTCGAGGTGGTCGCGAGCGTACCGGCGACGGCGCTGTTTCCCCTGTTCATCTTCGCGCTCCTGCCGTACTTTGGCTTCCAAGGGGCGGCGGTGCTGATGCTGACCACCGGGATGATGTGGTACCTGTTCTTCAACATCCTCTCCGGACTTCGCGGTGTACCGCCCGACTTGGAGGAGGCGGCGCGATCGCTCGGGCTGCCTCGCAAGGTGTACTACCGGCGGTTCCTGCTACCGGCACTCTTCCCCGCGTTCGTCACCGGGTCGATCACCGCCTTCGGCGGCGGCTGGAACACGCTGGTCATCGCCGAGTTCCTCCACTACAGCGCCACCCACTCCTTCCAGGTGCTCGGGCTGGGCGAACTCATCAACGTCGGCCTGCAGTACCCGAACAACGCGGGGCTCCCGCTCATGGTCTCGGCACTGCTCACGCTGGTGCTGGCCGTGATCGCGCTCAACGAGTTGCTCTGGAAGCCACTGTACCGCCGAGCGCTTGAGAAGTACCGGATCGACTAGGGAGGGTTCGCGTGTCGCTCATCGAGGTCCGGGACGTGGAGAAGAGTTTCGACTCCCACCACGGACGCATCTCCATCATGGCGGGGATCAGTTTCGACGTCGCCGACAACGACTTCCTGGCGCTGGTCGGGCCCTCCGGGTGCGGCAAGTCCACGCTGCTGCGGCTGATCCAAGGCCTGGACCAGCCGTCGGCGGGCGAGATCGACTTTCGCGGTCGACCGGTCCACTCCGTCCAGCACGAGATGTCGATGGTGTTCCAGAATTTCGCTCTGTATCCGTGGCTGACGGTGGCGGAGAACGTGGGGCTGGGACTTGAGGCGCTGGGCTGGGAAAAGGAACGGCGCGAGCGGCAAGTGGAGAAGTACGTCAGTGTCACCGGGCTGGTCGGCTTCGAGGAAGCCTACCCCCGCGAACTCTCGGGCGGCATGCGCCAACGGGTCGGCCTCGCCCGCGCTCTCGCCGTCGAGCCGGCCGTGCTGCTCATGGACGAACCGTTCTCCGCGCTCGATCCCCTCACGGCCGAGAGTCTCCGCGAAGAGGTGCTCCAGCTCTGGCGGGACCCCGGGCTTCCCCCCGATGCGGTGGTGCTGGTGACGCACAACATCGAGGAAGCGCTCTCGATGGCCGACCGAATGATCGTACTTTCCCACCGCCCCAGCCGGGTGCTGGCGGGCGTACCCATCAATCTCAAGCGGCCCCGGGACCGAAAGAGTCCCGAGTTCTACGAGCTGACCGACTACGTCTACACGCTGATCACCCAAGGTTCGGCCGGGAACACGCCGGGAGCGGCCCCGAGCGCCCCTCCCGGCACGGGGTGAGCAGCTCGTGCACCGGTCCGAGGAGGCGCCGAGGGCGGGCTCTCCGCCCTCCGTTGAAATCACAACCCTTAAGGCCCGACCTCCGGGTACCGCTGCGTTGCTTCCGAACGGAGTCTGAAACGTGCCCACGCAGTATCCGAAGTGTACCCCGACCGAGATGCTCGGCCTGCTGGTGCTCCTGGACGCTCACGACGGCGAGGACGACTTGGCCCGACTCGCCGACGACCTCGACTTGGAGATCGACGAGATCCTGCCGTCGGTCGACTTCGCCGAGACCCTCGGCCTCGTTCGGGTCAAGGACGCCCGGGTGAGCTTCACGCCGGTGGGCCGCAAGCTGGTTTCCGCTTCGATCCGCGAGCGCAAGAGCCTCCTGCGCGAGCAGTTGCTACGCACCACGCTCTTCAAGGCCCTCGACCGGGCGCTCGAGAGCGCGCCGGAACACGAGCTCTCCGACCATGAGGTGCACCGCCTGATCGCCTTCACTACGGCGCCCGCCGACGACCTCCAGCTGAACGTCATCAATTGGGGGCGGTTCGCGGAGCTGTTCCGATACGACGCCGACCAGCGGATCCTCCGGTTGATCCGTTCTCGCCGCACACCGCGCACCTCCGGTGGCGGAGAACCCCCGGCCGGCACGATGCCCGATGACGCGACCGTGACCGCAGGGAGTGCGCCCACCGCGCCGGCGCCTGCGGGAGGTCCCCGGAGCTCTGCCACGCCGGGATTGGAGCGGGGCCTGCGTCGTCGGCCCGTGGCGGGCCAGCTCGCGGTACTGGTCCACGGAACAAATCCTTAAACCCGGGCCGAGCTGACTCGGCCCGCTGGGCACGTAGATCAGCGGAAGATCGCTGCTTTCGCAAAGCAGAGGTCGGGGGTTCAAATCCCCCCGTGTCCAACTCTACTTGTAACGGGCGGTGACCAGGGGCCCGCACCGGATCTCCACCGATGACTCGTGGAATTCCTTCTACTGAGGAGAGCTATCCGAGACGATGACGCGCACCTCGCCCGGCCAATCGTCGACGATCACCGACACTCGGGTCCCTTTTCCCACGGGCACGGCGGATCTCGCCAGGACCGTTAGCTGCCCGACCCGGACGGACCCCGGAGGATGGTTCGGGCCTAGCTCGACGTCGGCGATCCCGACCAAACCGAGGACGGCATTCGCTCCGGTACCGGCCTGGACGAGCCGCACCTTGGCGAACGGGTGCACGAAGTTCAGCCCCGACGGAAGAACCGTCCGGAGCGCACCGAACAGATAGACGAACCCCACGTGACCGTGGGGGATTCGGTGGGCCATCCTGAGGAGGATGAGCAGCCACCCGACCACCACCACCGCGGCGATGCCGAGGAATTGCACCGGGTCAGGCACGGGACGGGAGATCTACATCCACCGCAAATCCGTTGCGACGAGAGCTGCTCTGAGTCCGTGAGCTGGCTGCCGGGCATCACCGGGCACGGGAGAGCGATCAAGGTGCGTCGACTTTCCCAGGCGGCCGAGCTGGGGCCGACGAGCGCAGTGGCCTGTCGAGTGCGATTCGGTGCCCCTCAGCTCAATCGGAGAGGTTCAAGTACAGTGGTCCGGCTCTGCGGTGGGTGTCTGCAGTGGTCCGGGCCGGTGTGCGGGTAGGTCGGGGCGTCTCCGTTCTTGTCCTTCTTGCAACGTTGCTGCTCGCAGGAATCGCGATACACCCGACTGCGCACAGCACTCGCGACGCACCGCCCACCTCCCCCCCAAGCTCGGCCGTCCGCACCGCGTCGACCCCCAGCTACTCTCTGACTACGAGCTCCCACCGGACACCGGGCTCGCCTACGCACCAGCTGCTTTCTGCCAGCTGGTGGAACATCAGCTCCGAGACCAGCGCGAGGCCGCCCAACATGTGGTTCACCGAGGGAACCTGGGATGCGGGCGACGGCTACCTGCTCTTCTACGGCGGAGACAACTGGGCCGGGACCAACCTCGACCAGACCTGGACCTACTCTGCCGGGGCGTGGACCTTGCAGTCAACCAATGGCACCCCGGGACCTCTGGACGGCCCTGCCCTCGCCTACGACCCGGTCGATGGGCAGGTGGTCATGTACGGGGGCCTCGTCTCCTACTCGCCGTTCACCTTCACCACCCTTACGTGGACCTACTCTCACGGCACCTGGAGCTCCGCGCAGATTTCCCCGACGCCGCCGGGCCGACTGGCGGGTTCCTTGGTTTTCGATCCTGCGCTGGGCGGTGTCGTCCTGTTCGGGGGGTACAACAACTCGGTTCCGAGCGGCACGGCATTGCTCAACGACCTGTGGCTGTACAAGGGCGGCACGTGGAGCCAGCTGCCCGCGACCAACCCCCCACCGGTCCGGACCTGGGCCCAGATCGCGTATGATCCCGACCGCCAGGAGCTGGTCGTCTTCGGGGGCATGAACGCGGCCGGCGCCTGTCTCGGGGACACCTGGACGTACACCAACGGAACCTGGACCCATCAGACCGGCCCCGGGATTACGAACCCCGGGAGCCTGTGTGGCTCGTCCACTCTCTACGATCCAGATCTCGGCGAGGTGCTCGTGACTGGGGGATTCAGCGTCGCAGGCTCGCTTGTGAGCAACAATACGGCCAGTTGGGAGTTCAACGGCAGCGCTTGGGTGCCGCTCTCGCCGGGCGGTGCTCCTTCGCCTCATATCTACGGCGTGAACGCGTGGGATCCAGTCTCGCAGACCCTGGTCGTCGCCGGCGGCGAGCTGACCTACTTCACCACCAACGTGCTCTCCTTCCCCCTCCGGATCACCAACCTCATCGGGCCGGCTACCGCGGAAGTCGCTCAGAACGTGCTGTTCCAGGTCCAGGCTGCCGGCGGTGTTCCTCAGCGCACCTTCGGCTGGAGCTGGGGGGACGGTACGGTGAGCAACGGGAGCGCCACCGCCCTCCACAGCTACTCCGCGTTCGGGTACTACACCGTGTCAGCGCAGGTGAAGGACGCTCTCGGGCACTTCGTCCAAGCCACGGTAGTGATCGGCGTCGCGGTCGGCCCCGCTGCGACCATCACCACCGCTCCCGCTGCCGGAGATGTGGGCATGTCGCTCGGCTTCGCCGGGACCGTCAGCGGCGCGAATGGGACCGTCGGATTCAACTGGCAGTTCGGGGACGGATTGGGCGCGACCGGTCCGAGTGTCGTTCACGTCTACCATTCGACGGGGGTGTTCCCGATCCGCCTCACCGTCACGGATTCCGTGGGGGGTTCGGCCGTCGCGTACAGCAACGTGAGCATCTACCCCGCGATCACCGTGGCCTTCAACAGCAGCCTGCTGGCTGATGCGGGACGGGCGCTCCACCTGGGGGCCGTGATCGGCGGAGGGGACCCTCCGCTCACGTACCTGTGGGCGCTCCCGGGCGGGACGAGCGCCACTACTGCGTCGGTAGAGTTCACCTTCGGCTCCGCTGGAAACCAGGAGGTCAACCTCACAGTGGGTGATCAGGCGGGGGGCTCGCAGAGTGCGATAGTCCTGGTCCAGGTCGCCGGCGCGTTAGGGGTGACCATCCACGGTCCGGCGAGCCTCGCTGAGGGAGATGCCGGCAGTTGGACCGCTACGGTCTCCGGCGGCCACGCTCCGGTCTCGTTGACTTGGAGCCTCTCGGACGGCACGAACCTCACCGGCGACAACGCCACCCACCGCTTCGCGGCGACCGGCACGTACACGCTGCGGCTCACCGCAACCGATGCGCTGGGTACGACGACGAACGGCACGGCCACCGTCACTGTCAGCACGGCAAGCGCTTCCGGGGGCTCGACCGCGCTGGGTGGCTCGACCGTCCTCTGGGCGGTCGGCGGAGTCCTCGCCGCCGCGGCGATCGGCACCGTACTTCTCCTGCGCCGACGACGTAGCGGAAGGGACCTGGCACCGCCCGCGGTAGAGTGAGACCCAGGAGAATCGGGCGCCACCGCCCGGCGCACTGGCCGCGCGGTGAGCGAGTGGTGGTCGCGTTCCTGCGCCCTTATCCGAGCTACGGGCCGTACTAGAGCATGCCGCGGGTCGTCGTCAAGTCCCAGCAGAATGGTCCGAACCTTGTGTTTGTCGATGGAAAAGTCTCGACCGCATTGTGTCGCTGCGGCCATTCGGCCGGCAAGCCGTACTGCGATGGAACGCACGCCAAGGTCGAGTTCAAGGCTCCCGCGCACGAGACAGTCATCCTGGAGTAGCCGAGCCGGCTTCCTCCGTTCGGCTCGGGGCGGGCTGGGGACACTACGGTTCGTCGGCGCACCCGCCGGACTCCCGACGCCTTCCCCGGGAGGATCGGCGAGTGACCGTGGCAACCGCCTATCGTGCCGGGATATGTTCCGCACCCCCGAAGGGGATTTACCCCCCCGCCCGCCTCGCTCCCCCTGTAGCGCTCCATGACCGATTGGGACCGGGTAGAACGACTCCGAAGCAAGGGGCTCGACTGGGAGTCGATTGCGGAGGACCCTAAGGTCGAATTCCGGACGGAGGTCCGCGCGGGTACGCCCGGGCGGGCGCTCAAGGCCCTGTACCTCGAACGCAAGTCCA
This sequence comes from Thermoplasmata archaeon, assembly GCA_022749995.1. Taxonomy (GTDB): domain Archaea; phylum Thermoplasmatota; class Thermoplasmata; order Lutacidiplasmatales; family UBA184; genus JAKIVR01. Next base: position 10,391 of record JAKIWO010000014.1, on the reverse strand, counting down.
AGCGGCGCCGGTCCGGCCGCGGGAGCGATACGAGCGCGGACGGCGACGAGGGGGCCCCCGCGCGGCGGCGCTGGCCCGGTCGGCTCGTCGCCCTCGGCATCGTTTTCCTCCTGATGGGCGGCCTTTGGTCGCTACTCGCGTACTTCGAGCCGATAGCGCGGGTGCTGGTTCCGATCCTCCCGTACATCGTGGGGATCATGATCCTCGGCGCGGTGCTCCTCGGTGCCGCGTTCGTGATCGGCGGCTCCTTCCGCGACCTGACGAGCCTACGCAAGGTCGTTACGGTGGGCATTGTGCTCGGCCTCGTCGCGGCGGGGCTCGCCTCGCTCGTAGCCTACGAACTCGGGATTCCCGTACTCTACCCTATCAATCAGTCCGAGCCGGCCGGCTGGGGTCGGGCCCCGAATCACGCCTGGACCGATGGCGGCCGCCCGGTGTTTCTCTTCATCGGCTCGATCGCCTGTCCGTTCTGTTCGGCCAGCAGCTGGGCGATGGTCGGTGCGCTCCAGGCGTTCGGCTCGCTCTCCAATTATCGGCAGGGCACATCGAACCCTGCGGATACTTTTCCCAACACACCGGAGCTCGAGCTCGACAGTTCCGTCTACACGAGCAATCTCGTGAGCTGGGATGTCAAGGAAGGTTCCAACCCTTCGGGAATCAGCTGGCCCGCACTTTCGTCGACGGAGAACGCGTACTTCTCGGCGTACGACACTGCCGGGAGCATCCCGTTCTTGGTTGTCGATGGCCTGTTCATTCATGTGGGGACGCTCTTGGACCCGTCGCAGCTCACGACCGCACCTGGCCAACCCTCGGGGACCGGAACTCCGTACACCCCAGCGCAGGTCGCGCAGGATGTCTCGAGCCAGAGCGGGCCTGTCTACACGGCGATCATCACGGCGCAATACAGCCTCGAGGCGTACTTGTGGAAGGCCTGCGCCTTGCAGGGCCTGACTCCGCCCTCCGTCGTGACGAGCAATCTCCAAGTGAAGGCGGACTACGCCCAGATAGTCTAGGAGCCGGCGTGGTCGACGCCCGCATCCTCCACCGGCTGCTCTTGGTCTGCCTGCTCGCCGGCATTGGCTTCTCGGCGTTCGCCGCCTTCGAGGTGCTCGACCCCGCCTTGCAGAGTTCCTGTTCGGTCTCCGCCTTCTTCTCGTGCGGCGCGGTGGACAAGAGCGGACGGACGTCAATCGGTCCCGTTCCGGATTGGAGCATCGGCTTGGCCGGATTCGTGCTCATGCTGGCCGTGGATGTGCCTCTGCTCCGGAGCTACGACCCCCGCCTCCTGTTCGGGCTGCTGGGTCTGGCGGCCCTCGGCTTGGCGATCGCGGGGTACCTCGCGTACGTCGAGCTCTACTTGATCCACGCCCTGTGTCCGATCTGCCTCGGAGCGTACCTGAGCGACCTCGCCGTACTCCTGCTGGCGCTGGTCCTAGTGCGGCTCCGAGTCACCGCGAGCGCCGCCTCCAGCTAGAGCTGTGGCGATCCCGGCGCCCGAGGGCTGTCAGACCCGTTTCTTGAAGGTCGCCCGCTACCTGCAGCGGACCGACCCTGACCTGCTTCCCTCGCCGGAGCCCGAGGGCGGCTTCCGGAGCATCTTGGAAGGCTCGGACCCATCGACCCGCTACCAGTTACGAGCGGCGCTCGCGCCGGGAAAGTTACCAGTGGCTCTCGCGTTGTCCGAGAACCCCAGGTTCGAGGGCTCGCTGACCCTCATCCGAATTCGGTGCCACACGCGCAGGGGGGAACTCTCGCTCTCGCCGGCGGAGCTGGGGGTCATCCACTCCTACCTCCGCAGTGCAGTGCCGCTCCTCGCCCACTACCTCGGCGACGCCCGCCCGCTCCGTCTTACGGTGTTCGATTCCCTCCCCGAGCTCGAGCTCCGGCCCACTTCCAACCGATTCTCTGACGCGAATCTACTCGAGGGCTGTCGGCGGCTCAGCGCCTCCGCGGGAGCCGGGCGCGCGTTCCTGTTCCTCGCGCCGCCTTCGGTAGTCAACGCCGACTGCGATCCCGCGGCGGGCTCGACCGGCTACCACGCGGCCGGCCCGGTCCCGTACGCCTACCTCCCCGTCGCCCCAGGTGAGCTCTCCTTGCGGGACCTACCGGATCGGTTCGCGCTCGCCCTCAGCCACCACCTAACGGAGCTCCTTTGCGACCCGGGTGCCGACCTCGCCCAGCTCGAATGCTGCGACCCGTGCGCCCCCAACCTACGCGACGCTTCGCGGAACTTCTTCTCGGCCGCCGGGGAGTATCTAGGAAGCGGCCCGGCGCGATCCGCTCCGCAGGCGACGGCGTTCTTCCTCCAAGGGTTTCCCCGCCGCCCGTTCTTGGCGACTGCAGGGCTCGCTCACACCGACTGCGGCTACGCGCCGCCGCTGGCGGGAGGCCCGCCTTGAGGAGCGGGGGCGCTTCCCCCGTCAGAGCTGGCCGGACTGGCCCCCGTTCGAGCGGCGTCCACCGGAGGGTTGGGATCGGCAGGGGCGGGATAGTACGGCTTCTCCGCCGGGCACGCGTCGCAAGAGCAATGCACCGTGTTGCCGGTGTGCCGGAAGTTGTGCACCCCATCGTCCCAGGGGTAGCACTTCACGCAAGCGCAGAAGCGACAGTCGTGATTGGTCGTCATTCGGAGTCGGGGACCGCCCCCGACACTTCAGCCTAACGCGGGGACGTGGGAGGGACACGCGACGGCACGGAGGAAAGCGGCGCCTCGCGGAGCTCGAGCTCCGATCGACCGGGAGTCTCGCCCCGGAGGTAGCGCACCGAAAGGTGCGAGCCCAACCGCCCGGTGCGCAGCGCCGAGAGCAGTTCCCGCAAGCTGGTGACGGGTGCCAGGCCGACCTCCACCAGCAGGTCTCCCGCTCGCAGCCCCGCCGCCGCGGCAGGGCCCTGGGGCTGCACCTCAAGGAGTTGGACGCCACCTACCCCCAGGCGGGATGCCGGTGAGGCGACCACTCCGATCCAGGGGCGGAGGACGCGCCCGTAGTCGATCAGGTCGCGGAAGACGAGCCGTACGGTGTTGACGGGCACCGCAAATCCCACCCCCTGGGCGTACGGCACCATGGCGGTGTTGATCCCGATCACCTCCGGAGTCAGCGTCACCAGGGGGCCGCCGCTGTTTCCGGGGTTGACGGCAGCATCCGTTTGCAACAGCCCCTCGAGGACCCAGTCGCTGCCGCCCATGGGCCGGTGGCGGGCGCTGACGACACCGAACGATACGGTGGGGGTGCCGGGAAGACCCAGCGAGTGGCCGATCGCCACCACGGGCTCGCCCGCTCGGACCCGTTCCGAGTCGCCGAGCGGTGCCGGCACCAGACGCGTGCCGGGCAGCAGGAGCAGCGCGATGTCCGTTGCCGGGTCGCTGCCGAGGACGGTCGCGTCTACCGACCTGCCATCGTGGAGCCGCGCGCTGACTCGGGCCGCGCCGGCCACCACGTGCCCATTCGTGACGAGGTAGCCCGCGGCGTGGACGGCCAGGCCGGTGCCCGTGGCCACCGCGGGGCCACCGCTACGCCCCCGACCCGGTGCAAAGGTCGAGGTAATCGAGACGACGCTCGGCGAGATCTTCTCGACAGCCTCGGGGATCAGCTGGCCTAGCATCGTCGCCCCTCTGCGGCCCAGACTAACCAGGGGGGAGATAGTGACCGGGTTTGAACGCAAGCGGTCGCGCCTGTGTCCCGTCGTGGCCCCCATCTCGCATTCGGGCGTCTACCCCGGCAAGCCTCAAGTCAGCTCCGGCTAGCACCCCACGGGGAGCCAGTTGACGAGCCAGGACCACTCGAGCATCAGCCCGCCGGAGCCTGCGACGAGCGAGCCGCCCGCCGATGGTCCCCACGAGGCGCCCCGCTTCTCGGTCGACTACCTGGACCGCTCGGTGGACCCGGGCGTCGACTTCTACCGATTTGCCGTCGGCAGGTGGATAGAGCGCAACCCCGTCCCCAAGGACCGGTCACGTTGGAGTGGGTTCGACGAGTTGGAACGGCGCAACTTCGAGCTCCTGCGTACCATCTTGGAAGAGTCGGCCGGGGCGAACGGTCCTCAGGGTGCCGGACCGGTGCGGCAGGTCGGCGACTTCTACGCCTCGGCGATGGACACCGAGCGGATCGAAAAGCTCCGGTTCGATCCGATACAGCCCACGCTCCGGTCGATCGATGCACTCGACTCGCTCTCCGGACTACCGTCACTGCTGGCCGGCCTGCACCGAGCCATGGTGCCGGCGCTGTTCATTCCGATCGTCCACGCCGACCGTCGCAACAGCTCCGTTTATGCGATGTACTTCTACCAGGCCGGACTGTCGCTGCCGGACCGAGAGTACTACCTGCACGAGCGGTTCGCGGAGCTCCGCGAGCAGTATCGAGCGCACCTCGAGCAGGCGCTCGGCCTCCTCGGCGAAGGGAAGGACGCTGCGACGCGCGACGCCGACCACGTCTTCTCCCTCGAGACCGAACTAGCCCGAGCGAGTCGCGCGAGGGCCGACCTCCGCGATGCGGAGAAGAACTATCATCGGTTCACGCCCGAGGAACTCGCGCACCGCCACCCCCACCTCGCGTGGAGCACCTACCTACCGTTACGCACCGCTCGGCCGCTCCCGTACGTAATCGTCGGGCAGCCGGAGTTCTTGGACGCCGTCGACCGGCTCCTCGGCGAGCGTACGATCCCCGAGTGGAAGAGCTACCTGCGCTGGCACCTCTATCACAGCAGCGCTCCGTTCCTCCACGCCGCGGTCGACGACGCCAACTTCGAGTTCTTCCAAAAAAAGCTCCTCGGCCAGGAGCAGCCCGAACCGCGCTGGAAGCGCGCGGCCCGGACGATCGACAGCGAGATTGGAGAAGCACTCGGCCAACTGTACGTTCGCCGTCACTTCCCTCCGGAGTCCCGCCGGCGGATGCAGGAGCTGGTGGACGACCTCCGCTCGGTCTTCCGCGAGCGGCTCAGCGGCCTCGAATGGATGACTCCGGAGACCCGGGAGAAAGCCCGGACGAAGTTCGACCGGTTCACCGCGAAGATCGGTCACCCCGATACCTTCCGGGACTACGCTTCCGTCGCGATCCGGCGGGGGGAGTACCTCGAGAACGTCCGCCGGTCCACCGAGTTCGAGACGCAGCGGGGGATGGACCGGATCGGGGGACCGGTCGACCGGACCGAATGGGGGATGACCCCGCCGATGGTCAATGCGTACTTCAACGCCACGCAGAACGAGATCGTGTTCCCCGCGGGCATCCTCCAACCGCCGTTCTTCGACTCCACCCTGGACGACGCGGTCAACTACGGGGCGATCGGGGCCGTCATCGGCCACGAGATCACGCACGGGTACGACGACCAGGGGCGGAAATTCGATGCCGAGGGGAACCTCAACGATTGGTGGGCTGCCGCCGACGCCCGCGAGTTCGACGCGCGGGCCCAGCGGGTGCGGGAGCAGTACAACGGGTTCGAGCCGCTCCCCGGCGAGTTCGTGAACGGCCAGCTCACCCTCGGCGAGAACATCGCCGACCTGGGCGGTGTCCGACTGGCGTATGCCGCACTCCTACGACGGCTCTCGCGGGAGCCCGAGCGACGCCAGACCGTGGACGGCTGGACACCGGAGCAGCGGTTCTTCCTCGCCTACGCCCAGATCTGGCGTTCCACCTGCCGCGAGGGCGAACTGCGACGGCGGCTCGCCATCGACCCTCACTCCCCTCCGCCGTACCGGGTTCAAGGCGTCGTGACCAATCTGCCGGAGTTCTCCGCAGCGTTCGGGATCGCCCCGGGCCGGCCCATGTCACCCCCGCCCGAAAAGCAGGTCACCATCTGGTAGGTCGGTGGCCACTCGACTCCGGCTCGGAACAGTGGCGCCGAGGATGGAGAGTGCGGTTCGGCGGAAACGAGGGTGCCCCGGCCACTCAGCCGCTGTGCGGCCGCATGCGTCCGTGAATCAGTGACACCGGCCTCCTGCTACTAAGCGCGACATTGACCGGGCCGCGAGGTGCGGCGAGCTCTGCGCTGGGGGCGGCAGAGCCCCGTCGATCGGGGATCGCACCGGACCGAGTCTACGCGGTGAGCGATGCTGCCAGGGTGCGCGCCTTGCGGCCGGCTCGCCAGAATGCCACCAACGCGATGAGGGCGCCGACCCAGCAGACGGCGAGGACTATCGGGGGGATGAGCTCCAGCGCGATGGGTGTGTTGCGAACTGTCTGGAGGTCGGAGAGGTCCGCCGCATCGAATTGGGTCGGGGGCGCCGCACCACCAAGAAGTCCTCCGAGGCCGGCGGTGGTTTCGACGGCATAGTACATTACGTCGCTCGGGTCGGTCGAATGACCCGGGTGCGAGGGATCCTCGTTCGGAGCGTTCCCAACAAGGCCGACGAGCCCCAGCTCGTGGCCGAACTCATGGATGAGTACGGTGCTCGTGATCGGTGCGGGATCGCCGCCCCCGGCCGTCGTGGCGATCGTGTCAGCGAAGACCGCGATGGAGCTCCCCCGGAACGCGAGCCCGAGCACCCCCGGATCTACCGCGTAGCTGCCGGGGACGCACAGATAGAACAGAGCCATCTGGCCGAGGCCGGGCCAGTACTGACGCACGGACTGCTCTACGGAGAACAGTGCGTCCGTGGTCCATGCGGCCGACGGGAGCGCGATCCGCTCCGACACGAACCGGATCGAGCCTTTCTGCAGCGTCTCGTTCATCCGGTTCCAGAGCAGCGACACCGACGCCGGAGGTGGAGAGGCTCCCGGGGCGGCTGCGATCTCGACGGTGAGCGCATTGTCGGGGAACCCGGAAAGGAGCTCGTGCGCCAAGCTCCCGACCGGTGCAGTTCGTTCGGCTTGGACCGGATTGAGCCCGAACCAACCGAACGCCGCGGCGAGTGGGAGGGGGAGGAGGACGAGGAAGCCGACGATCAGCGCCGCGTGCAGCCGCGTCCATCTCCGCGGTGCCCGGGGCAGCGAAGGCGGATCTGCGCTCGTAGCGAGTGATCGGTCGACCCGGCGTAAAGGATTGTCGATACTCAATCAGTCGGCCCCACCCTTAGAGGATTCGCGCCTCTCCACCTGAGAGGGCTTCATCGGCTCCGGCAGGGAGCTGGATGCCCAAGGAGCTCCGCTATCGCCCAGGGCTAGCCCGCCGAGCACGTGGGCAGGACTCCTCCACCGAGACCCTCCGGGCACCGAAAGCCCAAGTGGAGCGCCCCCCGCGCGAGCTCGGGCGGGACGCCGTCCTACTACGGATTGGGCGGTGGGGGCGGGTGACGGGGGCGCCCCCATCTCCAGTGGAAATGGGGGGGGGTGTCCGCCGTTCGTCCGCCCGTTCCGCTCGATAGTGGCGAGTCTCAGACCCCCCCGTTTCCTGTGGAGCGACCTGCTTTATGTACGACATGCGTCTGACAAATATGGAGCAGGCAGCTCATGCCGACAGAGCTTCCCATTCTTCTCGCTGGTCTAGGCTCCGCCGAGTACCCTGACTCTGACCCATCATTTCCGATCGCCTTCGCTCCCGTGGAGCTTCTCCTCAACCTGAGGGTGCCCGAGGCCGGACCATTCGAAGGGGGAGCGACGGAGTGAACCGCGTAGGTCGACCCTCTCCCATGGAGCGGCCGCTCGTCGGCCCAGCGCCGCCCGAACGGTTTCTGCTCGGCACCGCGACCCCCCGGGGGATTGGAGTCCGGCCGCACCTGAGCCCCTCGGCAGCGGCGGCGTTCGCTACCTACGTCGACTCGGCTCGCGCCCGAGCGGCGATGGAAGGTCGCACCCTCGTCTACACGGTCCGCTGGACCTAGCGGCGACTGCCGCCGGCCCGTCGCTCCTCGTCCCCGTCCTGCTACGGCGGGCTGGGCGGCTTGCCGGGTCGTCCCGGCTCGAACGTATCTCTCGGACCGGGTTCCTCGCGGGCGGTGGGCCCGGCCGCTTCCTCTCGGGCCTCTGCGATGGCGAGCTTGGTCAGCTCGTCCGCGCGACCGTTCTCCCGCCGTGGGATCCACGCGAACCGAACTTCGGAAAAGGAGCGGGCTAGCGTGAGCAGATGCTCATGGTAGGCCTCAAGGTGTGCCGTCCGCACCGCATACTCGCCGGTCATCTGCCGGATCACTAGTTGGCTGTCCCCGTACACGATCACCGCCCCCGCGTACTGCTGCGAACGCAACCATTCGAGGGCGCGGATCGCTCCCGTGTACTCCGCCACATTGTTCGTCGCGTGCGGGACCCCGGGCCGGACGGCCAACCCGCGCTCTTCGAAGTCGAGCCCCTCTCCCTCCACGGTAAAGCCGTAGGTGGCGATCCCGCCTCCACGGGGCGGCTCACACGCCCCGTCGAAGTGAACCTGCACTACCCCCGGGTACAGCGCGGTCCCGCGGGGAACTGCCGCTTCGGGGTCGCTCATCCGCTCAGCCCGGAACCCCTCGGCGTCCTGGGCTGGTGCGAGCGGGAGCGGGGAGCTGCGGACAGGAGCAGTAGACCTCGTCCTTCACGCACGGCGCACATCGAACGGCGCCGGCCAGCTCGAAGAGCCGGCGTCCGCAGCTCTCGCACCGTCGGGCTCGAGCGCACCGGGGGCACTGGAGCACCTGCGCGGGAATGATCGTGTAGCACGCCACGCAATTGACGGATTGACGGGGGGAGGGTAGGTACCGTCGATCCAGGGGGGGCAGTGGTCCCGACCGATCCCTCCGCAGCAGGTTCTCCTCCCGGCTGCCGAACCAGCCGCCGATCGTGGTGACCTCCGGATCCGGGCGGCTCACGCCGAAGATGATGACCATCACGCCGAGAGAGAGCAGGAACGCCGCGCCGAGGAGGAGCGCGCCGGCAGGCAGTAGCGTGGGATCGAGCACCGCAGGGAACAGCGTGAGGATGCCCGCGCCGAGCGAAACGGCTCCCACGGTGGTGATGGAGCGATTGACCGTGCACAGCCCCCCTTGCCGGCAAAAAGGGCCGGCCCAGGTAAAGGACTTCGCGGCGACGGCCCCGGAGGCGGTTAGGCGGAGTTCGCGGCTGGCCAGAGCTTGCGGGCCCGCCGCTTGCCGAGGAGATTACCGATGATCCCGAACACCACCCCGAACGCCACGGCAAACACCACCACATACAGCGTCCCGGCCGCGAGCGCGCTCAGGCTCAGGTAGCCGAGCTGCTCCAGGAGGAAGGCGAGCGCGAGGCCGAAAATGATGCCGGAGAGGACCCCCGAGCTGGTCGCGCTCACGTCTTCGCCTCCGGGCTTTCCGCCGCCGGGTCGGGCGGCTCGGAACTCTCGCTGGACGCGGGTGAACTCGTGCCCTTTTCCGGCGCCGGGACGGCTGCAATTCCCTTGGGCGGCGTGGGCTTGACCGTCAGCACGGCATACACCTCAAACAGCACGAGCAGGAGCAGGATGATCGGCAGCAGGGCGCCGACCGTGTAGGGCGCGTGGACCGAGATGTAGAACGACTCCGACCAGATGGTGTGGCCGTCGGCGGCGAAGATCGAGGCGAGACACTGGTAGTCTCCCGCGATGATGTAGTTGAGAGCACCGGGATCCCACGTCAGGTTGGTCACACCCGTGTAGGTGGTCAGCGCCGGATTGTTGGTCAGGGCCCGGGTGATGAACGGGAAACCGAAGAGGAACGCTTGGAACTCCACTTCGCTCACTCCGCCAGGAGGTCCGCCGAGCGTGCCGCCGCTCCAGTGGAACGCGAGGGTGATGGTGGAGCCGAGGGTCACCGATAGGGCACTGCCGATGGTGGAGGAGTTCGCGGTCCCACGGCCGTTCCAGTTGACCCAGTACGTGAACGGAGCAGGCGGCGCACCGTGGGGCCCTGGCGTTGCCCCGTTGGGGTGGGCCGAACCCTGACCGATGGGGGCCCCTAGCAAGGGAACTGCCAGCAGGAGCGCGGCGACGCAGGCGAGTGTAGCAATCGAGACTCTCCCCACGACGTGCCGTCCGCTGGGCGGTGCGACGTGCTGCATACGGAAATACCCTTCCCGTCGAGTTGCTTTGAATCGAAACTCCCCACCCTCGCCAACCGCTGCTGCACCACCTCTCAGATTTCACCTTCCACCCGAGCCATCAACTCCTTCCGGGACTCTCAAACTCACCCTGGTCGTGCCCTCGGCACGTCGTGGCGGGAAGGGAGGGCCGACGGGAGCGCGCTCGGGTCTCCTCGCACCTCCATCGCCTCAGCCAGGGGCTCGTGGGCACGGCCAAGACCCAAGGGGCCGCGATCGTCCTGGAAGACCTCCACCTGCCCCGTGTCCGCCCGGGGAGCCGTCGGATGCGCCGACGGCTCTCCCCCTGGCCCCAACGGGAGCTACACCGCCAGCTCCAGTACAAGGCCGAGGAACGGGGAATTCCGGTGCTCACGGTGAACCCCGCCTACACGTCCAAGACCTGCCCGAGATGTGGCGTTCGCAAGGATCGCCGAAGCAGGGTGGGCCGGGTGTTCGTCTGCGATC
>JAKIWO010000013.1 GCA_022749995.1 Thermoplasmata archaeon | reverse complement strand
GACATCACCTTCGTCACCGGTAAGCGCGCCGGCGCCGATTTCACGCCGGAGTCGTTGCTCCAACAGGGCTACCTCGCCGTCTTCGTGGCGGTGGGCGCGTGGGACCCGCGCGGATTGGGGATCCCGGGGGAGCACCTGCCGGGGGTGTTCTCCGCCTTGCACTTCCTGCTTGCCATGAACCACAGCGCCGGCGCCCTCCTCGGCCGTCCCGGCCGCAAGGTCGTCGTGATCGGAGGGGGAGATGTGGCGCTCGACGCGGCGCGCTCCTGCCGCCGGCTGCCCGAGCATGTGGGCGTGACCGTCGTGTACCGGAAGGAGCAGGGCGAGATGACCGCCGGGCCGGAGGAGCTCGAGGGGGGCGAACTGGAGGGGGTGGAGTTCCGCTACCAGCGGATTCCCCTGGAGATCCTGGGCAAGGGCCACGTCGAAGGGATCCGCATCCAGGCGACCCAGACCGGGCCGCCGGACGCCTCGGGCAAACCGACGGTGATACCGCTCCCCGGCTCGGAAGAGGTACTTCCGTGCGACACCGTGATCGTCGCGGTGGGGGAGAAGGCCGATGTCACCGGACTCCCCGTCGAACTGGACTTCAAGTTCGGTTCGCAGGGTTGGCCGCAGGGGAAGCGGGAGGACTGGATGACCGACATCGACGGGGTGTTCGCGGGCGGTGGCAAGTCGGTCGTTTACGCGATGGCGGCGGGGTACAAGGCGGCCGACGCCATCGAGGCCTTTCTCGCCCAGCGCGAGAACCGGGCTCCGCGCGCGCGTCCGGATCCGTTCGGCGGGCCGGAGCCACCCAAGATCCCTCCCGGCTACGGCGGGCCGAGCTGGCATCTTTAGAGGGGGTCGCCTGCGCGAGCCGGGGGGATCGCCCCTCGGAGCCGGGGGGGTCACGGGCTGCCAGGATCTCCCCGGCGACCTCGGCCCTACGGCGTGCACTCCGGACCCAGGTCCCTTCGCGGCAGGGTCGCCGTGAATCCCCCCGGTGCGGGTTGAACCGGGATCATGTACGACGACTTTCCATCACTGGTGGGAGGGAACGTCCTGGAGCTGCACCACATCAGCCTCGGCGGCGCTCTCCTCCTCGTCATCGTCGCCCGGCGGCTCGTGAACGTGCTGGGAGCCGCGGGATTGCGGCTGCTCCTGTCGGCCGCGGTCCTGTGCTGGTATGCCATCGGACACGACGGCCGGCACCGCCTCGTCGGCTCGCTAGAGTAGACCGGCGCAGGCAGCTTCTCGATGGCAGCGGGGGCGGGCCCGCCGGGGGCATCGCCTCCCAGTGCCATGTGGCCCGCGCGGGGCAAGTGTTCATACCCGAGTGGTACTCGACCGGGAAAGTGAGTTCGCCGTCGCGGGACCGGGCGCACCGGACCACCGTTCGGCGACGGCCCCCGCGCACTCGAGCGGTCCGACCGACCTGGGATACGCTCTACGGCTACGGTGCCATCGGCAACCTGCGCACGGCGGCGCTCGTCTCCCGGACCGGCTCGATCGATTGGGCCTGCCTGCCCCGGTTCGCCGACCCTTCCGTATTCGGGCGACTGCTCGACCCACGGACGGGAGGGTTTCACCAGGTGGAACCGGTCGGCTATCGCGAAACGACGCAGCGGTACATCCCGGCCACGAACGTCCTGCGTACGCACTTCGTGTTCGATGACGCCCGGCAGCTGACCCTCATCGACTTCATGCCGGTGAGCCCCCAACCCGACACCATCGCCGACCCCCGTATCGTGCGAGTGATCTCGTGCGCCGGGGGAACGGTCCAGGTGAGGATCACCGCGGAGCCACGCTTCGATTACGGCCGTAGCCCTGCGCCCCGATGGGCCGGCGCCGGGACCGGAGCGCTCCGCGCTGGCGCGGGGAACCGGGAGCTCTCGCTCTTTGCGCCGGCGCCCTGGGCCGTGGAGGAGAGCCGTGCCGTAGCGACCCTGACGCTCCGTGCGGGGGAGTCCGCCGTGGGCGAACTCCTCTGGGGCACCGGTGCGAGCCTGCCCGACCCGGCCGGCGCGCTCCGCCGCACGGTGCAGTTCTGGAGGGGTTGGGTACATCGCCCGGACGCGCCGATGCACCGGGCCGCCCACGTCTGGCACGATTGGGTGGAACGCTCGGAACTGCTCCTCAAGCTCCTCTCGGACAGCGAATCCGGGGCGTTCGTCGCCGCCCCCACCACCTCGCTGCCGGAGTGGCCCGGCGGGCCGCGGAACTGGGACTACCGGTACGTCTGGGTGCGGGACGCGGCCTTCGCGGCGCAGGCGTTCCTCGTGCTTGGCCACCTGCACGAGGCGCGCGAGTACGTTCGATGGGTGCTCGGCTGCATGCCGGTGGCCGGGGCCCGCATTCCGCTCCGGACGCTGTACGACCTCTCCGGCGACGCCCCTCCGCCGGAGGAGCAGCTCCCGCACTGGAGCGGGTACGCCGGCTCGCAGCCGGTGCGGATCGGCAACGCCGCGATGGACCAGCTGCAGCTGGACATCTTCGGCGAGGTCGTCGGCTCCGCCGCGATGCTCGCCCGGGTGGACCCTGAGTTCATCCACGCGGCTTGGCCCCGCCTGCGGACGCTCGTCGAGCTCGCCGGGCGGCTGTGGACGCGCCGCGACAGCGGCATCTGGGAGTCCCGCTCGGCGCCGGCCCACTACACGCACTCCAAGCTGATGTGTTGGGTCGCACTCGAACGGGGCGCGGAACTCGCCGACCGGTTCGGGGAGGGCTCGCTCGCCCGTCAGTTCCACCGGGAAGCCGAGGCGATCCGCGCCGTCATTCTCGACCGGGGCTTCGACACCCGTCTCGGAGGGTTCGTCCAGGGCTTTGACCGCCGGTGGCCGGACGCGAGCCTGCTCCGGGTGCCGATGGTCGGGTTCCTCCCGTACAGCGACCCCCGGGTGGCCGGCACGATCCGGCTGGTCGAGAGCAAGCTGAGCCGGGGAGCGTTCGTCTACCGGTACTCCTCGCAGCGGAGCCTGCACGGCCCGGAGGGGTCGTTCCTGCTCTGCTCCTTCTGGCTGGTCGAGTGCCTGGCCCGCTCCGGGGAGCGGGCTCGGGCCCTGCGGAACTTCCGGGAACTGCTCAAGGTGGCCGGCCCGCTCCGGCTCTTCTCCGAGGAGTACGACCCGGATCGAGCGGTGCCGCTCGGCAACTATCCCCAGGCGTTCACGCACATCGGACTGTTGCGCGCCGCACTCGCGATCGGCGCGGACCGGCCCGGCTAGCGCCGAGGCGAACCCTACGAGCCGTCGACGGCAGGCTTGGACTTGGCGGCCCGGGGGAACTGCGCCGTTTCCCCCGAGGTGGAGTCGGTCACCGGTGCCGGGGGAGGGGCGGGAGGCTCCGGCGCCAGCTCTGGGTCGAACTCGCCCGGGTCGCGCTGTCCGGCCATCGGCGAGCGACCAGGGAAGTTGCCGCGGCCGTGCCGGCGGTTGCTCCCCTTGGGAGGCGTGCCCACCGGCATGAAGGTCAGGGAGACGGGGGGCTCCGACTCGGCCCAGCTGCCGGAGTCATCGCGGTTGCGCTGGCTCAGCACTTCGACCCGCTTGCGCAGCTCGAGCCACTCGCCCTTGGGGACCACCATCTCCTCCGCCGTGAGCTGGACGATGCCGCGCTCGGCCTCGCTCGTGAAATCACCGAAGAGCAGCGAGAGCAGCCCCCCACCGACCCCGACCACCCCGATGGCCACGGCGAGCCCCCAGAGCGGGAATCGGGTCGGCGCGGCGTGGGTGGATTGCAGATAGAGCCCCGTACCCGCGACGAGGGCAATGCCTCCAAACAGGAGCAGCGGTAAGCTCCATCGCCAGTTCGTCCGAACGCTGCGGCGGAGCGTCTCGGTCCACCTCACGGGTCGCTGCCGCGCCATTCGATCCTACTCTACTATGACGGAAGGGCGCAAAGAGGTTCCCCCGGGCCCGCAGGGGGGAGGAGCCCGGGCGAACCCTCCGACCGGCGAACCGGCAGGAGCTGGGCCCAGGGCCCCGACAGCGGACGATCGGCTTACGGGCAGCTCGTCGAGCTGCTGCACTGCTGGTCGGTCAGCGTTATCGAGGTGAGCGTCAGCGCCGAGGTCCCCAAGTCCCAGGTGACCACGACGGTTCCCGAGACCGCGGTCGAGGCCTGCGCGAGGTAGATCACATCGGACCCGCCGGCCGAGCTGGCCGACGTGGTGATGGTGATCTGGACGGCGCCCGAGAAGCTGGTGGTGAAGGTGAAGGTGGCCACCAGCGCGAAGTCGCCGGCGGTGCACGTGTTCGCGCAGAACGCATTGGTCCCGCTCGCCAGGACCTGCGGGGCGCTCGAGGTGCCCGTCGGGGTGGCCGGGGCGGGGTTGGCGGTGGAGGTGAGCTGGGCGGAGGTGTATCCGAAGCCTACGACGGCCCCGGCAGCGCTCGTGTAGTCCCCTTGGGCGTACAGCTGGTTGGACGTGGTCGTCAGCGTAGCGAGGGCGAAGCCCCCCACCAGCGCAAAGATCCCGACGAGCGTCGCAAGGTAGACCAGACGGCCCGGTACTCTGTGCTGCGTCATTCTCTCCCGGCGGACCTTGTTTTCATGCGAGGCCCCCCTACTTAGACGTATCCACGTGAAATCCGCGCTAAATCGGCCGGTTTCGACTCGATTCTCCGTCGGGCGAGCGGGGGCGCCCGCGACCCGGACGATGACGCGAGCCCGGGCCGGAAATCACTCGCCAGCGGGCCCGGAAAGCGCCGCCGCTCGGAACGGTCGCGGCCTCCTTGGGCTAGTCGCGTAGGGTACAGCGGGCGCGGGCCGCGCCCCCACGGGGACACGACGTTGATAGAACAACCTCCCGGTAGGCCGACTAGTTTCCCGACATGGCGACGGCAGCGGTACTCGGCGCCAGCGGGTACCTTGGGGGGGAACTGCTTCGTTTGCTCTCTACCCACCCGGAGTTCTCGCTGAGCGCCGTGGTGAGCGCGAGCCACGCGGGCGAACCGCTCTCCCAGTTCTGGCCGAACTTGGCCGACAGCACGCTGCGCGCCCAATCGGAGGCAAGCTCGCTGGATGTCGACGTGGCCTTCTGTGCCGAGCCGGCCGGCGAAGCGATGAAGCAGGTGCCGGCGCTGCTCGATGCCGGTACGCGGGTCGTCGACCTGGGACCGGACTACCGGTTGCCCGATCCATCGGCCTACGCCGCGACCTACGGCCAGACGCACCAGGACCCGGAGCACCTGTCCGAGGCGGCCTACGGCCTACCCGAGCTGTTCCGCGAGAAGATCCGCCGCGCCCGACTGGTCGCCAATCCGGGCTGCTACCCGACCGCCACGCTCCTGGCGCTCGCTCCGCTCCTCACCGCCCGCGAGATCGTCGGGCCGGTCGTCGTCGACGCCAAGAGCGGCACCTCCGGGGCCGGCAGCAGCCTCTCTAGCGGCACGCACCACCCGGAGGCGGCCCTCACCGTCCAACCCTATGGTACACCGCAGCATCGGCATGTCCCGGAGATGCGGGCCGCCATGACGGCGCTCGCCGGCTCGAGCCCTTCGCTCGTGTTCGTCCCCCACCTGGTGCCGCTCGTCCGCGGCATCTTGTGCTCCATCTATCCCACGCTCGCCGACGGGGCCCACCCGGACCGCTGGCCGGCACTGTTCGATGCCTCGTACGCGGGCAGCCCGTTCGTCCACCGCGGCCCGACACCCCGCCTGAGCTGGGCGCAGGGGACCAATCGCTGCTTCCTCTCGCTGCAACAGGCCGGCGACGCCCCGGTCCTGTTCAGCGCGCTCGACAACCTGGGCAAGGGCGGTGCGGCGCAGGCGATCCAGAACGCGAACCTGATGTTCGGATTCGACGAGGCCGCCGGACTGCGCCAGCCCGGCTTCGGAGTCTAGACCGGATGTCGCGCGCGCTCCGGGGGGCCACCTATCCACGCGGCTTCCGGGCCGGCGGTGTCGCCTGCGGTCTCAAGCGCTCCGGTCGACCGGACTTGGCCGTCCTGCTCTCCCAGCAGCCGGCCGAGGCTGCCGGCGTCTTCACCACCAACACCCTCAAGGCCGCACCGGTGCTCCTCGGGGAGGAGATCCTCCGTCGCAATCCGTCGGGGATCCGAGGCGTCCTCACGGTGAGCGGGGTCGCCAACGCGATGACCGGCCCGGAGGGGATCGAGGACAACCGGCGGGTGCTTCTCGGCGCCGAGCAGTGCTTCGGACTTCCGGCCGATGCGCTCCTGCCGGCCTGCACGGGCGTGATCGGGCCTCGGCTGCCCGTGGAGACCGTCCTTTCCGGACTCGTACCGTTGCGGGAGGCGACGGGCGCCGGCCGCTCGTGCGAGCGGGCCGCCGCCCACGCGATCCTCACGACCGACACCCGCGCGAAGCAGGTCGCCCTCTCCGGGCGGCTCGCCGACGGCACCCGGGTGCGGGTGGGGGGAATGGCCAAGGGGAGCGGCATGATCGCTCCGCGACTGGGCCCCCCGCACGCCACGACCCTCGGCTACCTGACGACCGACGCGCGCGTGCACGCCCCGGCGCTCGCCCGGATGCTCGCCGACGGGGTCGAGCGGAGCTTCAACATGGTCTCGGTCGACGGGGACACGAGCACCAACGACACCGTCTATCTCCTCGCCAACGGCCGCGCTGGCGGACCCTACGCCGATGCCGACCCCGCCCTGCGCGCCTTGATGGTCACGGCGCTCGAGTCGCTCGCCCGCCAGGTGGCGCGGGACGGCGAAGGAGCGACCAAGCTGCTCACCGTGACCGTCCGGGGGGCCCGCAATCTCGCCGATGCCCGTTCGGCCGCCCGGGCCGTGGTGGGCTCGACGCTGGTCAAGGCCGCGGTCTTTGGCGCCGACCCGAACGTGGGCCGGATCGCCTGCGCGCTCGGGTACTCGGGCGCCCGCCTGGACCCGGAGCGGATCGACGTCTCGCTGCGGACCGCCCACCAGGCGGTGCCGCTCATCGTCGAGGGTCGTCCGGCCGCCGGCCTCGACAACGGCGGAGGCAAGCGGGTGCGCGAGCTGCTACGGCGCCTCGACGAGGTGCCGCTCGAGATCGCACTGCACGAGGGGCGAGCCGCCGCCACCGCCTGGGGCTGCGACCTCTCCTACTCGTACGTGCAGATCAACGCGGCCTACCACACATGATCGGTGCGGAGTCGAGCCGGGCACCGTGCGTCCTCAAGGCGGGCGGCAGCGAACTGCGCCCGGGCGCTTCGCTCGCGGCGCTCGTGCGGCTCGTGGGGGAGCTGCGGCGGACCGGCCGGCCCGTCGTCCTGGTGCACGGTGGGGGCGAGGAGGTCACCGACCGGGCCGAGGCGCTCGGCCTGCAGTCGAGCCGGGACCGGGGTCAACGGGTGACCTCCGCGCCGATGCTCGAGGTCGTTCTCGAAGTGCTCGGCGGCCGCGTGAACGGCCGGATCGTGGCGGCCCTCGGGGCCGCATCGATCCCGGCGCTGGGGCTCTCCGGCGCCTCGGAGCGGATGCTGCTCGTCACCCCGGCCGGGGAGCCCGCGGGCTCGCTCGGTTGGGTGGGAGTGGTCCGTAGCGTACAGGTCGCGCCGCTCCTGCGGTGCACCGACGCCGGCGTCGTGCCGGTGGTGGCGCCCATCGGCGTGGACCGCGCGGGCCACCTGTTCAACGTCAACGCCGACCTGGCCGCCGGCGCGATCGCCGCCGCGCTCCGCGCGGAGCTCTGGCTCGTGAGCGACGTTCCCGCGGTCCGGGACGCGGATCGGCGTCCGCTCGCATCGCTCACCCCCGTCTCCGCCCGCGCCCTGATCCGGTCGGGTGCGGCGAACGACGGCATGATCCCCAAACTGGAGGCCGCCGAGCTGGCCCTACGCGGCGCCTCCCGCGCATGGATCGGGGCGCTCGAGTCCCTCACCCCCTCCGGACCCGTCCCGGGTGCCGGCACGTGGTTCCTTTCCGACGCGAGAGCGCCCGCGGTCGCCCCGCTCGCACGAGTTCGCGCCGGACGGAGGAGGCACTAGCCCATGAGCGAATCAGCGTCGCCCGAGACGAAGGTCGTGCTCGCCTACTCCGGGGGCCTCGATACCTCCGTCGCGATCCGTTGGATCCAGGAGAAGTACCACGCTCGAGTGGTGGCGCTCACCGTCGACGTCGGCCAGGAGGGGGAGCTCCGGGGAGCGATCGACCGGGCGCGCCGCAACGGCGCTCTCGACGCCCAGCTGGTCGACGCGAAGGAGACGTTCGTCACCGAGTTCCTGTGGCCGGCGGTGCAGGCCAACGCGCTCTACGAGGGAGTGTACCCGCTCTCCACGGCGCTCGCCCGGCCGCTCATCGCCCGCACGCTCGTGGAGGTCGCCCAGGCCACGGGAGCCGGCGCGGTCGCGCACGGGTGCACGGGCAAGGGCAACGACCAGGTACGCTTCGATGTCGCCGTCCACACGCTCGGACCGCATCTTCGGGTGATCGCCCCGGTCCGCGAGTGGAACATGAACCGGACCGACGAGATGGCGTACGCGCGGGAGCACGGCATCGAGATCCGGACCACCCTCGAGAGCCCCTACTCCGTCGACGAGAACCTATGGGGACGGAGTATCGAGGGAGGTCGCCTCGAGGACGCCGCGCAGCCGGCACCGGAGGAGGTGTTCGACTGGACCTCGCACCCGGCCGACTGGCCCAAGGAGCCCGAGGAGGTCGCGGTGGAGTTCGAGGCCGGGATCCCTGTGCGCGTGAACGGGCGCGCGCTCGGGCCGGTCGACCTGGTCCAGACGATGAACCGCCTCGCGGGCGCCCACGGCGTGGGCCGGATCGACCACGTCGAGGACCGCGTCGTGGGGATCAAGAGCCGGGAGACCTACGAGTGTCCCGGGGCGATCGCGCTCTTGGAGGCGCACCGCTCGCTCGAGAGCCTGGTGCTCCCGCGGGACCTCCTGCAGTTCAAGGCGCTCGTGGACCGTCGGTTCGCCGACCTGGTGTACGAAGGGCTGTGGTACTCTCCGCTGCGCGAGGCGCTCTGCGCCTTTGTGCGCTCGACGCAGGAGGTGGTGACCGGCTCGGTCACGCTCCGCCTCCACCAGGGGAGCGCCCGGGCGGTCGGTCGGCGATCGGAGTACTCGCTGCTGGCCCACGAGCTCGCCACCTACGGAGCGGAGAGCCGGTTCCCGCAGGAGCTCGCCGTCGGATTCATCCACCTGTACGGGCTGCCCAACCAACTGGCGCACGCCCGGGTCCAGGCGGCCCGCTCCCACCGCCAGGGCGAGGAGAACGTACCCCGTGTTGCGCGAGCGGTTCTCCGCGCCTCTGGATAGGTCCGCCCTCGCGCTCTCCGACTCCACGGAGGAGGACACCGCGCTCCTGCGCGCGGACCTGTGGGGCTCGCGGGTCCACGCGCGGATGCTGGGCGAGACCGGCATCGTACCGGTCCGCTCCGCGCGGCGCATCGACGCCGGGCTACGGGCGCTGGAGCGACGGGCGGCCCGGGGGCAGCTGCCCCTCACCCCCGAGCTCGAGGACGTCCACCTGAACGTCGAACGGGAGCTCACGCGGCGGATCGGCCGCGACGGGGAGCGGCTCCACACCGGGCGCAGCCGCAACGACCAGGTCGCCACCGACCTGCTCCTGTGGTTGCGCGAGGCGCTGCTCGACCTCGAGGAGGGGTGCGCCCGGGTCGCGCTGGCGTTGCGGGAGCGGGCGGCGAGTCCGCAAGGCCGGAGCGTGGTCACCGGTTGGACGCACCTGCAACCGGCCCAGCGCGTCTACGTCGCCCAGATCCTCGGCACCCACGCGCTGCGCTTCCTGCGGGATGCCGAGCGCTTCCGCTCGGTCCGCGAGCGCCTGACCGACTCCCCGCTCGGGAGCGGCGCGCTGGCCGGTAGCTCCCTTCCGCTCGACCGCCGCCGCACCGCCCGTCTCCTGGGCTTCTCGCGCCCTTCGCCCTCCTCCCTCGACGCCGTCTCCGACCGGGACGCAGCGCTCGAGGCGCTCTCCAACCTCGCGCTGCTCGGCGTGCACGTGAGCTCGCTCGCCGAGGAGCTGGTCCTCGGCTCGATGCCCCAGGTCGGCAGGGTGCGCCTCGCCGACCCGTTCGTCACCACGAGCTCGCTGATGCCGCACAAGCGCAATCCGGACCTGGCCGAGCTCCTCCGAGCGGAGAGCGGCCCCGCGCTCGGGCGGCTGGTCGCGCATCTGGCGCTGCTCAAGGGACTGCCGCTCGCCTACAACCGGGACCTCCAGACCGGCAAGCCGTTGCTCTTTGACGGCGTGGACCGGGCGCTTCGGGGGCTCGCCGTACTGGCCCCGATGCTGTCGACGGCGGAGTTCCTCGCACCGAAGGAGCACGTCGGGGAGACCGGCTCGGTCGAAGTGGTCGACGCGCTCGTGGGCGCGGGGGTTCCGTTCCGGCAGGCGCATCGCCGACTCGCCCGGGAGCTGCACCGACTCGAGCGCGCGCACCGCACCCTGCGGGAGCTCTCGCCGCGCGAGTGGCAGCAGCGGTTTCCCGAGCTCGAGGGGTGGCGAGCGCATCCGTCACCCGAGTCCGAGCCCGAGCTCCGTCGGACCGAGGGCGGAAGTGCCCGCGAGTCGGTCCGGCCGCTGCTCGCCGAGGTGGGGCGGCGGGCCCGGCGAGCCGCACGGGCCGTGCGAGCGGAGCGCAGCCGGCTCCTTCGTTTGCAGCAGGCACTGAACGTGCCGATCCAGCGCCGCCGCCGTAGCGCCGCCCGTGCCGGTCGTTCCCCCCGTCCCCACCGGGCGCGGTGAGGCGGACGCGGGCGCCGGCGCTCCCGGGCCGGCGGCCGCGGCTCAACGAGCTCACCGGGAGGGAGTGGATCCGATTCACCCGCTCCTGGTTCGTCGAGAACCCTCCCCCCCGCCGACCCGAGGAGCGTGCGCACCCGGCCAAGTTCCCCGAGTCGCTCGCGGCGGCCTTCATCGGATTCTTCACGCGGGCGGGGGAGTGGGTCGTCGACCCGTTCGCCGGCACCGGTTCGACGCTGGTGGCCGCGCAGCAGCTGGGCCGACCGTCGTGGGGACTCGAGCTCAATCCGACGTTCGCGCGTTCTGCGAACCTACGACTCGCTCGGGGCGCGGACCCATCGGCCGTGCCGGCCCGTGTCTTCGCCGCGGACGCTCGCCGACTCCGGGCACTGCGGACGGAGCAGGAGCTACCGCGCCCGAGCTTCGTCCTCACCTCGCCGCCCTACTGGGACATGCTCCGGCAGAGCCGAGGGGGGGTGCGGTCGGTCCACCGGCGTCGGGCAGAGTCCGGGCTCGCGACCCAGTACTCCCGCGACCATCGGGACCTCGGCAACACCACCGGCTACGAGCCGTTCCTACGCGAGCTGCTCCCCATCCTGCGGGACGCGGGTTCGCTGCTCGGCCCGGGCCGGTACATGGTCGTCGTCCTCCAGAACCTCCGCGACCCGAGCGGCGCCTACCGCCGCCTGGCGTGGGAGGTCGCCTCAGGGCTCGACCGCGGGGCTCTCGAGTTCCAGGGAGAGCGGATCTGGTGCCAGGACTCGAAACCGCTCGGGATCTGGGGGTACCCGGTCACCTTCGTCCCGAACATCCATCACCACTACTGCCTCGTCTTCCGCCGTCGTGCCTCGACGACCGGGGGATCGGAGGACCGCGGGGGCGCTAGTCGACCGCGTGCGCGAACGCCCCGAGCATCTCCGCCGCGGCGAGCAGGTGGCGCTGCGAGATTTGCTCGACGTTGACGCCGAGCGGTACCGGCCAACGCTCCTGCTCGGCCCGCGCGCGCACCTCCTGCCAAAGATCGAGCGCTAGCCGCGTCGCCCGCTGCGCCGCGCCTTCGGCGCCCGGCTCGAGTACTCGGCGCTCGGCCTCGTCGGTGACCTCGGCTCCGAGCCACCGCACGAACTCGCAGTCGGCCTCGTCGGTGAGCGGCGCGACGCTGAGGAGCACCGCGCCCGGTGCCACCGCCTCCCGCGTGCACAGCTCGCCGTACTCGCGGACCATCGCGAGGACCGCCGTCGCGTCGAACAGGATCTGGGTCGTGAAGAACCGCGCCCCGGCGCGGGTCTTGGCGAGCATGCGGTGCGCTTCCCCGGTGCGCTGCGGGATCGCGATGTTCCCGAGCAGCCCACCGGCGGGAGTGAACAGTTCCTCGCAGATCCGGTCCGCCTCGGCCACCGTCGGCCCCGAGTAGGGGATGTACCGGCTCGAACCACCGACGAGGACGGCGTGCCGCACGCCCTGGGCGAGCGTTTCCCGCGCCCATTCGGTGAGCGCCGAGGCCGAGGCGAGGTGGGCGACCACCTTGTTCACCACCGCATCGCAACCGGCCTGCTCGGCGACCGTGCGGGCGAACCGACGCGGATCCCCCGACCGATAGTACGGGCGTCCGTCGTGGTTCTCGTCCACAAGCTCCGGCACGTTCACGGCATCGAGCCGTGGGATGCCGCGGAGCAGACGCGTGAGCGCCTCGGTGTGGAGGCCGGCCCGGACCGGGTCGGCGCGGACCGACGGCGGGACCGGCTCGAACAGGAGCGGGCGACGGGCGAGTGCGTGCTCGAGGCTTCGCGACAACCGTCCCTCGGGAGGACGGCTCCCTCGGACGTTGGGCGCCCTATGAAGCTTGGGCACCCCAGCACGCTTGCGCTCCGAGCAAATCCCCGGCGAGGCGAGCCGGCGCCGCTAGTCGCGCGAGAGTTGCGCGGCGAGCTCCTTCGGCTCGTCCTCCTCTTCCGGCGGTGGCAGCGGTTCCGGCGGCGACCGGACCAATCCAGCGATCAGCACGACCAGCCCCATCGCGAACAGGACCATCCCCGGCAGCCCGCCGGCGAGTGGCCCAAGGTCGTCGACCGTCAGCTGGGCGGCGCCGCTGCTCCCCGCGCGAGGGAGGGCGGCGTAGTAGACCCCGCTCTGGGCCTTGAAGGAGATGCTCCCGGAGCTCGCGTTGCCGCTGGCCAGCGGAGCGCCGCGGGTGGCGTTCGTGCAGTTCGCATCCCCCCCGCAGCCAAACACCTCGACCACGATGGCTGCGGTCGCGCTCCAGCTCACGGTGACTTCGATGTACGGATGGAACAGGTCCAGTTGGGTCCCGTAGGTGCCGAGCGGGCTCGAGATGGAGAAGATCACCTCCTCGCCGGCGCCGACGGTGGAGCTCGCGCTGGTCGTGGAGGTGAGCGGCAGGTAGGCGAGCAGCGCGCCGACGACGGTAAGCAGGGCACCAACGGCCACCCAACCCCGACGCACCGGCTGCCTCACCGGCCGGAGCGACGCGCGCTACATATCGGCGCCGAGAGCGGCGACGCCGGGTCCGGTTCACCCGGGCTGGAGGTGCTCGGCGTGCATCGCACGGCCGGGGGAGAGGAAGCGAGCCGGGCCGAACCGTGCCGGGTCGAGATCGGTACGTTCCCCGAGCACCGACCGCGCCACCCGCAGCGAGGTGGCGGGGGAGAGCATGAACCCGTGGCCGCCGAAGCCGTTCGCGTGGAAGAACCCCCGGAGGCGGGGATCCTCCCCGATCACGGGCATGCCGTCCGGGGTGTCGTCGTAGTAGCCGGCCCAGGCGCGGAGCACGTTGAGCCCCGATAGGTTCGGGAACAGGTCGACCAGTGACGCCGACATCCGGCGCAGGAATGCGATCGAGCTCGGTGGGCCGGGAACCACCCCGGGGGGATGCGGGACGCTGAGCCCGCCCACGAGCTCTCCGCGCATCGTCTGGCTCACGTAGAGCCCATCGGAGAGCCGGATGAGCATGGGGTCGAGGAACCGCTTCATCGGCTCGGTGGCGAGGATCTCGTGGCGACTCGCCACGTTGGGCACGCTCAATCCCGCGCGGCGGGAGAGCTCGCCCGACCAGCCGCCGGCCGCGTTCACCACCCGGTCGGCCGCCACCCGCCGGCCGCCGACGCGCACTCCGAGTACCCGTCCCCCCTCGGAATCGATGGCGGTCACCTCGCTGCGCAAGAACACGTCGACGCCGAGCCGGCGGGCCGCCTCGTACGCTCCCCAGATCGCCGGGAACGGGTAGAGGGTCCCATCGCTCCCGAGGTAGGAGGCCCCTTGGATCCGATCGGTGCGGATCCCGGGAGCGCGGCGGGCGACCGCCCTCGGGTCGAGCCGCTCGAGCGGCAGGCCGGCCGCGCGCACGGTCGCGGCGACCCGGTCGAGCTGCGCGAGCTCCGCAGCGCTCTCGGCCAGGAACAGGTAGCCTCCCTGACGGAAGTAGGGATTGAATCCGAACTCCCCAGGGAATCGCCGCCACGCGGCCACCGCCTCGCGCGCGAGCGCTACCGTGGCGCCGGTCTCCCACTGCTGGCGGACCCCGCCGCCGTTGCGGCCGGAGGCACCCGAGGAGAGGAAACCGCGCTCGAAGACGGCGATGGGTCCGGTCCCGGCACGCGCGAGATGGTAGGCGGTGAACAGCCCGACGATCCCCCCGCCGACGATGACGACCGCATACCGGTCGCGGGGCTCCCCGCTCACCCCGTCTCCTCCGGCATCCGGGCCCACGTGCCGAGCGGCGTGGGAACGACGGGGGGCCGTTGTCGGATGTAGCCGACCTCGCTCGGGGGTCGGTGCTCCAGGTCGGAGAGGAGGAGGATCGCCGCCGGCAGACAGAAGCGTCCTTGGCAGAGCCCCGTCCCCACCCCCGTGTACCGCTTGATCTCCTCGAGGCCGCGGTAGCCGGCGCGGCTCGCCTCCTCGAGCTCCTGCAGGAGGACGTCCTCGCAGGCGCAGAGGATCCACTTTCCCCGGCCCGCGCGGCGGCGGAGCAGTTCGGTGTAGTAACCCGCCATCTCCGAGGGTCGGCCGGGCTCGGCGCGGGCCGGTAGCACCGACGGCGTAGTTCCCTCGAGGAGCTGTTCGGCGGCGGCGATCCCGCTCGCCTCGGCCGGGCTCCCGGGCTCAAAGCCGGCCGCCTCCCCCACCGCGAAGAGTCCGGGGACGCTCGTCTCGAAGCCCGGGCCGAGCACCGGCGTGTAGGCGCCGAGTGAACCCCGCCAGTCCATCTGGGCACCTGCCTGGAAGAAGAGCTGGCCGTTCGGAAACCGGCAGTGGGCCAGCAGCACCGCGTCGACCGGCAGCAGCTGCTCCGGACCGCCGCCGCGACCTTGGATCCGGACCGCGGCAACCCCTCGGCGTCCGCGGATCTCCACGAGCAAGCTGCGAGGATACAGAGGGATCTCGAGCTCCGCGGCGCGGGCCGCCACCTCGGGGGCGAACGCCCCCGGTGAGACCGCGGCGGCCACGTGGGTACCGAACCGGTCGAGCAGCTCCCCCGCCCGCGCCCCCCCTCCGAAGACGATCGCCTGCGGGAAGGGGGGCTCTCCCTGCGGCCCCGCGAGCGAAAGGGCGCCGGAGGCGGTGAGCACGCCCGGTCGGTCGACGCCGGGCACGAGGAGGCCCCCGTCGTACGCCCCGGCGGCGACGCAGACCGTCTGCGCGCGCAGGAGCACGGGGGTTCCGTCGGCGCCGAGCCCGGTCGCTACGAACCGGGGCGAGCGGCCGGGATCGGGCGCCGGCAGGAAGGTGACGGTCGTCCCTGCGCGGGCGCGAGCCTGGGGTGGGGGAGCGAGCAGCGGCCCCCGGTCGACCAGCAGCACCTGGTGGCCGGCGGAGGCGAGGCGAGCGGCCGCCGCGCGGCCGGCCGGGCCGGCACCCACCACCAGCAGCTCGGTGTCGATCCGCTCCCCGGCCCGAGGCTCGGGCCGGGCGGGCGGCGTGGGAGGACGCCCGTAGCCCGCGAGCGACCGGATGACTCGGTGGTACAGCCCGCGGAACGCCGCCGGACGGCGGAACCCCCGCAGCGTGTCGATGCCGTGGGGGAACAGCCAGTCGAGGGCACCGAGCAGGTCCCGGTCGACCGACGGCCAGCCGTTCTCCGTCCCGACCGCGTCCCCGGGCGCGGGTACGTAGGTACAGGAGCGGATGTTGGGGACGCCGTTGACGCGCACGAGGCACTGCGTGCAGTATCCCACGCCACAGAACGGCGCGCGCGGTCGATGGTAGCGGATCGACCTGCCGAGGATCCGGACCCCCTGCGCGGAGAGCGTCGCGGCGAGCGTCTGCTCCGCCTCGCACGGGAGGTTCCGGCGGCGGAACCGGAAGGTCCGTGCGCTCGGGCGGGCCATCGGGTCGCGGACAGGTCGCGCGACGGTATTTAGGCGCCCGGGCGCGCGCGCCCCGAGGGAGCGCGAGCGCGGCGGCGGAAACTTGGGAAGGATACCTCAATCTATATAGTATCCAGGAAAGTGGGCGGCCCTTCCATGAGAACCGCCGGGGGATTCCACGGCCGCCGCATCCAGAAGACCGGCGGCTCGACCTTCATCATCTCGCTGCCGAAGAGCTGGGTCGTCGAGCGGGGGCTCTCGGCCGGGGACGTGCTGCAGTTCATGCCGCGCTCCGACGGCTCGCTCGCCGTCTACGCCGAGGAGGGCCCGGCCGCCACCTCCCCCCGCCGCACGATCGTCATCGACAACGAGATGCCGGCCGAACACCTGTTCCGACGGCTCGTGGCGGAGTACATCGCCGGCGTTCCGCTCCTAGAGCTGCGCTCCCGTGGACGGATGGGGGCGGGCACCCGCGAAGTGATCCGAGGCTTCGCCCAGCGGATGATCGGCCCGGAGATCCTCGAGGAGAGCTCCGACTCCGTGATCCTTCAGGACGTCATCGGCCCGAACCCGCTCCCGATCCCGTCGGTCATCCGGCGGATGCACCAAATGGTCCGCGCGATGCAGGGGGACGCCATGACCGCCTTCCGCTCGCAGGACTCCTCCCTCGCCCGGGACGTGATCGAGCGGGACTGGGAGGTCGACCGGCTGCACTGGTTCGTGGGCAAGCAGGTGACGACCGCGCTGCGCGACGCGCGCACGCTGGCCTCGATCGGGCTCTCGCTCCCCGAGTGCGCGACCTACCTCCTCGCGTCGCGCGTGCTCGAGCGGATCGCCGACCACGCGGTCCGCATCGCGGGCACCGTGGACCTGCTGGGACGGGAGCGGCTGCCCGAAGAGCCGCTCAAGGAGCTCGAGCGGGTGGCGAACGTGGCGGCCGCCGCCCTCGGCGATGCGCTCGACAGCCTCGAGCGCCGCGACATCGAGCGGGCCAACGCCGTCCTGGACGCCGTCGGGCAGCTGCCGCCGCAGCGGGAGAAGATCCTGCGGCAGATCGGCACCAAGCGGGGACGTCTAGCCGTCGCGCTCGCCTACGTCTTCGAGAGCCTGGAGCGGAGCGCGCTCTACGCGAGCGACCTGGCAGAGATCGCGATCAACCACGCGGTCGAGGTTTCTCCGAACGTTCCGCCTCCGTAGCGGGCGCCCGACCCGCTAGGGGGGAACCGGACCGCCGGTCATGGCCGCATCCAGGAGCCGCTCCAGTTCCTGCCGGGTGGGCACGCGCGGATTCGACAGCAGCGCCGGCGAGCGGAGCGCGTCGGTGAGAATGGCCTCTCGGTGCCGACCGAGCCGCTCGGGCGTCACGCCGGCGGCCCCCAAGGTCCGGGGAAGTGCGACGCTTTCCCACAGCAGCCGCAACCGCTCGGCGAGCGCGTGACCGCTCTGCAAGGGACCTGCGCCGAGGGTGCGTTCCAGCGTGGCGAGGCGGTCGCGGCCCGCACCGAAGTTGAACTCGGCGCCGTACGGCACGAGAGCCGCCACCGCAACGGAGTGGGCGAGTCCTAGCCGGGGCCCGAGCGCGTGCGCCAGGGCGTGCACGAGCCCGAGCTGGGAGTTGGCTACGGCGAGTCCGGCCAGCGTCGCGGCCACCTGCAGCTGCAGCCGGGGCTCCTCCGTCTCGGGATGGCGCACCGCCTTGGGGAGCTCCCGGAGGATCGTCCCGACCGCCTCGCGGGCCATGGCGCTCGAGAGCGGGTTGGCCCATTCCGAGAGCAGCGCCTCCAGCCCGTGGGCGAGCGCATCGGCCGCGGTGGAGGCGACCCATCGGGCCGGCAGGGAGCGCAGCAACTCCGGATCGAGCACCACCCAGTCCGCCACGAGCTCGCGAGAGCTCACGGTCCGTCCGCCGCCCTCCCCGTCCCAAAGGTAGGCCGTACCCGTCGATTCGCTCCCGCTCCCGCAGGTGGTCGGCACGGCCACGAACCGTGCGCGTTGGCGCAACCCCAGCTCCTCGGTCGGCCCACCTCCCGCGAGCGGCAGATCGGGTCGCTCGTAGGCGAGCCATGCCCACTTCGCGAGGTCGAGCACGCTGCCGCCGCCGACCGCCACGACCCAGTCCGGCTGAACCGAGGTGATGGAGGCGCGGGCCTGTTCGAGCCCACCGGGAGTCGGCTCGCCCGGGGGTGCGAGCCAGCGCACAACGGTCCCGCCTTCCTTGACCAGTTCCTCTTCGATCAGGCGCACCTTGGGCAGTTCCGCCAAGGCCGGGTCGACCAGGAGCCAGCTGCGATGCGAGCCCAGCGCGCTGAGCTGTTCGAACGCGCCGACACCGAGGGCGACGCGCGGCGCGAGAAAGTATCCGAGCACCGCGAACTCCGGCCGGCCCCTAGCCAGCCGGACCTTCGCGGCACCGCCGACAGGTGGAGGTGAGGGTCAGCGACAGTCCGTCGACGATCCAGCCCTCGGGTGCCTTGCCCGCAAAGCCGGCGAGGAGCCCGACCTCCTCCGGAGCGAGAGCGAGCGCCGAGATGCGGCCGCAGCCCCGACAGACCGCGAGGAGGTGCGGCGGGTCGATGCGCGGTACGACGACTCCCTCGGGCTCCGAGGGGACGCTGCCCGGAACGACTTCGAGCGGGGGTGCGTCCCGAAGGCCCGGAGCCCGACGTGGGCGGGACTTCCGGTGCGAAGAACGAGCGGATCGAGTCGGCACGCGCTACGCAGCGGCGCGGGGTATTTGACCCGGTCCGGTCGAGTGGCGGCGGCCCCGGCGCTTGGGCCCAGAACGATGGTACGCTGGAACAGAAGCCGAGGAAGGGGTTCGGACGAAATCTTCGCGCGACCCGAAGGGGTCGGGCGAACTGCTGAAGGGGACCAGTGCACCCGATTACGGGTGCTTGGACATCTTCATGATTTCGTCGTGGGTCGACTGCTTGTTGTGCGCGTGCTCGGTGTGCCACTGAACCAGGGAGACGAGCTCCTTCTGGTCCTTCGTAACGACTTCGAATCCATCCTCGCACGCCACCTTCATCCTTCCGCATCCCATGGTTTTCCCTGCTGCCCGTAGTGGGCAACGGTCCAAGACCCGTGCCGGGGCATAAACTCTTTCGCAGTGGCAACTTGTAGGCCACACTCTGCACCGACACCGGGCCTACCCGCCACCGACGAGGACTGGGGGGCCACTCTCCAGTCCCGTTCCCGCGGGCCAGCACCCGAAGCTCAGCCATTTGTACGGGTGCGTCGGATGCCCGGCGGTGCCCGCCCTCGTCCGGTTCATCTACTCCGGCATCCGCGTCCGGAGCCTCCCGCAGTCCGTACGGTTCTATCGCAAGCTCGGCTTTCGAATCGTCAAGCGCGGCTGGTTCTCCCACGGGGGAAGGTGGATCCACATGGCGCTCCCAGGTTCTCCCCATCGGATCGAGCTCAACTACTACCGGAAGGGGACCACCTTCTACGAGCCGTTCGGCCCGGGTCAGGAGTTCGACCACTTCGGGTTCTACGCCGCGGACCCTCGGGAGTGGGTTCGAGGGGCGGTGCGTGCCGGCGCGAAGCCGATCGTGGGATTCATGGACGGTCCTTCGCAGCTGATGTACGTCCGGGACCCGGACGGTGTCTGGCTGGGCGCGTATGGTCCCTCGGAGCCGCCGCGCTCCTCTCGCGCCAAGAAGCGGCGCTCCCCGGGCTGAACCGTCCCGATGGGGGGCGTACCCCCGAGTTCCCGAGAACGCCGATCCTCCCGAGAGGTGTTGCGTCGGAGGATGCAGGCTGCGGGGAGAGCGCATCGCCGGAAAGTTCCAATCCCTTTCAGGGTCGACTGGAGGGGACCCGGGGATTGAGCCGACGCAGTGATCGGAGTGGCAGCGCCGATAGAGATAAGTAAGTTCGTTCGGCTTCAGCGTGCGACGAGGCAATGACCGCAAGGAAGATTCGGACAGGCCACTGCCTCCGCTGCCTCCATTCCTGGAGAATGCGTCGCAGATATCCTCAGATTTGCCCGCGCTGCAAGTCGGGGCTCTGGCAGGTTCCGAAGCTCCGTCCGATCAGGTTGGGGGACGGGCTCGGCATCGAGGAACTCTTGCTCCCGCACCGATCGGAGATTCTCGCCCTCGGGGTGCTGCACGGTGCGACCGGATTCCGTGTGTTTGGATCAGTTCGGCGCCGCGAGGCGACCGAGTCGAGTGACATCGACCTGCTCGTGCGGCTAACGAAGGACGCCTCGTGGTTAGATTTCGCGAGCCTGCACGCGGACCTTGAGACGCTATTGGATCGGAAGGTCGATCTCATTGAGGAAGGCCAGCTCCATTGGGCCTTGCGGCCCCAGGTCGAATCGGAGGCGGTTCCTCTATGAAGGAGGGGAGTCGGCGCGACCGGTTCTTGGTCGAGAAGATGCTGCGGCATGCCGACGTGATGGCAGAGGTCGTCCGTAGGGGTCGGCCCTCGTTCGACAGCGACCCCCTCGCTCGGTACGCCTTAGAGCATGCGGTGGAGCTCTTTTCCGAGGCTGCGGAGAAGCTCAGTGCTTCGTTCGAGCGCTCGAATCCAGATGTGCCGTGGAAGTCGCTGCGGCCCCTACGGAGGGAGGTGGCCCACCCGTACGACGTCGGCCGGCCACCAATCGACCCGGATCGAGTCTGGCAGTTCGTTCGACTCGACATTCCCCGGATCGCTCAGAAGCTCCGGCGGGCGAAGTTTCCTGACCCCGAAGCTTGATTCTCCAAGGTCAGACCCATTCGTAGAGCCGCCGTGCCGGCGCAATTAACGTCGGGGTGCGGGGAGAGGGATTCGAACCCACGAACTCCTACGAGACCAGACCCTGAATCTGGCGCCTTTGGCCAAGCTTGGCAATCCCCGCTTCGCCACCGCTGTATCGGTGCGGAATATCAACTCTGTGCCGAGACGGGGGAGGGCGTTCGGGAGGCGTCAGGCGGGGGCGGCTGTTCGTGCCGCGATCGCTTCCTTCTCGCCGTGGAAGATGCCGAGCGCCTCCAATACGGTGGCCCGGTCGTGTACGATCGCCCGCAGGGCCTTGAGCATCGGCACCGGGTGCGGAGATTGCCAGATGTTGCGCCCCATGTCCACGCCGTGGGCGCCCTCGGCGATCGCGGAGTGCGCGAGCTGCAGTGCGGCCTCCTCGCTGTCCAGCTTCGGGCCGCCCGCGACGACGAGCGGCACCGGACACGCCTCGACCACCTTGGCGAATCCGTCGCAGTAGTAGGTCTTCACCAGGTGGGCACCGAGCTCGGCCGACACGCGGCAGGCCAGGGCCAGATACCTCGCGTCACGCTTCTCGAGCTCCTTGCCGACCGCCGTGATGGCCATCACGGGGATGCCCGCCTCCTCGCCCTCGCTGACGAGCTTGCCCAGTGAGGCGAGCGTCTCGTGTTCGTGCGGGGAGCCCACGAACACCGACAGCGCGACGGCGCAGGCGTTGAGGCGCACCGCCTCGTGCATCGGGGTCGTCAGCGTCTCGTGGCTCAGGTCCTCTTGGAGGATGGTCACGCCGCCGGAGACCCGCAGGACGATGGGTATGGGAGCCCCGGCCGGCACCGACGTGCGCAGCACACCGCGAGTGAGGGCGAGGGCGTCGCAGTGCGGAATGAGCGGCCCGATGGTGGCGGCGGCGTTTTCCAGATGCCGGGTGGGCCCCATGAAGTAGCCGTGGTCGACGGCGAGCATGACCGTGTTTCCAGAGCGCGCCGGGAACATCCGGGCGATCCGGTTGCGCATCCCCCAGTCCATGGTCGTTGCCGCCCGGAGTCGGCGGACGGCACTTAGGTGTTGCCCAGCGGCCGCTCGGTCGAGCGGAGGGAGAGCGGCACGCGCCGCTCCTCCTTGACCCGGTTGAGCACTACCTGGGTGTTGGTCCGCTCGACGTGGGGATCCTGCAGCGTCCGTTTGATGAACCGGTCCAGGTCGGCCCGGTCCCGGAACCGTCCAAGGAGCAGGGCGTCGAAGTCGCCCGTCACGTCGTACAGGGCGTAGACATGGGGGTCGCGGGCCAAGTGCTCCTCGACCTCCCGCAGCCGCCCTTTGGAGATGCGGATGCCGACCGTGGCCGCCAGATCCCAGCCGAGCCGCTCCTCGTCGAGGACCGGAATGTAGCCCTTGATCACGCCGTCCCGCTCGAGCCGCGCCAGTCGCGTGCTCACCGTCGTGGGCGACACACGCAGCCGGCTCGCGAGGTCCCGGTGGCTCCGTCGGGCGTCCACGTTGAGCTCCTGGAGGATCGCGCGGTCCAGGTCGTCCAGCCCGCTGGCCGTTCGCGGCATGAATACCCCAAACAATGGACGAATATAACAGAGTTTGGGTTTATTTCTGGTCGAATGGCCGTTCCTGACAACCGAGGGTTGATGTAGCCGACCTCGCTCGTGAACGCGGGGCGGGAACGTGCAGAGCGCGAAGGGGACCGGGGGAGCGGGTCCGAGCAAGCCGGCGACCGGGGAAGAACTGCTCGAGCGGATGCGCCAGGAGCACCTGCGCTGGGTCGAGCTGTTCTACACCGATGTCTTCGGCGGGTACAACCACGTGCACCTCCCGCTCGACGCGCTCGAGCCGGACGCCTTCACCGTGGGGATCCCCAAGCTCGACGGTTCCTCGGTGCGGGGCTTCCGTTCCATCCACGAGTCGGACATGATCCTCCTGCCCGACCCCTCCACGTTCGCGACCATCCCCTGGCAGAACGAGCACGGCGGCACGGGTCGATTCATCGCCGATGTGCTCCTCGGCGGGAGCCGCGAGCGGTATGGCCACGACCCCCGCGGCATCGCCCGACGGACCGCCGAGCACTTGGCCGAGGCCGGCTACGACCGCTCCTACTGGGGGCCCGAGATCGAGTTCTTCGTCTTCGACAACGTCCGGCTCCTGCCCTCCGCCCACGGTGTCCGCGATGCCTGGGGCGGCGCCGGCTACGCGATCGACTCGATCGAGGCGCCGTGGCAGACGGGGGACGGCCATGCCTCGATCCGGTTCAAGGAAGGGTACCACCGTGCCGGGCCGCACGACGCGCTCGAGGGGCTGCGCAGCGAGGTCTGCAACATCCTGGCCGACAACTTCCACATCCGGATGGACGCCCACCACCACGAGGTCGCGACCGCCGGTCAGGGGGAGATCAACATCCGGTTCGACGAGCTGCTCCCGGCCGCCGACCACGTCCAGGACGTGCGTTTCGTGATCCGCAACGTCGCCCGACAGCACGGCAAGGTCGCCTCGTTCATGCCGAAGCCGGTCTTCGGCGACAACGGCATCGGGATGCACATGAACCAGTCGCTCTGGCACGGCGAGCAGAACATGTTCTACGACGCGGACGACCCGTACGCCGAGCTGAGCCAGACCGGCCGCTACTACGTGGGCGGCCTGCTCGCGCACGCCCGGGCGCTCTGCGCGATCACCAACCCGACCACCAACTCCTACCGACGGCTGGTGCCGGGGTACGAGGCCCCCGTCTTCATCGCCTGGAGCCGCGCCAACCGCTCGGCCAACGTCCGTATCCCGTACTACCTCAAGGGCCACCCCGCGGCCAAGCGGCTCGAGTACCGCACGCCGGACTCGGCGGCGAACATCTACCTGACCGAAGCCGCCCTCGCGTTGGCCGGCCTCGACGGAGTGCACAAGAAGATGGAACCGCCACCGCCGGTGGACGAGGACATCTACAAGCTCACCCCCGGCCGCCGCCACGAGCTGGGGATCCGCGAACTGCCCGGCTCGCTCGGGGAGGCGCTCGACTGCCTCGCCTCCGACAGCGAGTTCCTGCGCGGGATCTTCCCCTCCACGCTGCTCGACACGTACGCCGAGACCAAGCGGGAGGAGCAGCTCCAACTCAATCTCCGACCGCACCCGTACGAGTTCTACCGGTACCTCGACCTGTAGCGCGGGCGCAACCGTCATCCCCGCGGAGGCAAGCACCGCCGACGTGGGGGAGTACCTCGTCGCGGACGACCTCACCCGCAGCTACGGCGGGGCCGCACCGGCGGTCGATGGCCTCTCCTTCTCCGTCCGCCGGGGCGAGCTGTTCGCTCTCCTCGGCCCGAACGGAGCGGGCAAGACCACCACCATCCGGCTGCTGACTGGATTGCTCGGACCGAGCCGGGGAACGGCGTACGTCGACGGGATGGATGTGCGGGACGCCGAGAAGGGACCGGAGATCCGGCGGAGGATCGGGCTCCTGCCGGAGGCGGCCGGGCTCTACGAGAGCCTCACCGTCCACCGCAACCTCGAGCTGTACGGCCGGCTGTTCGGGCTCTCCGGCACCGACCTCGAGGGCCGGATCCGCGGGCAGCTCACCTCGCTCGGCCTTACCGACCGGGCCGACCACCGCGCCGGGACGCTCTCGAAGGGGCTCAAGCAGCGGCTCGCGATCGCGCGGGCGCTGTTGCACGAGCCGGAGTGTGTGGTACTGGACGAGCCGATCACGGGACTCGACCCCGAGGCCGCCAAGTCGGTGCGCGATGCCCTCGTGGCGCTGCGCGCCCAGGGACGCACCATCCTGCTCTCCACCCACCACCTCGAGGACGCCGACCGGTTGAGCGACCGGGTGGCCGTGATCCGGGGACGGTTGCTCGCCGTCGATACCCCGGCCGGGCTCAAGCGACGTCTGTTTCGCCGCCTCGTCGCCATCGAACTCTCCGCCGCCGACGCTACGGCCGAGCAGCTCGCGGCCGGCGTGGCCGGCGTGAACTCGGTGCACCGGGACGGCCCTCGGCTCACGCTCGACCTGGCGCGAGGGGAGGAGGAGGTACCGGAGGCGGTGGAGCGGCTCGTACGCGCCGGCTACCGGATCCGCTCTGTCGCGGCGATCGAGCCCTCGCTCGAGGAGGCGTACCTCCGCCTCCTGGAGGCCTCACCGCGGACCGACAGTACGGGAGCCGGCTCGTGAGCGCGGTGCGCTGGCCGCTGGTGCGGGAGGTGCTCCGCAAGGACCTGGAGGAGATCGCGCGGTCCCGCCAGCTGCTCTACCCGCTGTTCGTCCTGCCGGTGTTCCTGACCGGCGACGCTCTGCTGGTCTTCTCGACCTCGGTCCTGAGTCACAACAACCCCCGCCTCGGCCTGGGGGACGCGTTCTTCAGCTTCGCCTCCTTCCTGCTGGTGTTGCCCGTCATCCTGCCGATCCTGCTCGGTTCGGCCGCGGTGGTCATGGAGAAGACCAACCACACCCTCGAATCCCTCCTGTCGACCCCGCTCACCGACACCGAGCTGCTCGTCGGCAAGTCGCTCGGCCCCCTTGTCCCCGCGATGGCGCTCACGGCGGCGAGCTACGCCGTCTACGGCGTCGGCGCTGAACTCCTGGTCCGCTCCCACGCCCCGGGGGCGTCGCTCCCGTGGGGCTCCTTCCTCCTCACCGGGCTCCTGCTCGCCCCGCTGCTCGGGCTGCTGGCCACGTTCGTGGCGATCGCCGTCTCGACGAAGGCCAAGGACGTCCGGTCGGCCCAGCAACTGGCCTCGCTGGTGCTCCTCCCGCTGCTCATCCCCCTCATCCTGATCGGTATCGCGCTCGGCCCGATGCCGCTCTACCAGCTCGCGCTCGCGGCGGCCGTGGCGGCGCTCGCGCTGCTCGTGCTGCGGGTGACCACGCTCCGGTTCCACCGGGACCAGATCCTCGTGGCGGGGGTGTAGGGGGTGCCGAAGGAGGGGTCGACGGCGAGCGCCCCCGCGCCGAGCACCGCGCCCCCGGCGCCCCCCGCGCTCCGCAGCTTCTCGAGTTCGATGCGGGTGGACGCCGTCGTCTCCGATTGGCGGGCCGAGCTGGCACCTGAGAGCTCGACCGAGCAGAAGGAGCGCGAGCTGTACGGCAAGGTCTGGGAGGCCTACCTCGAGGGAGACTACGGTTTCGGTCTCTGGTGCTGGCTCGAGGTCGACCGGCTCATCCTGGCGCTCGGCGGCTCGATGCGCGAGGCGACCCGGGTCCTCGGACCGGGGCGGTACCTCGGGTTCTCCCATCGCAAGGCGATCGCGGCCGCCGTACCGGTGGACCGGATCTATCGGCCCCGCAAGGGCGACATGAGCACCCCCCGACCCGATGCAATCGTGCTCCCGACCTACCAAGCGTTGTGCGTGTACGCGCTGCGCGCCCAGAGCGGCCTCGCGAAGGACCGAGCGCAGCTCGAGATCGCCCTCGGCGAGTATGGCGAGCGGCGGCGCGCCGACCCGTACGGACGATTCTTCGAGACGTTTCGGGGCCTGCTCGAGAAGGGGAAGGAGCCCCCCGCGGCCGGCCCGACCTCCGACGCGGCATGAGCGGGGCCGCCCGTCGCTGGCTGCTCTCCTTCGGCTACGACGGGTCCGGATTCGATGGATGGGCCCGACAACCCGGCCGTCGCACCGTCGAGGGGGTGCTGCTCACCGGGCTCGCCCGATCCGGCGTGGGGCTCCCTGGCGCTCCGCCGCGCCTCGACGTGGCGAGCCGCACCGACCGGGGCGTGAGCGCTCGGGCCAACGCGCTGGTGATGGAAAGCCGACTCGAGCCGGGAGCCTTGCTCCGCGCCATGAACGGGATCGCCCCCGAGATCCTGTTCCGCGAGGCGTGGCCGGTCGACGACGGATTCCGACCCCGTCGCGCGCTGGCGCGGGAGTACCGCTACTACGAGACGCGACGCGAGCGTCACCCGGACCGGTGGCGGGCGGTGCTGCCGCTCTTCTCGGGCCGGACGATCGACGTGCGCTCCTTCGGACGGGCGATCCCCTCGGCGGAACCGTCCTGGCGAGCTCTGAGCCGCGTCGATCTCGTCGAGGAGGAGGATCACCTCCGGCTGGATCTGCGGGCTCCTGCGTTCGTCTGGGGAATGGTCCGCAAGATCGTCTCGGCGTTCCGGGCGGTGGATGCGGGGGCGATCTCCGTCGATCGCCTCTCCGCCGCGCTCGAGGGCCGGGCACGGCTCGGCCTTCCGCTCGCCGAGCCGGAGCCTCTGGTGTTGTGGGAGGTGGACTACGGACTACCCCCGGGGATCCAGTCTGCCCGGATGTCCGCTCGGCACGCCGGTTACTTCGAGGCCGAGCGCGCAGCGGCAGGACTCCGAGGACCGCTCCTCCGGGCGGTGACGGACGGTGCGCCGGTTCCGCCGCGTTGAATCTTCAGCCGCGGCCGGTTCCCCAGGAGATCACGCCCTTCGGGCGCTCACGGCTCCGTGGCCCGATCCTACCGGACCACGCGAAACTCGGTCCCCACCGGGCTCAGGGGGAGCACAGCACGGCGTCGATCGCCTCGACGAGTAGCTGCAGGGATTCCCGCGGCGGTAGCGGCTGGTCGCGGGAAGCCAGGATGACTAGCTTGCGCTCGACTCCACGGGAGAGGTCGCTCAGGAAGGCGACCGCGCAGCCGGAGGAGTGGAATCGACGGTCCTTGAGGAAGCTGAGCGGCGCCGGCACCTGGGCAAACCGGATACTGCTCACCGAACCGTAGAGGGATCGACCGCACCAGCAGGTCCCCCTCCGGCGAGAGGAGGCGCGCTCCACCCGCACGGAGGCCGGCGCGCTGGCCTCGAGCTGGACCGGACGCCCCGGAGAAGGCCGCGGGCCGGAACCCACGCGGGAGCTAGCTCCGTACAGTATCTGAACTCGAGGGGGTGCGGGAGGGCGAGCCTACCACCCCCCAGCGGGCCGCCGACCGAACAGAGGACCCTCATCTCCCCGAAGCCCGTGGACCCTCGGGGCGGCATGACGAGCGTTCGGACCCTGGCGGCGCACGACCTGGTCGCCCTCCGCTACCCGCGCGAGCCGACTCCTCGCGATGCGCTCGCCATTGCGATCGGACGGGCGATCGACCGTTCCCTCGCGGAGATGAGCCACCTCGCAGCCGATGGGCGTCGCCCCACCCAGAGCGGTCTGCTCCGGTACGGGACCGAGCAACTCGACCTGGCGTTGGAGGAGGTGGAGGAGATCCCTGCGGCGGAGGTCCGTGCACGGATGCTGGAGGAGCTGGCCGGCTCGATCCGAGCCTTCCGCCAGAGCGAGCTCCTCGGCCTGCGGCGACCGCGCTCGCGATTGGTCCTCATCGGAGAACGAGCCGGGTACTTCGCCCAGCCCGATTTCTGGGATGGGCGAAACCGGTTCTTCGAGATGAAGAGT
This sequence comes from Thermoplasmata archaeon, assembly GCA_022749995.1. Lineage (GTDB taxonomy): Archaea > Thermoplasmatota > Thermoplasmata > Lutacidiplasmatales > UBA184 > JAKIVR01. The sequence goes on along the minus strand of JAKIWO010000013.1, from coordinate 2,391 downwards.
TACCGGGCCGTACCGCCACCGCCCGACGTCGCACTCCAACTCCAGCTCTTCCAGCTGGCGTACCCGAAGTTCGTCGGAATCTTGGTCTGCTTTGACCGGCACCGTTCGCCCGTCGAGACCGTACGATTCCCGGTGCCGGAACTCTCCGCGTCGGAGTCCGATGACCTGCTGCGCTTCGCCTACCGGAGCGCTGCGGAGCAGGGAGAGGAGAAGGTACTAGAGTACCTCCTCCAGCCCGTGGTCCGTTACCCGTTCCCCAGGGATCCGGAAGCTCCCGGGCCCGAGGGGCCTGCTCCCGGCGGTAGGTTAACCGAAAGCACCAAAGTTTGAACCCCCGAGGACCTCGCGGCCTTACCGTCGAACCCGTCGATCCCCCGAGACGTATCGGCGGTCCGGTGGGAGGAGGGCGTGGAGCTGAGTGTACACGCTCTCACGAGCACCGAAGATGATCCAGACCAGTTCGTGCCCGTCGACGACGTAGACGCCTCGGAACGGGGGGATGCGGAGTGTCCATACGTTTCGATACCCGTAGAGCTGGTGCGCGTCAAGGCCGAGGCGAGACCCAGTAGGGTCCTCAGCGAGAAGGCAAAAGGCCTCGTCGAACTCTTTCTTGATTCTCGCCGGGAGCCTTCGAAAACTCAGGTCGGCCGTCGGGGCGAAGGTCTGCCGATACCTCATCGACCCGTCAGTCGATGCTTTCGACGAAATTCGGAGAGGCTGAGGCGTGGTGTGGCCTCGAGGGCGCGGTGAAGATCGCGACGGAAGTAGTCAGGCGGGACTTGATCCATGAGGTCCTCGATGGCTTCGGCAACGCTCTTTCCTCCAACCTGATAATCCCGCAGCCGCCGTCGCACGCTGGCCGGGACGGTGACGGACGTGGGGCGATCGCTGGAATCCATCGCGGACCCTATTAGGTCAATAGGACTAATAGCCTCCGCCCTTGGTGAGGATGGTGCTCCCGGCGGGGAGCATTCCCATAATCTATAGATTTTAACCTAAATGTCGATTCCTCATGTCCTAACAGGACACAAGTCGAGGTACGGGTGATTGACATTACGACTTCTGAACCAAGTCCAAGCGAGTTAGTCCGCACGGTCTGGCATGGCCGGTCCTGGGCCGAATCAGCACGAATCCCGGCGCCCATCGGCTACGGCTGCTCCCATTGAACTCTCGGTTCTAGGCATTCGTTCCCTCACAACACGCATCGCCTGCGGGGGGGGCGGGCCGCCGAAATCTACTCCGGTTCCAGGCGAATCGCCTAGACTCTAGAGTCGCCCGGATGGGGGTGAGGGTCGCCTTGACCGTAGTGCCTTCCCTGTGGTCTTCCACTACTTCGTAGCCGCGACCTTGCCAGTTGCCCCTCGGTTCCGCCGCCGATAGAGCAGCCACCCGAGCAGGCCCGTCCCGACAAGCACCACCGCGATCCCAACCCCGTACTCCCAAGCCGAGAGGTACCCCCCACCTCCTCCGCCGAGCCCGGTTCCGTTCACCGGACCGAACAGCGCCGTCACGTTCCCGGGGCCGCTCACTGTCAGCACACCTCCTGAGACGCTCACCTGCCCGGAGAGCCTCCAACTCACCAGCCGGAACCCCGACCCCATAGCGGTCGCGTTGAGCGGATACGTCCCCTGCGCGAGCAGAGCGGAGCTTCCATTGGGCTCCGTCGTCCCATTCAGTCGAAGCACGCCGCCCTCTCCTCCCACCTGCGCGAACCTCACTAGGAAACCGGGCACGAACTCCGCCAGCACCGTCCCGTTCCCCGTGACTGTGAGCGTCGCGTTCGCACTCTCTGCCGAGCGTACGCTCACGCCTCCCGTCACCATCCACGCCTCGAACAGCTCGCTCGAGCCGGTGCAATTCGGCGACGCAATCGGGTAGCTCCCTACGGCCCACTGCGTCGTGCTCCCGCTCGCGAGCGCGCTCCCGTTCACCTCTAACGGCCCGCAACTTGGGGGGCTGACCCCCGCGCGCACCACTGGGGCGAACTGGAAGATCCCGCCGAGCACTCCGGTCGCGTTCACTCGGAGGGTGCCGCCCGCCACCGTGAGTCCCCCCAGAAGGCTCCAGCGCAGGAACTCTGCCCATGGCTGCGGCTGGGCGAGCAGCGAGTAGTTGCCGACCGGAATCTCAACCGAGCTCCCATCCCGGTAGCCGGTCGAGTTGAGCTCCACCGAGCCGTCGGCGGCTGGGCTCGCATGGATCGTTAGTTGCGCCAGGTAGTGGGCGATGAGGGTGCTGTTCCCGGACAGGGTTACCGTGGTGTTGGCCCGGGTTGCGTTGGCGACCGAGAGGTTGCCGAGGGCGCTCCAGTGCGAGAAGACGAGGTATGTGGGAGGATGCGGGCAGGCCGGGGCCGTCGCGGTGTAGTTCCCCTCGTCGAAGTTGGCGGAG
>JAKIWO010000012.1 GCA_022749995.1 Thermoplasmata archaeon | reverse complement strand
CGGCAGGTGCTCCCCCGGGATCCCCAATCCGCGCGGGTCCCACGCGCCCACCGCCACGAAGACGGCGAGGTAGCCCTGTTGGAGCAACGACTCCGGCGTGAAATCGGCGCCGGCGCGCTTACCGGTGACGAAGGTGATGTCCAGGTCCCGGAACCTGGACAGGTCGTCGTCCAGCTCGTCGCCGTCCATGTGGTACTTCGGGATCGTCGCGACCTGGCCGCCGAGGAACGGTTCGGCTTCGTACAGGGAGATGGAGTAGCCCCGAAGCGCGAGGTCCCACGCGGCCGCGAGCCCGGCCGGCCCGCCCCCGATGATTGCGATCCGCTCTTTCCGTGGGGGACTCGGCACGTACACCAGGTCGGACTTGCCGAACTCGAGCGCGGCCCGCTTCAGGTGGCGGATCGCGATGGGGACCCCCCGACCGGCGATGATGCAGTCCTCCTCGCAGTAGTGGTAGCAGGTCTTGCACAGCACGGTGGCGAGCGGATTCTCCCGGAGCGTGAGCCGGGCGGCGTCGTCGAACCGCTCCTGCGCGATGAGGTCGATGTACCCCCGGCAGTCCTGCGTGATCGGGCACGCCTGTACGCAGTACGGCATCGCGCACTGCAGGCAGCGCTGGGCCTCGAGCACGGCTTCCTCCTTGGAGTAGGCGTGGAGGATCTCGGCGAACCCCTCGGTCCGCTCCTCCTTGGTCTCCTCGGGAATGGCGAATCGCTGGTACCGGTCCGGACACATGGTGCGCCACCGCGTAGGTGAAGAGCGGCCCACCAGCCGCGTCCGGCCTATAGTCTCGTCGCTGGGAGCCCCCCCGGCACGGACCGGGGGGTCGGACCCGAGCTCAACTCGTTCGCTGGGCCCAGCGGGGAAGGTCCCCGCCGCACGCCTCGCAGGTGCTGCGGATCGGCAGGTTGGCGGTGCCGCAGGCGCGACAGACCTTCACGCCCCGGACGGTCCGGTTCGGGTCGGTCGACGGTACCCAGGGCGCTTGCGCCCGAAGCTCCTCGGACTGGGTTCGCCGCAGCCGGTCGAAGGCAACGAGGGCGAGAATGAATCCGAGGAGCGCTGCGATTGCCAGAATGGCGAGCGCCGACAGCAACGGCGGAGGTGGCGGCACGGCGCTGACCGACACGGCGGGGAGCGACGTATGGTTCGTCGCTCCGAGCCGGTCCCAGACCACGAGGCTCGGGTGGAAGGTTCCGACTGCGGCGTACGCGTGGTGCACCGTCGCCCCGTAGGCGACGGAGCCGTCTCCGAGGGTCCAGCTGTAGTTGTAGGGTCCGCCGGCGCCGCCGAGCGCGGTCGCGTTGAGCGTGACGGAAGAGCCCGGGTGACTGCCGGTCACCGGCGGACCGAGGGCGATGGTGAGCGTACGAATCTGGACCTGGATGGCCGCGTCCGCGCTGATCCCGTTCGAGTCGGTCACGCGGAAACGGGGGGTGAAGTTACCCGGAATGGCGTAGGCATGGGCGACCGCTGCTCCGCTGCCGACGGTCGCGTCCCCGAAACTCCACCCGACCGTTGGGAATCGCCCCGTGCCGTTCGCGGGGGTGCCGGTGAAGCTGAGGGGCGTCTGGGGCGCGGCGGTCGCAGAGCTCACCCGCACCGAAGCGGACGGGAGGGGGCTCACGTTGAGGACGAGCGCCGTGGCCACTTCGGTGTTGGTGGCATCCACCGCGGCACAACTCGCCACGTACCGCGCCACGCTCGCGTAGGCGTGTACGGCCGTTGACGCACCGTTCGGGGTGGTGTCGCCGAAGGTCCAGGCGGTAGTGAACGGACCGGTCCCGCCGCCCGGCGTGCAGGTGAAGTCCACCAACTGGTCGATGTCGGCGCTGCTCCGGTTCGCGGTGGCGTTGAGCGTGGGATCCACGTTGACGGTCACGCTCGTGGCGGCGCTCGCGAGGGTGTGGGCCGCATCGCTCACCTCACAGCTGACCCCGGGCGCGCCGGCCGCGGTGAAACGGTGGCTCTGGTCGGCCAGGCCCGGGGAGAGGGTCGAGTTCACGAAGGACCAGTTGAAGCTGTAGGGGGCCACACCGCCCGACGGATTGCAGGCGAACAGGTCGGCCTGGCCGACGTCGACGACCGACCGGGACTGCGAGATCGATGCCACCAGGGACAGTGGCGTACCGAAGGTGACCGTGTTGGAGCTCGTGGTGCTCTCCTGGGCGGCCCCCTGCCCGCACGCCACGTAGCAGTCGGTACTGCTCAGGTAGAACGAGTAGCCCGAGCCCCCGGAGAGTCCCGTGAGAGTGTAGCTCAGCACGCCCGCGGAGGAGACGGTGCCCACCAGCATCGGCGCACCGCCGCCCGCGCGTTCGTACAGTCCGTAGGAGACAAAGCCGATGGGACCCCCGTACGAGGCGTTGTTGGTCCAGTTGAACTCGGCCGAGGAGGAGCTCGGGTGCGTGACATTGAGGGCCGCGGGAGGGGGTTGGGTGACCGCCAGGACATTGGAGGTCGAACTGAAGCCGAAGGCGTCGAACTCCGTCACCTCCCACCAATTCGTGCTGGAGGGGGACAAGCTGCCGGTGGAGAAGCCCGGGCTGCCCTGGGTGGTGTCGACCCCTACCGGCGACCACGGGCCCCCGGCCCCGCTCGTGGATTGGAACACCGTGTAGTTCGCGAACGTAAAGTCGCCCGTGGCAGTCCACGTTAGACCGAGCGTCGCGGGGGAATCGCCGGTGAGCGTGAGGGTCGGACCGGCCGAAGGGCCGATCGCGTGGGGCGAGTGGACGGAGCCCCGCGCGACGTTCGTGGCGGCGGAGTTCGGCGCGGCGAACGGCGAAATCGCGCCGCTCGAGTGGACACCGAGAGAGTGCAGCTCACCCGCGCCGCTCGGGACGAGCGCGTTAGCTGCGAGGAGGAGCGCGAGAGCGGCGAAGGGCCAAAGAGCATTCTGCGGTCGAATCAAATGCCCGGCCCCCGGTTCCTCGCATCTGCCAACTTTGCCCGGGGGGCCCCTTAAACCTTGTGGAAGCCGGAAGGGGGCGGTCTAGGAGGCGGAGGGGTTCGAAGCGACCCCGGCCCTAGTTTCGCTGCTTCCGCCGTTTCGGGACGGTCTTGGGCGCCGCGCGAGGACCGAAGACCTCGAGCCAGACGCCGTTCGGGTCCCGGACGTAGACGAGCGACGCCTTCCCGTCGTCGAACTCTTCCGCCAGCGTGGCGCCGGCGGCCAGCGCCTTGCGCTTCCATCCCGCCACATCTGGCGAGTAGAAGCCGAAGTGGTCGAACTCGCTTCCCGGGCCGTACGGCTCGTAGAACCGGTTGGACTTGGGGTAGTAGTTCAGCTCGATCTCGTGGGCCGAGGTGCCGAATCTCAGGTGGACCCAGACCCCCCCGTGCTTCATGGTCCCGCGCGAGACGATGCGAAAACCCAGCCCCCGGTAGAATCGGAGCGAGCGCTGCAGATCGCGAACTCGAAGTCCCGTGTACAGGAACCGTACCTTGCTGGCCATCGGTCGGTGAGAGTTCCGTGAGGGGTATATATGGTCCGGTCCGGGCCCGGGTTCGGATGGAGAAGGCACCCCGCGATCGAGCGGTCCGAGAGAGCCCCACCGACCCGGGTCCGGCCCTCACGTTGCCGCCAGGCCTTCGCTTCCTCGAGTTGCGGGGCCCCGAGCGCGACCGCGCGATCCCGATCCTGAAGGAATCCTTCACCGGGTACTATCGTTGGCATGCCCAGCGAACGCTACGGGAGATTGCCACGGTCCGAGCGCTGGAGCAGTCCGAGGTGCTCGTCGGCGTGACCTTGCTGGCCCGGCTCACCCCGGTGGTGGGGTACGTCTACTACCTCTTCGTGGGGGAAGCCCACCGACGTCGAGGCTTCGGAGCCCGGCTGCTCGATGATGCGCTCGCCCAGTTCGCCGCGGGAGGAGTACGGGTCGCCTACGCCGCGGTCGAGGAGGAGAACCTCCCTTCCCTCGCCCTCTTCCAGTCCCGCGGATTCCGGGAGGTGGAGCGCCGCGAAAAGGGTTGGGCCGAAGGAGGGCTCGGTGCGTGGGGGCTTCGGAGCCAGATGACAATCGTCTCGGGGGAGTTGCTGTACGGTCGCCGCTTGGGTGGCCCGGTCGTGGGGCTAGAGTCCCCCGCAAACCACCTCGAGGAGCGGCCGACGATCCGTACGCCTAGAGCCACCCCACGGCACGGAATAGGCGACTGAGCAGAACCCCGAGCGCGAGCCCGGAGACCGGACCGAGCGCCCAGCCCGCGACGATGTCGCGAACCGCGCCGCCAATGAGCGTGGTTCGCCGGCGAGCGAGTCCGGTCCCGATCATCGCCCCGACCAGCGACTGGTTCAGCGAAGTGAACAGCCCGAAGGCCACGGACCCGAGGATCACAGCCGACTGGGCGATCTGGGAGGCGATCGCCATGACCGGATCCATACGGACAATGCGAAAGGCGACCCGCTGCAGCAGTGGTCGGCCCCACGTGAGCGCGCCGAGAGCCAAGCCCATGCCCCCGATCACTGCCGCGGCGAGCAAGCCGGCCACTCCCGCTTGGATGAGGCCGCCCGTCGCGTTGGAGACATCGTTCGCACCCATGGCGAACGAGGCCGCGGCCCCCACGGCCACTAGTCCCGCCGCGACACGCCGGCTCGGGCCGTGCTCGGGAGCGCTGCGCGGCGGCCGCCGGTCCCACATCCGGACGAGGGCGAAGCCGAGCCCACACGCTAGGAACGGCGCCGCGGCCCAGAGCAGCATCAGCCGCTCGATGGTGGGCCACTCCACGGGGGTGCCCGCGCCGAGTCCAGCGCCCACCGTGGAGAAGACCAGGATCTGGATGGTCGAGGTGGGGAGCGTCAGGAGATTGTACGCGCTCGTCAGGACCAGGGCAGAGGCCACAATCACAATGGCCAAATCCAGGGAGATGGGTCCCCCGCCGAGCAGGCCGTGCCCGACGGTGGTTTCGACGCCCTCGCTGGCCAGCGCTGCCCCTAGAAACACGAGCGGCGCCATCAGGAACAGGGCCGGCTCCGCGCGTATCGCTCCGGCGGCGTACGGCATTCCCATACACGCGCCCGTGTATTGGGCGCCGATGCTGTAGGCAAAGGCGAGCGCTAGGGCGAGGAGGGCGATCGCCGGTAACGCGATCATAGCACCGGCACCGTCCAACGGGGACGGCAGGTTGGAATGCGCGGCATGGAACGTGGCGAGCGGGCGGGGGATCCGACCCCTCGGCGCGCCCTCAGCGAGAGTACCGGCCGCGGAGAACGAGCGGCTGTCCGTCCACCCGGACCGTCGCGCCCCTCAGGAACAGCCACGCCCACCAGGGGGCCTTCGTCCGCCCCCCCACATGGTCGTTCCGGCCAATGTTGAGGGTCACCGTGCCGAGCCCCTGGTCCTCGAGGAGGGGAGCGGAGAGCAGCCGGGGATTCAATCCGAAGGAGACCGAAGCGGGCCGGTCGCGCCCGGGCGGTGCTCGGCCGTAGCTCTGGGCGAAGAACTCCTGGCCCGTGGCAAAGCGGTAGGAGCAGAGTCGCCCGCCTGCGAACTCCCAGCGCCCGTCCACGAGTTCCCCGACCGTATCGCAGAGCCCGATTGAGCTCGGGTGGTTGGAGCGAAACACTCCCTCCGCGACCGATTCGTCGATGGCGACGGTGACGACGCCGGCCGGGAGCGTGACGAGGTTCCAACTCCCCTTGGCCTGCGCGCGCGACATTTGGCCGTCGGTCACCACGGGAGTCCGACCCGCCAGTCGGAGCGCCAGATGCGTGCCGTTCGGGTGCTCGATGGTGAGCTCGCCCGCGCGGCCGAGGCGGTGTGCCACGGCTCGGCCGAGGCGCTGCAAAGCGAGCGGATCGACCAAGGTCCCGCCGATGAGTTCCTCCCGCCACGGCTCCTCAGCGACTCCGTACATCCGCGCCGACCCCGCCGAAACGCGGCCGATGGCCATCTGCACGGCGCGGGCGCCTCCCTTCGCGGCCGCCTCGTACAGCGCGTCCTGGAATTCGGACAGTTTGAACAGCGTTCCGGCCGGCAACGAGTGGAATCGTTCCCGGTCGCTCGGCCCGAAGAAGCTGACGAAGACATCGGTCCGCTCGAGCGCCGCCTTTCGGTGCTCCCCCAGCGAGGCGAGGTTTCGGGCGGGGACCTCCGCGGAGGCCGCCCAGTAGGTCGGTTCATCCTGGTAGAGCACGAGGGGCCGCGCCCCCAGACGCAGCGACTCGAGGACGAGGGCGTTCGCGTGCTCGAGCGTTCCGGTCCAGCTCTCGATCGTCACCCGCTCCTTCGCTCGGACCCGGAGGTAGCCCCGGAGCACCGCCCGTGCCATCTGTCGACTCTGGTCGGCAGGAACGGTGCTCCCCACGATCGCGGTCAGCGACGCGGGGCTCTTGAACCCGGCGTGAGCTGTAACAGCAAGCTCGTAACGTAAGCGATACGCCGCCTCTCCCCCCGCGAGCTCGCGGGCCGACGCCACCCAGCGATACGGCCCCGAACGCTCTCCGTACGTGGCGATGGATTGGGCGAGCGAGCGATGCAGCTCGGCCATACCCCGAAACTGGGCGGCCCGGCCCGGCTGTCTGCCGCACTCGCGGAGCAGCTCGATCGCCCGGAGCCGCCAGGCAGGCAGGTCGGGCAGGGCACCGACCGTGAGCTGGGGGTGACGAATGCTCCACCGGTCGAGGGCCGGAGGTAGCCCGGAACTGGGAGTGACCAGGAGGACCGCGATCCCCGACGTCGGCCCCGTCCGGCGAGTGCACTCCTCTAGGAAGCGCATCAGGGTCGCCGATTCCGCACCGGACTCGCGCAGGTGGGTCTCTCTGCCCGCCAAGGGCCGGAACGCGCTCGCGACGCGGGTAGCCGGGGCACCGAGCCGGAGCGGCAGCCCTTGCTGCGGGCCAGGGAGCGCCGGGGGCGCCCGGCGAGGATCCCGGGCCGAATCGACCGCGGGTCGCAGCGTGACCGCGAGGGCCGCGAGCGGGGGTTGCAGGAACAATCCAATCACATCCCAAGGGACCCAAGGGCGCTCCGGATCCGGGCGGGCGGGGAGTGCCACGCGCGCCGGAGGCTGGAGCGCGTAGGCTTCCCACACGCGTCGGACGGTCATGTGACTCACGCCGAAGCGCTGGGCGAGCCTCCGCGTCGAGGGAAGGAGGTGACCGGGGGGCGACCCGATGCTCGAGCGGACGATCGCCTGCCAGACCTCTTCGGGAATGCGGCCCCGCCGCATCGCGGCGGGACGGTCCTCGAGCCCACGCAGTCGCGCCGCCAGGAAGCGGCCGCGCCAGCGGGCGACCGTCCTACGGTGAAGCCCCAGGCGATGGGCGATCTGCAGATCTTGCATCCCGCGTGCCGCGAGCAGGACGACTCTAGCCCGCTGCGCTCGGAGGGGGCTCCGACCTTCCCCGTCCTGCCAGCGTTCCAGGCGGCTCCGCTCTTCGGGGCTCAGCTCCACCGCCGGGGCCACGCGCATCTCGGCGGCGAGAGGCGCTCGGCGTAAGAGGACAAGCCCTCGGGACCAGCGTCGGATAAGTCATCCGTTCAATGTTCCAGAGCTCATGGAGTTGTTATAGCCGGGACGACTCCGTCGGGTGATGACGACCAGCACTCCCCGCGGACGCAGTCGCCGAGCCCCCCAGCCCAGCTCCCCCTCCGAGATCGCCCCCGGCGTCTTCGTCGGAGGCTGGTCCGATGCCCTCTCGTTCAAAGGACGACGGTACTGCGTCCTCGACGAGCGACCAGCGGAAGCGCTGCCGGCCGACGAGCAGATCACCATCTACGACGGGGAGGGCGATCGCGCGATTCCGGAGAACTTGGACCGTCTAGCGGGCCTGGTGGAGGAGGCCCGTTCCGGGGGCGAGCCGGTGCTCCTGTTCTGCGGTCACGGGATCCGGCGCGGGCCGCTCGCCGGTGCCTGGTTCCTCCACCGTCACGAGGGGCTGGCCTTCCCCGAGGCGTACGCGCGCATCCGTGCCGTCCGACCCGGTGTGGAGGAGGCCGGCGAGTGGATCGGTCACTGGTCCGAACCCGCCGCCTCCCGAACGCGACCGACCCCCCGTCACTCGGCGTAGGCATGCGTCCAGAAGCCGACGCCGACCCCCATTGGGTGAGCGCGCTCGCCGGCTGCTCGCTGACGGCAGCGGTACGCAGGCTCGAGGAAGCTCGGGCGGAGCGGCGGCTCTTCTCGCACCTCGCGCGAGCGCACGGGCGTGAAGGCCGTGCGTCGTACATCGAGATCGATGCACCGCTGGAGCTGTACGCGCTCGTTCGGGAACTCCGGCCCGCCCATGTCGTGGAAGTAGGCGTCTCCTCCGGGGTCTCCACGGCGTACCTGCTGGAGGCGCTTCGACGGAATCGGCGCGGAGTACTACACTCCGTGGACCGGCCGACCTTCGCGACGTCGGCACACCGCCCTCGGGCCTCGTGGTCTCTTCCTCCCGGCCGCGAGCCGGGCTGGGCGATTCCGTCGGGGCTTCGCGAAGGGTGGGACCTCCGCGTCGGGGACAAGGCAGAGCTCCTGCCCCAGCTGGCGGCAGAGCTCCCGCAGATCGACCTGCTCCTCTACGATGTACCCCACGACGACGCCGGCACGTTCGGGGAGTTCCTCTCGCTGGACCCGAGGTTGCGCCGTGGCGGCGTCGCGATTGCCGACCATGGGCCGGGCGGGTCGCTCTGCGGTGCCCTCGCGCGGTGGGCGCGCCGAACGGAGTCGAAACCGGTCGGGCGCACCGGTCTGGGGCTCTACGGCTTTGCCAAGCACCGCCTTCACTCCAAGGCCACCCGGCGGCCCCACCGTGGGGCACCAGGCTCACGGAGCTCGTCTCGCGAAGTTCAGCGACCCTGAGTGAGTAGAACGGCTGAACGGAGATCGCCGCCGAGGAGTGGTTGCGGCCACGCGCCGGGGCCGGAGGCGAGTGGGGTGGGTTCCCAGCCCGACAGTTCGCGTCGCCCGTAGCGGGTGCGGGGGCCCGGACTACCTCGATCCGCGTTTCTTACGGCGGGCCGAGGGTGCTCCGTGGGCCGGTCGGTGAGCGCCCTCCTGGGCTGGAGGGGTGGCGCGGTGGGGATGGCGGTGTCCGGTCCGGCCCTCCGCAACCGACGGGAGGGCCAGGACCCAGCGCGCGTCGCGCAGCCCCTTGACGCCCCTCAGGTCCGCCGACGCCCGTTCGAGTTCCCCCCGCCGCCCGGTGAGCAGCAGCAGCTCGGCGCACGCGTCTCCTTCGAGGTGCACGTGGACCGAGGAGCGCACGTGCTCGCCCCAACGGTGCTGCGCCTTGGTGAGCCGCTCCAGCAGATGCGGGGCGCTGTGCCGATAGAGCAGCAGCACCGCCGCCAGCGCGTCGCTGTTCGGGTCGCCCGGGCTCGTGTCCTCGGCCAGTGCGCGGCGGACGAGGAAGCGGATCGCGTCGGAGCGGCTGCGGGAGTTGCGGCCGGCGACCCACGCATCGAGCTGGTGAGCCAGGCCGGGCGGCAGCGAGATCGCGAAGCGCACGACGCCGACCGGCTTGAGTACCACGCGAACTCCTCCGTCGCCTCAGCTCGAGGCCGCCGGTCGTTCCGGAGGGGGCGGCCCGAAACCGATCTCCTCGTACCGCTTGATCCGGTAGATCGCCATGGCGGCGCCCCAGGTCACCAGGAACAGGAGCACGATGCCGATGCCGAGCTGCTCGAAATTGAGGTTGTCGAGCCAGTTCCAAAACCCTCCGCCCCAGCCGAGCTCCGTGGAGAGCACCTGCAAGAGCTCCACTCCGCCGATGACGAACGCCACCATCACCGAGATGATCGTGAGCGTGAGATTGTAGTAGATCTTCCGGATCGGCTTGAGGAACGCCCAGCCGTACGCATAGCGCATGGCAAACCCATCGGTCGTGTCGGAGAGCACCATACCGCAGGTGAATAGGAGCGGGAGGACCAGGACCGACCACAGCGGGATGGCGCCCGAGACGCTCACGGTGACGCTGATCGCGATCAAGGTCACCTCGGTCGCGGTGTCGAAGCCGAGACCGAAGAGGACGCCGATCGGGTAGATCTGGTACGGCTTGGTGACCACGCGGAACAGCCGCCCGAAATACCGGTACAGGAAGCCGCGTCTTTGCATCTGCACTTCGAGCTGAGCCTCGTCGAGTTGGCGGTCGCGGAGGCCGCGGAAGATGCGGTAGACCTCTACGACGATGATCAGATTGATCAGGCCGATGAGGAACAGGAACACGCCCGAGACCAGCGTGCCCACGACCGACCCGACCGCGGCGAAGGCGGCAACGTGGCTCTGGATGTACTCGGTCGCCACCACGAGCGCCACGACCAATCCGCCCACGATGGTCGAGTGGCCGAGGGAAAACCACGTTCCCACGGTCAGCGGGCGCTGACCTTCGTTGAGCAGCTTGCGGGTCGTGTTGTCGATGGCGGCGATGTGGTCGGCGTCGAACCCGTGGCGTAGGCCGAGGATGTAGGCCGTGATGCCCAAACCCGTGAAAAGGAGGAAGCCGTGCGTCACCTCCCCACCCGTCTCGTGCGGGAGGTAGGCGAAGGCGATTGCGAACGAGACGATGGTCACCGCGATGATCCCGACGTACAACAGGACCATCTGCAGTTTCTCCCGCGACGTGAGGGACAGCTGCTCCGAGGCGAGTCGGCCCGGCGGTGTGCGATCCGGCAACGAGTCGAGCTAGCCTCCGAGTCATAAAGCCTTATGCGACTTTCTCAGAACGTAACACCGCAACAGAAGGTCCCGCGCTCTCGCCAGTGCAACCGGCGATAGGGGCCAGGGCGGCCCGAGGTGCAGGACTAGGATGCTCTGATGTCGTTATTGTTATATAATTACCATTTCAGTAACTTTAATGGATAGCAAGCACCTATCGGATCGATGAGGGTTCGTTCCTTGTCCCGTACCGAGGCGAAGGTGGTGCTCTCGCTCGAGGCCGACGAGGTAGACGAGCTCACGCTCGAGGGGATCCAGCGTCGCGCACGCATTTCCCGGGGATTCGCCCGGAAGGTCGCGCACGGGATGGTCCGGAAAGGCTGGCTCCAGCGAGTGGGCAGAGGTCGCTACCTGCTCAACCCTGCGCGTCACGGCGCGGACGCGATTGCGGATACCGACCCGCTCCGCCTAGGCAGCCGGATCGTTACCCCGTACTACTTCGGGTTCGCTACGGCGGCGGAGCTTCGGGGGCTCCTTCCGCAGGCGAGTCGGACCTACTACATCGTTACCCCCAAGCGCGGACGGGCCGAGTGGACCCACGCTGCCCGATTCCAACGCGTGACCATCGCTCCGCGTCGCTTCTTCGGATACGGCCGCATGGTGCGGCGCGGGGAGGCGATTCACGTGAGCGACCCCGAACGGACCGTACTCGATTGCTTGGAGCGACCCGAGTTCGCAGGAGGCCTCGGAGGCGTGGTGAAAGTGCTCGAAAGCGCCGGTCGGGCGCTCGACTGGAGCCGGCTCGAGCGGTATCTGCGACGGTTCGACTCGCGCAGCCTGAGGGTGCGATTCGGCTACCTGGTGGAAACCCAGGGGTCAACCGCGCGTCCCCCCGCCGGCTGGCTCGACCGGATGCGGCCGCTTCCGCACGAGCCGTACGTCCCGCTCGGTGCGCCGAGAGAATTCGGCCGTCGTGGAGCTCGGGACCGCCGCTGGCACGTCATCCGTAATGTTCCGGAGGGGCTGCTCCGAGCCGAGGTGGATGTCCGTTGATCCCCCGCGCAGCGGCGAACCGGTTCGCGGACCGGATGGGGGTTGACCTCCACATCGCACAGCAGGAGGTCGTCCTGCTGTACGCACTGAACGCACTGCACGCCGCCGGACTGCTCGGCCGGCTCGTGTTCAAGGGAGGAACGTACCTCCGGCTCATGGTGACCGGAGACGCCGGCCGACTGAGCGAGGACCTCGACTTCACGAGCCTCGGCCTCCCCGAGGACCCCGAGGGCCTGCTGCGCGAGGCGTTCGCACCCGAGCACCACGGGGTGCAGTTCAGGGTGGTCGCGCCGTACCGAACCGCGCGACGGAATTGGGCGTGCCGGGTCGGTTACCATCACCCCTGGGATGACGGCGAGTTCCGCCTGGAAATCAGCTACCGCGAGCGGCCGTTCCTATCGCCCCGACTGTGGGCGCCCCTGGCCCAGCCGTACTTCGCGGCCCTGCCGTTTCCTCCACCGCAAATCCCCTGCCTCCGCGTGGAGGAGTCCCTCGCGGAGAAGCTGCGCGCGATTCAGCAGCGGGCGACCGAGCGAGATCTCTACGATGCGACCCGCTACGCCCGCAAAGGGTTCGACGAGGGCCTCGTCCGCCTTCTCGCCGTGGGCAAGCTCTGGAATGACCGAGAAGCGTTCGACCCCGATCAGATCCTACGAACGCTCTCCGAAGGGCGGCGGGATTGGCCGGATCTGGAGCGACTCATCGGTCGCTCGCGCCGCCGGGACTGGAATCGCGAGGCCGCGGCGGCAGGCCGGAGGTTCGGCTTCCTTCGCGACCTCACTCCCTTTGAGCAGGAGCTGAAGGCCGATGCCCGCCGGCACGCGCTTCGCGCCCAGCTGGAGCGGCAGCTGGGAATGTTCGGCTGACCCCACCCGGAGTGCAGTCGTCGGCCCCACGTCGGGCCCGGCCCGGCGTGCGCCGAGCATCCTGTGCGGCGCCTCCGCCGGGACGTGCCGTCGGATCCGGTCGAGAAGCGGTCGACGCAGCCGCAGCAGTGCCATTGCACGCAACCGGCTCGACGACGTTCCGCTCAATTTCGGCGAGCGCGGCCGATGCGGTCGAAGTGGCAACCTCGACCTCCTGCGCTCACTGCATGAGCGAGGTCCGCCGGGGGCGCCCCGATGTGCCGTTCGTCGACGGCGCGCTCCGGGTCGAGCCCGAGCTCAGCTCAGTGCCTTCTTGAGGAGGGAGGCGATCCGGGCCTCCTCGGTGGCCGTCAGCCCGGTGAGCGCGAAGTCGGTCGGCCACATGTGGCCTTCATCGAGTTTCGCCTCGTCGCTAAAGCCGAGCGTCGCGTACCGGGTCTTGAATTTCCCGGCGTTCCGGAAGAAGCAGATGACCTCACCATCCCTGGTGTAGGCCGGCATCCCGTACCACGTCCTTGGCGAGAGCGCGGGTGCGTTGGCCTTGACGATCGCGTGGACGCGCTCGGCCATGACGCGATCCGACGTCGCCATCTTCTCGATTGCGGCGCGCACCGCCTGTTCCCCGTCCTCCTTCTCGGCGCGCGTTTTCAGCTCCCGTACGCGTTCTCGCATCGCGGCGCGCTCCTCCGCGGTGAATCCCGTGACCGGCTGCGGCGCGCTCTTCCCGGCGTGCTTCCTCTCAGCCATGAGGCGGCGTACTTTTGCCGGTCGCTTAAGGCGTTCCAGCCCACCGGTTGCGTCGTTCCAAAACCGGATCGGTGCAGGTCGAGCCGGGAGGGAGCTTGCGGTTGGGCCCCGCGATCTCGGAATCGGCCCCCAGGCGAGCGGGGGGCCCGACGGGATCGCGGGAACGAGGCTCCGCTCAGCCTCGAAGCGGATGGGGCCGTAGGCGCTGGCCTCGCCCCCACCGCAGGGTTAGTTATACCCACGGCATTGGGGCGAGCATGGCCGCGACCCCTTGGAACTTTGACGCCGAATACATCCAGAGCTGCAACTGCGAGTACGGCTGCCCGTGCAACTTTAACGGACTCCCCACGTTTGGCAACTGCGAAGCGCTGATCGCGTTTCACCTGACGAAGGGAAAGTTCGACCAAACGCCGCTCGACGGCGTCACCTTCGCCGCAGCCTACTGGTGGCCGAAGGCCATCCATCAGGGGAACGGCACCGCTCGACTCTACATCGACCCGTCGGCCTCGAAAGAGCAGCAGCACGCGATCGGCGAGATCGCGAGCGGGAAGCACGGCGGGGGTGTGTTCGAGATATTCCCGAAGACGCTGACCAAGGTACACCCGACCCGAGTCACACCCATCCAATTCGAGTACAAGGATTACGACAGTTGGTTCAAGGTCGAGGGCGTAGGGGAGGTCCATTCCGAGCACATTCGGAATCCCGTGTCGAACGAGCCGTTCGAAGGGTCCGTCTCGCTCCCGGGGGGCATCATTTTCAAGCACGGACTCGTCACCAGCATCAAGCGCTGGTGGATGCGGGATGAGGATCTCCTCGCCTATCATGAGGCGAGGAACGGACACGTCGCCCGCGTGAAGTTCAGCGAAAAGGGCTGTCTCGCCTAATCATGGCGGGAATCCCCGCGAGCCGGGGAGAACGGTCCCTGGACTCCCCCCTGGGCGTGTTCTCGGGCGAACAGGCGCCCGCGGCCGGCACGCTGCTCCTGGTCCTCATCGCCGCCTCGATCGGGGCTTGGGCCTTTGTCGTTTGGATGGGGGCCGGAATGACCTCGGCGATGCTGTTGGCTTCGGTGTCTACGCTCGGTGGATTCGGCTTGTTTCTCGCCGTCTGGATGGTGATGATGGTGGCCATGATGTTCCCGGCGGCCGCTCCCATGGCCCAAGCCTATTCGGTCCTCAGCGCTCGAGAGGACGATCGTCTGCCGTCCAGAAGCGCCCTGATGTCCGCCTTCTTGCTCACCTACGTCGGCGTCTGGACCGCCATTGGGGTAGTGATCGCAGCCGTCTACCTCCTGCTCGCGCCGGGCCTCTCGGGACTCGTGGGAACGGGGACACTGGGCGTCACCGTGGCCGGGTCGGTGCTGATTGCCGCGGGCATCTACCAGACTACCCCCCTCAAGCAGACCTGTTTGCGGGGATGTCGTTCGCCGCTCTCCTTCCTCCTCACGGATTGGCGCCCCGGGTTCAAGGGCGCGGTCCGGCTGGGATGGAGACATGCCGCCTACTGTGTAGGGTGTTGCTGGCTGCTGTTCGGGGTCCTGTTCGCCGTCGGTCTGATGGCGCTGCCATGGATGATTCTGATCGCCCTCATGATCTTCGTCGAGAAGCTGCTCCCCGGTCGGACCGGATTCTGGGTATCCGCCGGCCTGGGCGGAGCGGTGGCGGCCGTCGGGATCGCCTTTCTGGTCGTACCAGGGTGGGGCGCGTGGGCCCTGGGACTCGCCTGACGGTCCGTCGGCCGTTGACCTTGCACCGCTCACGCCGTCGGTGAAGCTCTCGAACTTCGCCGCCAGTCGAATGGCGTAGGAGTGCGCCGGGATCGCCGGGCCCGAGGGTGCCCGTACGTAGGTGCGTCCCTTCCACGGGGCCCGTGAGCAAGAGCCGAGGCGATCCGGATCGCCTTCGGGCGCCGAGACGCATCCTCTCGGAGTCGAGTCAGGTTTACTCGACCGATCCGAGGCCACGATTCGGGCCGAACTCTCGGCCCGCCACCGAGGTCAGGAACGCGACGGGTATCAGTACGACTCGACGGCCAGCCCAGGAATGCGGTGGAACCCGGCGTCCCCTGTGACGAGAATGCTGTGGTGCCTCAGGACCGTCGAGGCGATCATCGCGTCGAGCATGGGCAAGGATATCCCTCGACTCCGAAGGTCCGCGCGGAGCTGGCCGGCGATGAGGCTGCATTCCTTGTCGAAGGGAACCACGTCGCGTCCCGCGACGAGCTGCAGTGCCTTCGCCAGGTACGGGCCGCCTGCGAAGTAAGCCCCATCGAGAAATTCGGCCAACGCGGGCGCGGGAATGGTGGTGGTTTCTGCCTCGGAGTCGAGGATCTCCGCCTTGGCGGCAGCTCCGCGGTGTCCGCGGAGGACGTCGATGAGGAACGAGGTGTCGAGAGCTCGAACCATTCAGCGTCCGCTCTTCACGAGCCGCTCGAAGCGCTGTTCATCGAGGTCGCGCAGGCGCTTGCGGTTCGCCTGGATCTCTCGAAGGGTCTTCTCCGGCAGGTCCTTCCAGGCCCCGACAAAGCTCCCAAGCGGCCGTCGATTCTTGGCCAGTCGCTTCACGACCTGGCTGAACGACTCCCCCGGTCGTTTTTGGCTCCGGAGGAGATCGTACGCCTCCCGGTCCACGGCGATAGACGTGGTCTCCATGGGCTCTATCTATGGATATTATAGATGGAGTACATAAAGGCAAGTCACCGGGCCATGGGTGTTCGAATCCGGGTGGATTCGCCCACGGGCCCGAGGGGATTCGAACCCCTGATCTTGCGGTTAAGAGCCGCCTGCTCTACCGGGCTGAGCTACGGGCCCACGGTTGGTCGCGAGCGACTCGCGCGAGCCCTATAATGGTGGCTCCGGCGCGCCGGCGAATCGGCACCGAGCGACGCCGTTCCTCCGGGTCGTAGAACCGCGCCCGTGCGAACCGCGCTCCCCCTCGGGACCGTATCGGGTGGGAGGCCCCATTGGCCGCGACGGCGATCTAGCGCAGCCGTTCGAGCGCGGCGCCGAGCAGCACGGGCAGGACGACGGTGACGTCCCCGGCGATGGTCACGTGGCCGGCCTTGGGCTTGACCTTGCCCCAGCTGATCGCCTCGCGCGTGCGCGCGCCGGAGAGGCTGCCGTCCCACTCGACCGCCGTCGTGACGTAGACCGCCGCATCGAGCCCACCCCGGAACTGGCTCCACCAGATGGTGTGGTGCTTGGAGATCCCGCCTCCCAGCATGAGCGCCCCGGCCCGGCGCGCGCCGAAGACCAGATCGCTGAGCGCCGCCTCGTCGGAGAACAGGTCCAGGCGGAACTCCTTGTGCCGCTGCCAGAAGAACCAGAGCTGCGAGCCGACGGCGCCGTCGAGCAGACCGGGTACAATGAAGGGCACCTGCTGTTCGAGCGCGGCTCGGCACAGGCTCGCAGCCCCGTGCTTCTTCCCCAGATCCTTCCCCAGTTCCCAGACCAGTTCGCGAGCGCTGATCGAGCGCTGGCCCGTCTTCCACCGCCGCTCGAGCAGGCGGCTCACGCGTCGCTCGACGACCGGTCCGTAGTTCGCCTCGGGAATGACGAGGTTGCCCAGCCGGTACTTCCCCTGGCGGCGCAGCGCGGCGTCGTCCAGCTCCCACTCCCCGTGGTGGTAGGCCCGGTCGGTGCGGGCCAGGTCGTGGTCGATCGTGCCGCAGGTGGTGATCACGGCGTCCACGTAGCCTCCGGCGATCAGTTCGCGCAGGAGGCCGCGGGTCCCCGTGGCCACGACGTCGGCCGGGAAGGAGAGGAAGAGCGTGAGATCCGGATCCCGTAGCATCTGGGCGAGGAGGTCGACTCCGCGTACCAGCTGCTGCGAGCTGAACCCGCCGGCGCCCTCCATCCGCCGAACGAGCGCATCGAGCGACGGGCCGTCGCCGACGGAGAAATCCTCCACCTTCCGCGGCATCGGCGCCTACAGTCCGGAGGTAAGCCCGAATCCGGCCGAGTGGAAGACGAGGAGGAAGGTGAGCGCATACCCGGCGAGCGCGCCCCCGTTGAGCAGCGGTAGGCCGGCCTGGGGATTGCCCCGGGCCACGAGGCGCATGAGGACGGCGTACCCCACGAGCGAGCCGAGCAGCGCGCCGATCGCCACGACCAGGTTGCCGCCGATCCCGCCGAGTACCGCGCGGGTCGGAAGCCAGGCGTACGCGGCGACGACCATGATGCCGGGAAACACCACGTCCCCCAGTCCCATGAACAGCGCCTCCCGCTCCTCCACGGGGCGCGCCCGCTGGGCGGTGAGCGTGCCGGCCGGGCGGGTGTAGTCAAAGCCCGCCTCGGAGGGCATGACCAGCAGGATCGGGAGCTTCATCTCGGTCACCGCCTCGGCGAGCGAGATCATGTGCTTGGTCCCGTAGACGGCGACGGCGTCGTAGACCGCGAGCGCGGCCAGGAGGATCACCGTCGGCAGGATCGAGAAGGAGATCCCGAACAACGCGATGAGCGACCCGGCGGCGACGAAGCCGACCAGGTCCACGACCCACCACTGCGGCTCGAGGAGCAACGCGGCCAGCAGCAGCACCGCGGTGACCACGGCGAGGAGCGAGGCCGGGGAGACCCACGTCCCGATCTCGGCCGGCGGCAGTAGGTAGACCTGCGGCAGCAGCAGCGAGAACGCCGCCGAGAGGGTGAACAGGAGCGAGAAGCTGATCCCGAGCAGGATCAGCCAACGGATCGCGTTGAGGCCGCCCTTGTACCGCACGACCAGCAGGATGCCGATCGGCGCGAGCACGATGACCAGGATGAGGAACAGCGGAGCGGTCGGTGAGCTCGGGTTGGAGTTCGTCGCATACCCGGCGGCCCGGAACGGCAGCGCCAGGAGCAGGGCGACGATCTGACTGCCGATGTACAGCCCGACGAGACCTAAGGAGCGGACCCCGCGCATCGCGGACTACGGTTGCAGCACCGCGTAGGCGTTGGTGCCGAGCACCTTGGTGATCTTCGCATTGACCGTGCTCCCGCGCTGGGTGGCGCCGGTCACGAAGATGACGAACCCTTCCTTCTTCGCGACCCCGTCGCCCTTGCGCCCGACGTCCTCGATCGTGAGCCGGTAGACCTCGCCCACGACCACGACGGCGCGCGGCTTCTCGGACGTGACCACGCGCCGGACCGTGACCGGGCGTTGCGCGCCGCAGGCCTCGCAGACGAGCAGGGTGAACCGCCCCTCCTTGGAGAGGTGCGTGTCCGGCCGCTTGCACTCTTGGCAGATCACGTACTTGTCCGTGTACTCTCGCAGCCGCTGGGCGATCGCCTCCTTCGCTAGCTTGGACTTGAGCACCCCACGGGGTAGGTCGAGCACACCGGGGCAGCCCAGCTCCCGCGCCAGGAAGCCGATGACGTGCTCGGGCTCGCGGCGCAGGACGGTCGCGATCTCCTGGAAGTTGCGGATGACCGTGGTCCGGCCGTCGACCATGACATCCGGTTCGGGGACCTGGAAGCGGTCGGTGCTCACCAGCACCGTCGGGAGCTTCTCCCGTGCCCGGCGCAATAGGGCGGAGTACCCTTCCATCGGGGAGTACGAGCCGAGGGCGGAGGATAAGGCTAGCCGTTCGACCGGCCCGCGTGGCCTAGCCGGAACCGCCGTCCGCCTCGAGGAGTATCGGCAGGAGCTCGCCCAGGTCGCGTCGGGTGACGACGTGGGTGGCGCCGGCGCGCACCGCCTCATCGGCCGGCAGGAACGCCACGCCGAGTCGGCTCTGGCGGAACAGGTCGACGTCGATCTCCGAGTTCCCCACGCTCGCGGTCCGCTCTCGGGGGATGCCTAGCTCCTGTTGTAGGGCGGCCAGCACCCGGCCCTTGCCCTTGATCGGCACCCGGACGACCCCCTCGCCGGTCAACCGTCCGCTGGCGTCGCTGACGAGCCCGTTGGCGAAGACCCGCTCGATGCCGAGCTGCCGGCCGAGCCGCTGTGCGAGCAGGTCGATCCCCCCGCTGACGATCGCGGTGTGGATGCCCCGGGCACGCAACCCCTCGAACAGCCGGGCCGCTCCGGGCATGAGCGGAACGGACGCGAGGATCCGGTCGACCTCCTGCACCGTCAGCGTGGGGGCGTGCTTCCACCAGATCTGGACATCCCGCCGGATGAACTCTCGGTCGTCGATCTGGTCGGTCAGGAACAGCTTGAGCGCCTCCGGATTGGAGTCGCCGAAATGGCGGTGCACCTCGGCCCAGGAGCTGTCGACGTCGATCAGCGTGCCGTCCATGTCGAAGGCGGCCAGTTCAATCGGCATCCCCCCGCGCGATTCGGTCGGCGCGCTCCAGCACCCCCTTGGCCGGGCGCTGGCGCGCCGCCTCCATCGTCGCCGTGAGCTGCTCGATGGAGCCGGCGCCCACGAGCGGAGCCGCACCGCGCGAGATCAGCCAATGCAGCGCGATCGCCGCGAGCGGGAGCTTCGCCTCCTCCGCGAGCGCCTGCAGAGCGCGAGCACGTCGTTGGGATTCGGGCCAACGGCTCCGCTCGAAGAGACCCCGACCACTGCGCGGGTCGCCGGCGCGAGGGGCGCTGCGCAGGTAGCGGCCCGCAAGGAGACCCCGGGCCAACGGAGAGTACGCCTCGAGGACGATCCGGTGGGCGCGGCAGTAGGCCGCCACCGGCTCGCCCTCCTCGCGCTCGAGGAGGTTGTACGGCACCTGGTTGGCCACCACTCCGCGATCTCCGAGCGCGGCATTGGCGGCCTCGAGCTCTTCCAACGAGAAGTTGCTCACCCCGATCGCACCGATGCGGCCCTCCTCCCGCAGGGCGGCGAGGGGCTCGAGGGTCTCCGCCAGGGGGACTTTCGGGTTCGGGAAGTGGATGAGGTAGAGGTCGATCGAGGGAAGCCCGAGCCGTCGTAGCGTACCGAGGAGCGACGGGCGGACTTGGGAGGCACGCAGGTGTTCGTAGGAGAGCTTGCTGCTCAGGAACGGCCGAGTCCGCCCCGGGTCCAGCATGGCGAGCGCGTCCCCTAGCAGTTGCTCCGACCGTCCACCTCCGTAGACCTCCGCCGTGTCCAGCCACGGAACATCCGCCGCCAGCGCCGCCGAGATCACCGGCTTGAGCTTGGCCTCCTCGGGAGGTGTCCACCGACCCAGATTCCACAACCCCAGGCCGATCGCGGGGTGGATGCGCCCGGTGGAACCGAGTGGGAATCCGGGAGGAAGCTCGCCGGGAGCGGAAACGGCCGGTCCGCGGGAGCGGGCGCGCTTCATGCCACTCCGGAGGAAGGTCGGCTCTTGGCGAGGTGACCTTCGATCTGCTGGATCCGTTGCTCGAGCTCCGCCGCCTTCTCCTCGGCCTCCTGGACGACCTCCGGCGGGGCTCGGGTGCGGAAGCCCGCATCGGCCAACCGCTCGCGGCTCTTGGCGAGCAGCAGCCCGAGCTTCTCCCGCTCCCGCTCGAGCGCCTCCCACTCGGAACCTCCGCCGGCGGCGCTCCGGGGCAGGAACACTTCGCCGAACGGCGTCACGTGAGCGAGGGTTTCCTCCACTGGAACCTCGTCCCCCCGCAGCAGCTCCATCGCGCTGAGACGCGCGAGCCGCACGATATCGACTTTCTCCCGGTCGAGTACGGTCCGCGTCTCCTCCGAGGCCGGCCGTACCCAGGCGACGGGGCGGGTCGCTGGGGGGATTCGGTTCTCCGCGCGCAGGAGCCGCAGCGCCCGGATCGTCTCCCAGAGCGCCTCGCTCTCGAGCTCCGCCTGCGGGTCGAACGGTGCCTCGGTAGCGGAGGGCCATGCGGCCGTGGCGAGCCAGGGCCCGTCGTGCGGGATCGACTGCCAGAGCTCCTCGGTCAGGTGCGGCACCATCGGATGGAGCGCGCGCAGCGATCGCTCGAGGACGTAGCAGAGCACGGTACGGGAACGGCGAGCCGCGGCCTCCCCCTCCGTTCCGGAGAGCGCGCTCTTGGCGATCTCCACATACCGGTCGGCGAGGTCGTGCCAGAGGAACTGGTAGAGGGCCGAGGCGGCGGGGGTGAACTCGAAGGCTCCCAGCGCTCGGTCGACTTCCTCGGCGGTGCGGCGCCAGCGGCCGAGGATCCAGCGCTCCTCGAGCGCGCCGTCGGGGTCGAGCACGGGCGGCCCGCGCGGCGGCTCGAATCCCTCGGGGAGCTGACTGCGGAGCAGCCGTAGGAGGTTCCAGAGCTTCGTGAGGAAGTTGCGAGCGCCTTCGACCGTGGCGGCGGAGAACCGCACATCCTGGTCGGTCGGGTTGGGGAAGAGGAGGGCGAACCGGACCGCGTCGGCCCCCCACTCGCGGATGAGCTCGATCGGTTCGGGCGAGTTCCCGAGGTGCTTTTGCATCTTCTTGCCGGTGGCATCGCGGACCATGCCGTGGAAGTACACGTCGGAGAACGGGCGCTCCCCCCGGAAATGGTAGCTCGCCATCACCATCCGGGCCACCCAGAAGAACACGATATCCGGGCCCGTAACGAGCACGCTCGTCGGGAAGTACCGGGCCAGGTCCCCGCCTTCCTCGGGCCAACCTAGCGCCGCCATCGGCCAGAGCCAGGAGGTGAACCAGGTGTCGAGCACGTCGGGGTCGGAGCGCAGGTGGCGGTCGCCGCAGGCCGGGCACTGTTGGGCCGGCTCCTCCTCCACGATCTCGCGGTCGCACGCCTCGCAGTACTGGACGGGGATCGGGTGGCCCCACTGGACCTGGCGCGAGATGCACCAGTCCTCGATCGTCTCCATCCAATGGAAGAAGGTCCCCTCCCACCGTTCCGGGTGCAGCCGCACCTCCCGCCGTTGGACGGCCCGCAGTGCCGGCTCGGCGAGCGGCCGCATCCGGACGAACCACTGGCGGGAGAGCATCGGTTCGATCACGGCGTCGGTCCGCTCGGAGACGGCCACCGAGTGACGGATCGGCTCGCGTCGCTCGATGACTCCCGACTCCGCGAGCGCCTCGGTCACCCGCGAGCGTCCCTCCTCCCGCCCGAGCCCGCGGAACGCGGCGGGCACCCACTCGCCGCACAGCAGCGCGCTCTCGTCCAGGATGGTCGGGGGCAGCGGCAGCTCGGGGTGGCGCCGCGCGATCGCGAAATCCACGCGGTCGTGCCGCGGAGTCACCTTGAGCGCGCCGTTGCCGAAGGCGGGGTCCACCGCCGCATCGGTCACGACCGGCACCTTCCGCCCGACGAGCGGCACGAGCACCTCCCGTCCGACGGCCGCGCGGTGCCGCTCGTCGTCCGGGTGCACGGCGACGGCGACGTCGCCGAAGATCGTCTCGGGGCGCACCGTGGCGACGGTGAGCCCACCGGGGGAACCATCGGCCCACCGGTACGACAGGTACAGCAGCTCCGCCGCCTCGTCGCGGTGGAACACCTCGAGGTCGGAGACGGCGGTGCGGAGACGAGGGTCCCAGTTGACGATCCGGTCGCCGCGGTAGACGAGCCCCTCGCGGTACAGCTGCAGGAACACCCGGCGGGTGGCGCGTTGCGAGGCCGGGTCCATCGTGTACCGGTAGCGGCTCCAGTCCAGCGAGAATCCCGGGACGCGCAGCTGCTCGTGGATCCGCCGCTCGTGCTCCTCCTTCCACTCCTGCACCCGGGCGATGATCTCCTCGCGCGAGAGCTCGTCGAGGTTCACTCCCTGCTTGGCGAGCCGCTTGCGCACCTCCACCTGGGTGGACAATCCGGCGTGGTCGATGCCGGGCAGCCACAGGACCGCCTCTCCCCGCATCCGGTGCCAGCGGACCAGCAGGTCCTGGACGGTGTTGCTCAGCAGGTGGCCCATGTGCAGGACACCGGTGACGTTCGGGGGCGGCAGCACGATGCAGAACGGTCGGTCGTGCGTCTGTTCGGGGGCGCGGAAGAGGCCGGCTTCGCTCCACCGTTCCTGCCAGCGTCGCTCCACCTCAGCCGGGTCGAACCGGGAAGGGAGCTCAGGCCGGCTCACGATACCACCCGCCGCGCCGACAGCACGGCCGCGGGGAGGAGGATCGCGAGTTCGGCCGCCCCGGACAGGGCGAGCACCGCAAGCGCCGTGAAGGTGCCGGCACTGCCGCTGACGTAGGTGTAGGCGACCAGCGGGAGGGCCGCGACGATGAGGCCGGGGATCGCGACGGTGAGCATCCACCACCCTCCGCTGAACATCTGGCCCGAGACCATGCCCGTGCGCGCGGCCCGGCGCAGCAACAGGCCGAGCTCAGCGCACGCGGCGGCCAGCAGTCCCGGCAGCCCGGCGGCGACGAAGAGGAGGAGGAACAGCGGGGCGAAGACGCGCAGGAGCGTGAGACCGAGGACGATCGCCGAGGAGAGGAGGTAGATCATCACCACCAGGGTGAGCTTCCCCGCCAGCAGCGAACGACCAGTGAGCGGCAGCGCCCGGGTGTACGAGAGGCCGATCACTTCGGTCGCGAAGAAGGCAGGGGCGAAGAAGATTGCGAGAAGCTCCGACGTCGAGACCGCCGCCGAACCGAGGTTCGCCACCGTGGAGGGGTCCGGCTTGAGACTGAACGTGGCGAGCCCCACCGCCGCGGCATCGAGCAGCGGAAGCAACAGCAGAAAGCCGAATCCCGGCGTCCGCGAGGCGACCCGGAGGTCCTTGCGAAAGACCGCGAGCCCGGGGGAGGTCAGGTGCAGCGGAGCCGGAGGCGACGGTCGGGCCGCCGTCGCGGAGACCTGAAGGGAGATCCGACGCGGAGCCGCGATCAACCACCCTGCGCCAAGGAAGAACAGTACCGAGTAGGCACCGAGCACCGCAAACAGGAGCGGGCCCGAGAACGGTCCCGGGAGCGCCAGTCCGGCGACCGAGCCCGGCAGCGCGGCGAAGGCGAACGGGAACAGGAACAGCAGCGCGTCCGCCGGCGTGGTCTGGGTAGAGGACAGGCTCGCCAGCGCGTTCATCAGCGGCGGTGCGAAGCTGAAGAAGGCGTAGAGGCCGAGCGCGGGAATCGTGCCGGCGACGAGGAACAGCCACCGGAACGCCGTCGACCGGCGGCCCCCGGGGGAGGCCGCGAGGTGGCGCACGAAGAAGCCGCCGGTGGCGAGGGAGAGGATGAGCCCGAGCAGCACGACCGCCGCGCCGCCCGGGAGCGCCAGGAGCGCCGCGGCGGGGCTATTGAGCGCGATCCCCGCCACGAGGGCCGGTCCGACCACCGCCACGGCCGCCGGCAGGTCGAAGAGCCGGAGCACCGCCAGGATCGCAGCCTCCTCTCGAGTCCGGGAGGGGACCGGTAGCGTCTCGAGGAGCGGAACGGCTCGGCTCGACAGGAACGTGGGTAGGATCTGCAACCCCTCCGTCCAGAGCAGGCTCAGCTCGACGAGCCAGAGACCGCCGAGTACGGTGGCGACGTAGACGGGACGGGGCACCGCCGGCCCGAGGAGGAGCTGCCCCTGCTGGGTGAGGAGGGCCAGCGTCCCGAGCTGCAGCAATCCAAAGAGCACCGCGACCGCGATCTTGGACTGGAACACCTGCCGCTCGGCGCGGGCGGTGAGCTCGCCGGCCGGAGCCCGCGGCAGGAGGTTGCCCTGACGCAAGGCGTAGATCGCCTGGAACCGAAGCTCGGCGTAGATGACCCCGGAGATCCGGTACGCCTCGCGGAGTGGCACGGTGCCTCACCGCTCGCTGAGCCGGCGGACGGCGACCGCCACCTCGGCCTCGGCGTCGGTGACCCGCAGGTAGACCTGCTCGAGCGTGGTCGTGCCGCCGCCGTGGGCTGCGCGCAGCTCCGCGACCGGCCCTTCGGCCCGCAGCTGGCCCTTGTCCAGAATGCCGACCCGGTGGCACAGCTGCTCGGCGAGCTCCATCTGGTGGGTGGAGAGCAGCACGCCCCGGCCTGCCTCGCCCACGTACGCTCCGAGCAGCTCCTTCACAATGCGGACCGAGCGGGGGTCGAGGTGCTGCAGCGGCTCGTCCAGCACGAGCAGCGGCGGACGGTGGAGCAGGGCGGCCACGAACAGCACCTTCTGCCGCGTGCCCATCGATAGGCCGGCCATCGGCTGCTCGGTGCTGCCGTCCAGCCCGAGGGCGGAGAGGTAGCGGCTCGCGCGGCCGGCCGCTTCGGCCTGGGGCATCTCACGGACGGAGGCGACGAACTCGAGGAACTCGCGCGGTGTGAGCGCGTCGAAGAGCAGGGGGCTCTCGGGAACGTACCCGGTGAGCGTCCGGACTTGGATGGGCGCGACCGACGGGTCTAGACCGAAGACCCGGATCGACCCCGAGGCGGGCGGCAGGAGGCCGACGATGCTCCGGATCGTGCTCGACTTGCCGGCGCCGTTGGCCCCGAGGAGCCCGTAGATTTCACCAGGCCGGACGGCGAGCGAGAGCCCGTCGACCGCGGTGACGGCGCCGTAGCGGATGACCAGTCCGTCCACGGTGAGCGGCGCGGTGCCCGGCGGTGGGACCCACGCCACGGCCTTCCGAGGGAGGGGCCATAATAAGGCACACCGCTGTTCTCGCAGTGTCCATGGACTCCGGCACGCTCGCCGACGCGGCGTACGCGGGCGTTGCCGTTCTCGGCGCGGCGCTCACCGCACTTTCGCTCTTGGCCGTACGGCGATCCCACGCGCCCCGGATGTACCTGGTCTCGGTCGGGTTCCTGCTGCTCACGCTGCAGGGAGTGTACGTCGGGCTGAGCCTGGTCCAGGGGGGAGCGGACCCGACGACGCTGCTCCTCGTCTCCGCGCTGTTCGAGGCGGCGGTGCTGGTCGTGCTGTTCCTCGCCACCCTCCTGCGCTAGCGGCCGCGACGGGCCGAGACCGGAGGAGGATGGCGCAGCGGGCGAGCGGAACCTGGGCGGAGGTGCTGCTCAGCTTCGTTCAGCGGTACCCCGGCGTCCACCTCCGGGAGATCCGACGCCGGCTCTCCATCCCGATCGGGACGCTGGACTACCACCTGTACCAGCTCGGCCGCAAGGGGCTCATCGCCGTCCGGTTCCAGGGCGGCTACAAGTGCTGCTTTCCCGAGACCCCGATCGGATTCGGGACACCGATCGGGGAGGAGGAGAAGTTGCTCCTCATCCTGTTGCGCCAAGCGGTCCCGCGCGCGATCCTACTGCAGCTCTACCTGGACGGTCCGTCGTTGCCCGGCGCGCTCGCCGAGGAGGTGACCGCCTCGAGCGCCAACCTCGCGTACTACCTGCGCCGGCTCGAGGCGACCGGCGTCATCCTCCGCGAGGGGACCGGCCAGAGCCGGTCGGTGCGTCTGGCCGACCCCAAGAGAGTCCACGAGATCCTGCTCCGCTACCCGCCGCTACCGGAGACGGCGGTCGACCGATTCCTACGGTTCTGGTCGGAGCTGCACCCGTGAACGCCCAACGGTTGTTCGACAAGTCTTATCCTCCGGTCCGGGCGCTAGTCAGTACGGACGGAGGTCCCCCTATGCGCATTCAGCCCCGGGCCTGGGGCCTACACGGAATCCGGCCCCGCGCGCTCGTGCCGGTGCTGCTGTCGATCATCCTCGCCTCGCCGGTCCTCGGCCTGGCGAGCGCCGGCGGTTCGGCCCCCGCGGACAGCTCCGCGTACAACAACGGGCAGATCCTGGTCCGTTTCCCGACGGCGAGCCCGAGCGTCGAGCTGGTCCAGGACTCCAACCCATCGGTCAACTCCACTCTGAGCATCTCCCACGTCTTGGAGCTGGCACCGCTCAACAGCACCCATCCGCTCGTGGTGCTCGCCGCCGACCCGAGCTCGAGCTCGCCGTTCAACGTCTCTCAGAGCGAGGGAGTCGGACAGTTCGACCTGGGCCTGAACGGCACGCTCGGAGTCCGGTACGCCGGCTTCGCCCTCTGGGCCGGTCCGAACCTCGAGAGCATCGCCGCGAATCCGGCGAAGGGGCAGGCCCACCTCGCGCTCTCCTACCACCTGCTCCCCCTGAGCCACAACAGCCAAGGGGTCTCCCTCAACTGGAGCATCGAGAACTGGCCCTGGCTCACCTCGAGCGACCTGCTGGGGCTCGAGCTCCAGTTCTCCGTTCCGAACGGGACCGGCTTCTCCTCCTGCCTCGGCAACGGGAGCAGCCCGAGCTGCGCCGGTTCGGCGCTCGCCCCGGGCGGCATCGTCTGGAGCTCCGCCTCGAACGGCAGCGTCGGGGCAGCGGCGGCCGCCGGTTCGAGGGTGACGGTCTCCTGGAACTCCACCGCGACGACCGCGGCCCACCGCGTCGGCGTCACCGCCGGTACCTTCTACGCCTCGAGCGCGGTCGACCGGGTGACCCTCGCCATCCCCGCCGGAGGCAACTCGGTGGTCAACGGCAGCGCGCGCTTCCTGCTCACGCTCCCCTCCCCCGCGCTCCCCGCGGTGCTCTCGGGCAGTCCGGTCGTCTACGCGGGCGTCCTCGCCGGCGCGGCGGCGCTCGTCCTCGTGGCGGTGGGGCTCCGCCGGCGGCGGGACCGTCGGCTCGTCGACGTGCTGTAGCGGGGTCGGCCCCGCACCGGCCGCCGAGCGGACTACCCGGGTCGTTCCTTCGGACGCGTCTGCGGGAACAGTAGGATGTCTTTGATCGAGCTCACCCCGAGGAGGAGCATCACCGCGCGGTCCACGCCGACCCCGACGCCGGTCGCCGGCGGCATCCCGTAGCGCAGCGCCTCCACGAAGTCGCTGTCGAGCGCGTAGGAGTCTTCCGCCCGCGCCTCCATCTGGCGCCGGAAGCGACGGTCCTGCTCGAGCGGATCGTTGAGCTCCGTGTAGGCGTTCGCGAGCTCCAAGTCCCGGCAGTACAGCTCGAACCGCTCGACCCGTCCCGGCTTGGTGCGGTGGCGCTTGGCCAGCGGCGTGGTGGACTCGGGGTGGTCGAGGACGAAGGTCGGCCGGTCCAGCGTCGGCGACACGTAGTGCTCGAACAGCTTGTCGAGGAAGACACCGGCTGGGGAACCGTCGGGCACGGTAGCTCCGGCCGAGCGCGCGAGTGCCCGTAGCTCATCCACGGGCAGTTCGAGGATTCCCGTCCGGCCCATCCGTGACTCGAGCTCCTGCCCAAAGTCGACCGCGGCGAACGGGGGCCGGAAGAGCGCCGGCGCCTCGCGGGCTGCCGGGAGCTCCGGGAACCGCTCGGCGACATGGCCGGCCACTCGCGCGTACATCCGCTCGATGAGCCCCCGCATGTCCGTGTAGTCGGCGTACGCCCAGTACGCTTCCAGCATCGTGTACTCGGGCGAGTGCGTGGAATCGAGGTCCTCGTTCCGGTAGACGTGGCCGAGCTCAAAGACCCGCTCGAACCCGCCGACGAGCAACCGCTTGAGCGGGAGTTCGAGGGAGATGCGCAGTTGGAGCTCCGCGTCGAGGTAGCGTGAGTGGGTGGTGAACGGCGCAGCGGCCGCCCCCCCCGCGACGGGGAGCAGTCCGGCGGTCTCCGCCTCCAGGAACCCCTCCGCGTCCATGAACCGCCGCATCTCCCGGACGATCTCCGATCGCGCCTCGAAGCGGCGCCGGCTCTCGGGAGAGGCGAGCAGCTCGACGTAGCGCTGGCGCAGCCGGGCCTCGGGATCGCGCAGCCCGAAGTGCTTCTCCGGCGGCGGGTGGATCGCCTTGGCGAGCAGCTCGATGCCGCTCACGCGGAGCGACGGCTCGCCCCGCCGGGTGACCGTGGGCCGTCCTTCGGCCCCGACGATATCGCCCGGGTCGAGCTCGGAGAGTGCCTGGGCATACGCCGCTCCCAGGTGCTCGGCTTCGAGAAAGAGCTGCAGACTGCCCGAGGCGTCCTCCAGGTCGAGGAACGCACTTCGCCCGTGCTCCCGGATCGAACGCAGGCGGCCGGCGACCCGGAACGATGCCGGGCCCTCGGCTCCCGGAGCAAGACCCGAGCACGCCTCCCGCGCCCGGGCCGACAGGACCCGACCGGCGAAAGCCCAGGGGTACGGCTCCGCGCCCCGTGCGCGGACGCGCTCGAGCTTAGCGAGCCGCTCGGCCTCGAGGCGGTGGGTCTCTTCCGGTGCGCTCACGGGCGGCTCGGCCGGGCGCCCCGGGAACGATAATCGTTGCGCCCGTCAGCCGGCGCTCGGGTCCAGGAGCAGCCGCTCCGTGGAACCCTGCGGTCGGATGAGCAGCAGTTCCTCGGGGCTCGCCGGGTTCGACCCCTCGACCGGTTTCGGGGGCGCGTGCAGCAGGAGGAAGGTGCCGAAGAAGAACTCGGCCGTCGCGTCCCCGCCCCCGATACCGTAGCTGACGTAGTCGGAGAAGTAGACATGCAGCTGCGCGGAGTGGTGCTTGCGCAGCGACTCCAGGAGCTTGGCGAACGGCTCGGGGCCTTGCCGCTGCAGCTCCTCCACCAGGTCGCGCAAGAGGGGACGTTGGGAGAGGCCACCTAGGCCGTCGTAGGCCATGTAGAGCGCCGGCCGCGGGTCGAGCGTCATCACGTCGACGCGAAGCACGCCGTCGACGGACTTGGTGCGCATGGCGGGCGGCCTACCGCTGGCTCGATAAGAGCGCTTCGGCCCGTCGGCGAGGACGGATGCGCGAGCGCTCGCTCAACGGTGCGCTAGTGGCCGTGGCCGCCGCCCGCCCCACCGGGCGGGCCGGACGAGCCCTTCTTCGAGGCGATGACGTCGTCGATCCGCAGCACCATCGTTGCGACCTCGACGGCGGAGGAGAGCGCTTGGCGCTTGACGCGCAACGGCTCGACCACCTGGAGCTTGACCATGTCGGCGGCCTTGCCGTCGAGCAGGTTCACGCCCACGTTCCGGTTCGCGTGCGGGCCCCCATGGGCACCGCGCAGTTCAAGCAGTGTGTTGATGGAATCGTAGCCGCCATTCTCGCTGAGCGCCCACGGGACGACCTCGAGCGACTGGGCGAACGCCTCGACCGCGAGCTGTTCCCGACCCCCGACGCTGGGTGCGAACTGGCGCAGCTTGACGGCGAGGTCGATCTCGGTCGCGCCACCGCCGGGGCAAATGACCCCGTCCTCGATGACACTCGCGACCACCTTGAGCGCGTCGTCGAGCGCCCGCTCGACCTCTTGGGTGACGTGCTCGGTGCCGCCACGGATCAAGATCGAGACGGAGCGCGGGTTCTGGCAGCCGGTGACGTAGGTCATGTCCTCTTCGCCGACCTTCTTCTCCTCGACGGCGGCGGCGCGGCCCAGGTCCGCGGCCGTGAGCTCGCGGATACCGGTGACGATCTTCGCACCGGTCGCGCGGGCCAGCTTCTGCAGGTCGCTCTCCTTGACCTGTTTGACGGCGTAGATCCCCTCCTTAGCGAGGTAGTGGAGCACCACGTCGTCGATCCCCTTCTGGCAGACGACGACATTGGCCCCGGCGGCCTTCACCGATTCGACGATCTTCCGGAAGGTGCGGTCCTCTTCGTCGAGGAACCCCTGGATCTGGGTCGGGGACTTGATGTTGATCTTGCTCTCGATCTCGGTCTTCTTGATCTCGAGCGAACTGTTGAGCAGCGCGAGCTTCGCGTCCTTGACGGTCCGGGGCATCCGCGGGTGACCGCGCTCCTTGTCCAGGATGATCCCCTCGATGAGGCTCGTGTCGTCGATGGTGCCGCCGTGGCGCTTCTCGAGCTTGATCTGCGAGGTGTCGGCGACCGCCTTGCCGCCGCGTTGCTCGGTGATGCGCTTGACCGCCTTGACGGCGATGTGGGCGAGCTTCTCGCGGGAACCGAAGACGCCCTTGGAGCCCATCGCGGTCGAGGCGACCTCGTAGAGCACCTGGTCGTCGTCGGCCTTGACCTTGGTGCCGATCTCGGTTTCGAGGAGCCGCTGGGCCTCCTGAAGGCCCAACTGGAACCCGCGGACGATGATGGTCGGGTGGATGTTCTGTTCGAGCAGCCCCTCGGCGCGCTTGAGCAGCTCGCCGGCGAGGACCACCGCGGTGGTGGTGCCGTCGCCGCATTGCTGGTCCTGGGTCTTGGCGACCTCGACCAGCATCTTCGCGGCCGGGTGCTCGACGTCGACCTCCTTGAGGATGGTCACTCCGTCGTTGGTGATCGTGATGTCGCCCATCGAGTCGACGAGCATCTTGTCCATCCCGCGAGGACCGAGGGTGGAGCGCACCGCATCGGCGATCGCGCGGGCCGCGGCGATGTTGGAGTTGGCGGCGCTGCGGCCGCGGTCGCGTTCGGTTCCTTCCTTCAGTACCAGAATGGGGGTTCCCTGTAGCATGGGCGCACCAATACTGGTGATTTTTCGCTTGTATAAGAACCTAACTGAGGCTGGGTTCCGTAAGAATTCGTCGGTTTGAGGGCCCCCAGTAGAGGGCGTATCAAAACGTCGGACGCCCTTTTCTTTCGGGGAGTCCGAGACTTCCTCTGGGGTCGAGGCCGAGAAGGAGGAACCTGTATTCTCAGGTCACGTAGATGTACCAGACGTACGTCGTGATCTCGTTAGGCGTGAATGAGGTGATGGTGAGCACGCAGACCGCGTCGTACAAGCCGGGGGTGGTGGTAGCGTAGGACGTGGCACCGAACGATATAGTGGAGGGAACGTAGATCGACCCTTGAATCGGGGTGGAGCTCCACGTGGATGGATTGTTAGGAATGGTCCAAGCCAGGGTGTACTTGCAAGTGGGATTGCCGGTACATGCCTGCGTGGGCGATGCAGAACCGATCGCGACGAAGTTACCGTAATCTGTAAATCCGCCCCCCTGGCTAATCGTAGGGCCATCCCAAGGGAAGGCGATCCAAACAGCCTCGTTCGCAATCCGAACGAAGTAGTTGCCCGCCGTATAGTCCACATAATAGCCGTGCGGGCTGGTCGGGAGGGTGTAACCCGTGTTGGCATACGCGAGCGTAGCCCATGATTGAATTTGTGTCGATCCCCCGTAGCTGTTTGCGAACTGGAAATCCCACTGGGGAAAGTTCTGTGAGGTAGCAATATCAAAGACTTCCTCGTAGACGGTGTATCCCGCTCTGTTGTGGCCGTAGCAGCTGTAAGTGTTGTCGATGTTGAAGTTGGCTGCCGAGTCCGAGATGCTGTTCGTGTTCGACCAGAACAGTGAGCCACCCAAGCCGCCCGTGTAGATGTAGAGGTCGAGATAGCTGCCGGTGAGCTTCATTTCGTAGGTGTAAGTGGTGTCAGGTATCAGACTGCCGGCATTCACGTTTATCAAGTACGATAGCGAGCAGCTTGGACCGGCAGAGGTCGCTACAGAATACATGATGGTCCAAGTGTCGACAGACTGGCATGAAGAGTAGTGTGTGCTTGGGCAGTAGTCCGAGCTCATCCCGAATTGATCATAGACCCCATTCGTGTCCCAAGCGGAGAGCAAGACGTAGTAGAAGTCGCCGTAGTGAGGGCCGGAACTCGGAGTCCCGAGATCTGCATAGACGTAAGTCGCTGTGTAAGACGTCCCGGAGAAGCCTGACCCAATCCAGTAGTCGTTGGTCAGTGTTCGCGGCAGTACCCCTCGTCCCGGGTGAGATGGCGAGGCGGGGGGAGGTGGCGACGCGGACGGAGGTGGGCCGCCCGGCGCGCACTGCGACGTGCACGGGGCGGAACTCGCGTACCCCCCACTGGCGTTATGGGATAGGGCCGAGCAACCCCCAGGGCAAACGCTAGCGGGTTGACTCAGATTGAGCGGAGCATGAATGCGACCGGCCGAAGCGTAGGCGTGCAACTGAGTAGCGGCGGGTAAGCCTAGAGTACAGACTATCGCGACGAATGCGACGCCAATCCCAGCTAAGCCGCGAGCAGTCAACTCAAATCTCACCCCGCCTCCCAGATAAAGAGAAGGGGCCCTTGGACCCACCTATGGAGGTGGCGGGGGCCCGCCTGGGAGCCCGCTCATGCAAGCCGGCTGGTTGCAAGGTGAGTACCCCCCAGTCGAGTTCTGTGATTGGAACCAAGAAATGCTGCCTCCGCCTGGCGCGCCGGTCGATGGAGGGGCGGTTGTCGAGTTCGAGGCGGTAGGGGTTTGGGCCCGAGCAGATGATCCGGCAAACGCCGCTCGGAAGCCCGGATGAACTCCAAAGACCAGTAGGGCCATTGACCCGACTACGATTAGCGTAGTCGCGGTGACTAGCGTCTTCCCAGAAGCGAATCCCGTCATCCGCCCGCGTGATCGCCGGTTGTGCGATGGAGTGGCGGTGTTCGCAGCAGACATCGAACTAGATAAAGGCTAGTGCATTCCATTACATACCAATTTGCTAGCGGGTGGCTGCGTCCCATTAATCACGGGGCTCCTCCGCGGGCCGCGAAGCGGCCCAGCCGGTCGAGGTTCTTGGCGATCATCCGCCAGCCCGCCTCGCGCCTCTGCATCGCGGCGTTGCGTGCTCGGAGGAACGCTCCCTGGTGCCGTTTGATTGACGAGAAGGTCCCCTCCACGTTCGCGCGGAACCGGTAGGACTCGTGGAACACCTGCGGGTGGTGGCGGTACCGGAGGATCATCCGCCGCCACGACGGATGACCGTGGGAGCGGGCCGTCCAGTGGAACTTCGGAGGGAAGAACGGCTCGCCGCCGTGGTCGCCGACGTAGGTCGCGTTCCGTCGGCTCGAGTAAGCCGCGTCCCCGAGCACGGTGCCGAGGGGGCTCTCGAGGCGGGCCAGCAGGGTCGGGAGCATCGGGGAGTCGGCGGCGTGGGGCTGGGTCTGGGCCCACGCCTAGACGACT
>JAKIWO010000011.1 GCA_022749995.1 Thermoplasmata archaeon | reverse complement strand
TTACAGAAGCCGCCACCGAAGCTCATGCCGGTCGTGTAGTTGTAGCCGTAGTTGTCGACGAAATAGTACGAGTAGCCGGGACCACCGTAGATCTCGACGAAGATGTCGATGTAGTACCACGGGTAGTCGTAGACGTAGTACTCGACCTCGAACGTGAAGTAATTCGATATCTTCGAGCCCGGCGCCGGGAGGACCCCCGCGGCGGGATACCAGTCCTGCCCGAACCGCAGCGTGAAGGTGAACGTGATCGTCGTGTTCCCGCTGAACGTCTGCGGACTGCTCAGCGATTGCGTGAGCGTGCCCAGCTGCCACCCGTGCGGCGCGAGCAGGCAGATGAACGGCACTTCGACTCCCCGCGGCACGTTGAGCAGCGTCAGGCTCGTGTTCTGCAACACGAACGTCTGGCCCTCGATCGTGAACTGCCAGCTCTCGTTGATCGGCAGCCCCACCTCCGTGAACGTCACGTTCACCACCTGCGCGTAGTTGGTCCGCAACGCACGGTAGGCCACCGTCAGGTTGGTCCCGTACGTAGTGTTCGTGTAGTAGTAGCCCGGCCCGGACTTCACCTTCACCGACGGCGTCTGGGCCAGCGAATACGCCAGCAGCGGCCAGCCCGTCGCGTTGAACGTCACCGAACTGGTCATGCCGACATACGAGTAGCGCGTGAAGTTCGTCAGCCGTCCGAACGGCATCGCCACGATCCCCGTCAGGATCGAGGGCGTCAGCTTGCCGGCCACTCCGGTCGAGGCGTTCGTCGTCCACTCGCTCAGCGATCCGTCGTACGCCGCGGTCCCCAGCGTCTCGTTGTCCTCCGAATACGCCAGCACCACATTGGTCCCGTGGACCCCCACGGACGGGTTGAAGTAGTTCGTCTGCCAGCCCGGCGCCGCCTGGCCGATCGTCTGGGTGGTCCAGCTCGTCCCGCCGTTGGCGGAGACCGCGTAGTAGCTGCCGGTCCACCGATAGTTGTTCGCCGGGTTGAACGAGTGGGAGTTGAACGTGCCCGCGTAGGCCACATACAGGCTCCCGGCACCGTCGATGGCGATCGACGTCTCGGGCGTCGACTGGAAGTAGCTCGGCAGGCAACCGGAGCTGTAGCACGTGCTCTCCCCGATCGCCGATGCGACCAGCTCGAGCGTGCCCCAGGCACTGCCGTTGTTGGCCGAGGTGGTCGTGTAGATGTTGTCCCCGTACGTGGCGCAGGCGCCCGCCGCTCCCGGGTTCACGCAGCTGCGGTTCGTCGCATACGCCACCGTCACCGGCCCGAGCGGGCTCACGGCGATGGAGGGCGCGAACGCATCGTAGCTGGCGGTCTTGTTGAGGCCGGGCAGCGTGACCGGCGGGCTCCAGGTCCCTCCCGCGTTGGTGGACACGGTGAACTCCACGCTGATCGGCAGCCAGCCGCCCGCGATCGCCGTGCTCGAGTTCGCCACATCCTCGTAGACGAGGTAGAGGGTGTTCCCGATCGCGGCCATCTCCGGGCGCGCGATGTCCCCGGTCCCGACCAGGGTCCGCACCGGGCTCCACGTCGCTCCGTTGTTCGCGCTCGAGACGAACCCGAGCGCATCGCTCGCGCGCGCGCCGTAGTTGGAGGGGAGGATGGCCGAGGAGCCGTTCTCCTCGACGAACGCTCCGTAGACCGACGACCCCGAGTTCACGAACGACGGCTCGATCGCGTTGAGATACTGGCAGCTCAGGTTGCCGATGTTCGCCGGCGCACCGAACTGGATGCCACCGTCGGAAGAGGAGGTCCAGCCGATCCGCGCCGTTGTGCCGACCGCGGCGCCCGTGCAGGTGTTGGCGGTGCTGTGCGTGTACATCTCGTACCCCACACCGAGGTGGCCGTTGGAGAGCGAGAGCAGGCTCGGGAACTGCGAGGAGGAGTAGCAGGAGACCGAGTAGAACGGAGCCGAGTTCACCGTGCTGCACACCTGCTGCGACTGCGGCAGGTCGGAGAAGGTCGAGTTGTGCACCCAGAACTGGCCGGAGGTGTACGGCTCGACGAACAGCGTGGTGTTGGCCAGCGTCGCGTTGTGGTTGATGTCGGTCACGTTCACCGTGACCTTGAACGTCCCGTTGTCGGTCGGACCGCAGAACAGCACACTCACGTTGGCGCTCGTGCAGCCCGGCGGTAGGCCCGTGTACGCGTAGGTCAGGTTGCCCGTGCCGCCCGCGGCGTTCGTGGTAAAGGTGGTGGGGTAGCCTTCGAAAATGGTCTTGGGAGCAACAGAGAAGGAGAAGATCGTCGGCGAGCCGGCCAGCGGTCGAACGTGGATGGCCGGAGGCGGCGCGTGGCCCAGCAGCACCGGCGCCGCGGAGGGCGCCGTCGCGCGAGAGACGGAGAGCCGTCCCATCGCGGGGGAGCTCACGCTACCGAGCACGAACAGGAACAGCACGAGCCCGACGAGCCCTAGAGTGCGTGCCCAGCCAAATGTCGTCTTCGGTACGGTGGCCCGGAGCTCAGCCATACGGCGTTCGAGCCGTTTCTCTATTAAATACCTTTAGAAATTCACCGACGAGAACGGCATCTCCGACGCCGTTCAGACCCAGCGGCCCACATGGGTCGAGCCCGGCGACCCTCGCTTCCTGACTCCGGGACCACTCTGGGCGGCTGTCTTCACTCCCATGCCGCTCCCTCGAATACCGAGCCGTATCGCGCCGGCCGCGATCACCCCTGCGCTGAAGGTGCCGATCGCGAGGCCCGGAGCAGGGACGGCAGCGCCCGGCGGGGGAGCGCTGGTGGGCGGCGGTGCGCTTCCGGCTCCTGGGGTTCCGAGGGGGGGACCCGCGATCGGGGCCAACGGGGGCGAGAACGCGCCTCCGCCTACATCCGGCTCGACGCTCACCACGGCCAACGGGAAGGAGAGCGCGGCCACCAGGCTGCCCTCGTACGGTCGGTAGACCGAGCTGCTGAAGTTGCCCAGGATCGGCCCGCTACCCGCGGCGCGACAGGGGACGGTGATGCACGCGTCGACGGGCACCGTAGCGAACGGGGGCCCGAGCACCTCGACGTCGAACGTGGAGCTCCAGGTCTCCCCCGCGCTCAGACCGTTGGCGAACGGAGTAGTGGAGATGTTCCAGCCGTACGCCGTGGTGTCGCCGAGCGGTACGGTGGTGGGGCCCGGGCACGGGAACGGAGCGCCCGTCGCGTTCGTACACTGTTCGCGGAAGCTGGCACCGAGGGCGACCGAGACCGCGCCGTACGGCACGAAGAGGAACATCGGCCGGGCCGGCGCGCCAGCGACCGGGAAGACACCGTTCGGCTGGCCGATCCCGAGACCCAGCAGCGCGGCCAGGAGCTTCGGGTTGGAGGCGTTGGGTTCCGCCGCGGGCCCGTGGCCGACCAACGGCAGGTTCCCGGCCCAGCCGTTCGGGCACGTGTACCAGCTCGGGCCCGCCCAGGTCCCTCCGGTCGCCGCGGCGATGTCGCAGCCGGCCTGGAGGATGTGCTCGCTATTGAGCGTCCAGTTCAGCGGACCGCCCGCGTTGCCGGACTCCGACCAGGACGGAGAGCCGGGGTCGGTGGGGGTGTCGTAGAAGTCGATGCTGTCGACCGTACAGTTCGCTCCGAGAGAGCCGCTGCACGCAGCCGCATGGGCGGCGAGTGCGGCGAGATCGGCGGAGGAGTTGGCCGTACTCGAGACCACCCAGCCCTCGCAGGCCGGCACGACGAGGCCGCTGGGAAGGTTGTTCGTCGGCTCGCAGGTGGGTGCGGTACAGTTCGCGAGCCCGTCGGGCGTGACGGCCGGGCTGGCACAGTAGTTCTCCGTGTAGTGGGGATCGCGGGGGGCGGTGGAGCCCAGGAGCACGATCACGTGGTGCGCGTTGTCGCTCCAGTTGAGCCCGGCCCCTTCCAGCGCTCCGTAGAGCGCGGTGATGGAGGAGGAGTGGAGGAAGTTCTCCCGGAGGTCGGAATGCGGAAGGATGAACCCTCCGCCCAGCGTCTTGGCCTGGAAGGAGCTGTCGACAGCGGTGCCGAACCCGCTGGCGTTGAGGAACTGGCTCACGTCGACGTGGTAGTACGCGCCGCCTCCCGCATCGAACTGGTCCGCGGTCGCGAAGAAATCGACCAGCCCGAAGGAGAAGTTGGTCCCGGGGTGGGCCGCGGCGATCCCCCGGGTGATCTCGTTGGCGTTGGCGACGAAGAACGGGACTC
This sequence comes from Thermoplasmata archaeon, assembly GCA_022749995.1. Lineage (GTDB taxonomy): Archaea > Thermoplasmatota > Thermoplasmata > Lutacidiplasmatales > UBA184 > JAKIVR01. The sequence goes on along the minus strand of JAKIWO010000011.1, from coordinate 29,601 downwards.
CGTTCGACTCCTCGCAGAGCGTGCCGTACCCGTACTGGGCGTCTCCGCACGGATCGCCTCCGGGAACGCCGGCGGATGGGTCATACACCCCGTCGTAGGGGGTCGTTTCGACGAGGAACAGCACTTGGACCGCGGGCCAGTGCGAGGGCCCGACCTGCGCCGTGAGCGTGACCTGGTCCAGCCCGAGCTGGGCCGGACAGTTCGCTAGCGCATCCACGCAGACCGCCGGGGATGAGACGAAAACGGAGAGAGCGAGCGGCGGGCCGGCGAGCGAGCCGTTGGTCAAGTGCGATCGCTCCTCCAACTGGAGGCCCGACAACGGGCCGGCGCCCGGTCGCGACGAGGGGACCGTCGCGGTGGCGAACGCCGCCACTACCGTGAGCAGGGCAATGCCCAGGAGGAGCAGGAGCGAGAGGGCGCTGCTCCGACGCGTGCGGCTCCCTTGCCATTCGTCCCTCACCGCGCCGACCTCCTACGTCCACGGGGTGAGGTCGTTCCACGCCCCGCCCACGAACTGTTCCGAATAGTTCGTCGATGCGCCGCTCACGGCGCGCCCGCCGACGATCAGCAGGTACCCCTCGGGCCCGTCGTTGGGGTCCCAGAACGGGGTGCCCCCATAGGTCGGGGGCGGAGGAAACCAGAAACCGGTCGGGAACCAGAGCGACCATCCGGGAGGAGGATGGCCAGGCTGCGGAGGGGCGTTGATGTTCGGGAACGTCCCGTTGAACGGGTACTCGAACGGTACGCCCGTCGGGCAGAAGACCCCGTTGCATCCGGACCAGAGCAGGAAGAGCTGGTCCAGAGGGTCGTACGCGAATGTGGGGAAGACCGAAGGGATCGGCTGGACGTTCGACCCCGCGGGCAACTGAACCCAGCCCGCGGTCAAGTTCTCGAACCACCACGTATCGTTCAGCGGCCCCGCCACGCCCATCCCGCCGTACAGGACCGCGTATCCCGAGCTGCTGTCATACCCGGCGCCGAACCGGGCCGCGGGTGTCGGCCCCGGGAACCCTCCTGTGGCGTTGATCCACCGGCCCACGTCGAACACCCACGTATCGCTCGCGGGGCAGAGCTGGTGCCCTCCGAGACAGCCGCCGAACAAGATGAGGAATCCATCGGCCGCGTCGAGGCTCAGGCTCGCGAAGTACCGGGCCGAAGGTGACGGGTACAGGTGCAGTTGCGTCCACTGCCCGTTGGAGAACTTCCAAGTGTCCCCCAGCGGGCAGAGGATCCCGCATCCCCCGAACAGGACGATGTAACCGCCGGCCGGGTAGGCGGCCATCGCCGCGCCGTATCGCGCGGACGGGGCGTGGGTGACCGTGACGGGAGACCAAACGCCCCGCGAAAACTGCCAGGTGTCGCCGAGCGGCAAACACCGCGCGGCCAGGCATTGCTGTCCCCCGAAGAGCAGGCCGGATCCTGAGCCCGGCAACGAACCTCCGAGGAACGCGGAGGCCGCCTCCCACCGAGCCTGTGGAACGGCAGGGAAGCTCGGTCCAGCCGAGAGCTCCGTCCAGTTCCCGGTCTTCTCCTTCCAGAGATCCCCGAACGCCGAGCCGGAGGCGGTCTGCCCACCGTAGAGGAGCAGGTACTGGTCGAATCCATCGAACGTGGCCATCGCGCTGTACCGGGCGTCGGGGGCCGTCGGGACTGGCGGGGTGTCCGGTCGGATGAGGCGCCAGCCTTGCCGGACGCTCGAGAAGGCATAGATGTCGCTGCCCGGAACTCCCTCCGAGAGCGCGCCTCCGATGAGGAGCAGCTCGGTCTGCAGCGGGTCGTACACCAGCTGCCCTCCCCGCCGCCCGTCCGGTGGCCCCTGGGAGCTCAGCTGCTTCCAATTGCCGCCGACGAACTCCCATGTGTCGGAGGTCGCCGGGTACGTGCTCATCTCGGTGCGATTGGTGCCTCCGAAGAGGATCACCACCCCCGCGATCGGGTCGTATGCCTCCTGGGCGCCGTACCGGGGGGAGGGTTGCGAGCCGGTACTCGAGGAGATGTTGAGCCAGCTTCCCCCACTGAAGGCCCAGGTATTCCCCTGCACAGTGATCGTCGGGACGGGCGGAGGGGGAGGGGGCGGACCTCCACCGGCGCAGGGAGGCAGCCGCACCACGAATCCGTACGCGCCGCCGAACAGGACGACGTACCCATCGGCCGCGTCGTAGCTCAGCGCCACGTCGTACAACGGGCCGGGACCCGGCGAACTCCCGCCGGCGCAGGCTCGCCAGCTCGGAACGTCGACCGGCGACCACCCGGTGGCACTGAGGCTCCACGTCTCGGACGCCGAGAGGGGACAGAAGCCCGCCGTCGGGGGGCTGATGCACCCGCCCATCAGGAGGAGATAGCCGTCCGCGGCGTCGTACGTCATCGCCGCTCCCCAACGCGCTTCCGGCCCAGGGTAGTACGGGGTGTCGTTGTACCAGACTCCGTCCACGAAGCTCCAGGTCTGGCTCGACAGGTACCCCGACGTGCGTGCGCCGCCGAAGAGGATCACCGCGTTGACCGATCCGGCCGCATCGTACGCCATCGAGGCGCCGAACAGCGCTCCCGGGGTGGCTCGCTGCGCCGTGGGGCCGGGGGTGATCGAGGAGTATGGGCTGCGGCCGGGCTGGCCCGCGGACGCCACCGGGGCGCCGCAGCTTCCGGAGACCCCATCCGGGTTAACCCTGCAGCCGACCGGAACACCTCCAGCCGGTCCGGCGCCGGTACCCAGCGAAGCGGCGGCCTTGGCGAACTGCTCGGACGCGCTTGGACTGGGCGAGAGGCCCTGAGCCGGTAGAGATCTGGGGGCGGGTGTCGGGAGGGTCCGCGCCGGAGGCTGCAGCCCGGCGCGCGCGTGTTCCGCGAGCGGGGGAAGCAGAAGCAGCGCCGCGACCCCGAGCAGCAGCAGCATGCCCATCGTCCGGAGCTTAGGCCTACGTCGGGGACGCAGCGGCGCCGCGGAAGTCAAACTCACAGGGATACGGGGAGCCATATTCCTATATACCTCTCATCGACCGGGCCGCTGTTGGATATCGGCGTCACCTAACCCTCCTGGGAGCCAGTTCGGTCACTTGGACGGAGCCCGGGGCCGTCGTTCGGGGGCTTCGACGAACAGAACCGATTTCTAGTGGGGGGCGCGTCGGTCGGTCGTGGGAGAGTACGTTTCCGTCGAGGAGCTCGAGACCGCCCCGCAGCATCACGGCTCGATCTCCGTCCCGTTCGTCATCTTGGCCGCGCTCCTAATGGGGGCCGGTCTGTTCCTCGTGGCGGCCTGGGTGTTGACCTTCGACTGGCTGTTCTTCCTGGGAGTTCCCATCGTCGCGGTGGGCTTCCTCCTCGTCTTCCACCCGCTCGCCGGTGCCGACCGCTAGACCAACCGAGGCGGCCCGGTGCAACCGAATCCGGCGCCGCTCACGATCGTCAAGCTCGGCGGAAGCGTTCTCACGCGGAAGCGGGAAGAAGGCAAGCTCCGACCCAAACTCGTCGTCCGCCTCTCCGAGGAGGTCGCCGCGTCCCCCGGCCCGCTGGTGCTCCTGCACGGCGCCGGTTCCTTCGGCCACCCCGGGGCACTCCGAAGTGGTCTCGCCGAACCGCCCACGGTGGACCGGACCGACGCTCGCCGACGCCGGGCAGCGGTCGTGGTTTCCTCCAGTGTTCGCAGGCTGCACGTGGCAGTACTGAGCGCACTTACGGCCGCAGGCGTTCCGGCCTTCTCCGTACCGGTCGGTGCCACGGCGGTCAATGAAGGCGGCCGTCTTTCCGGCTTCGACCCGAAACCCTTCGCGGCGGCCCTGGGCCGCGGCCTGGTCCCGGTCTCCTTCGGGGATGTGGTGCTGGACGAGAGGTGGGGCTACTCCATTCTCTCGGCCGACACTATCGTGGCCCGGCTCGCCATCGAGCTGCACGCCGCCCGAGTGATCTTCGTGAGCGACGTCGATGGGGTGCTCGACTCGACGCACGGCTCCCGGCCCCGGAGCATCCCCCGCGTGGACGAGCGGACGCTGACGGACCTCCTGCCGCGGCCCGGAGCCCCCGATGTGACCGGCGGAATCCGGGGGAAGCTCGAAGTGGTCCTGCGGCTCGCCGAGGCCGGCGTCGACGCAGGGATTATTAGCGGACTCCGACATGGCGCGCTCTCGCAGGCGCTGGCGGGAGGAGTGGTCCATGGGAGCTGGGCAGGACCCTCGTTCCGCTAGCTCATCCTCCAGCGACCCGGCGGTGCTGCTCTCCCACCGCAAGGCCGAGCACGTCAAAGTGGTGCTGGGAGAGTCCGTCGAGGGCCGGCACCGGTACTGGGAGGACATCCAGCTTCAACACAATGCGTTGCCCGAGCTAGACTTCGACGAGATCGACCCCTCGCTCGAACTGTTCGGCAAGCGGCTCTCCGCTCCGCTCGTCATCACCGGCATGACCGGGGGATATCCGGGGGCCGAGATGATCAACGGCCACCTCGCACGGGCGGCCGCCGAACTCGGACTCGCGATGGGCGTCGGCAGCGAACGGGCGGCCATTCTCCGAGGTCAGCACCCGGAGAGCTACTCGACGGTGGCCAAGCACGCCGTCCCGCTCCGGTTCGCCAACGTGGGGGCTCCCCAGATCATCGCCCAGGTTCCGGGGGAGCCGCTGCTCTCGGTGCGGGACGCGCGCGCCGCGATGGAGCTCATCGGCGCCGACCTGCTGGCCGTCCACCTCAACTTCCTCCAGGAGATGGTCCAGCCCGAGGGGGATCGTCGTGCCCGCGGCTGCTTGGGCGCGATCGCTCAGCTCGCCCAGGAGCTGCCGGTGCTGGTGAAGGAGACCGGCGCGGGGATCTCGAGGGAGGTGGCCGACCGACTGCGGGCCGCGGGCGTGCGCGGCTTCGACGTGAGCGGTACCGGCGGGACCAGTTTCGCCGCCGTGGAACACTACCGCGCGAAGGCTCGGGGGGCCGAACGGGAAGCGCGCCTCGGCAAGACGTTCTGGGACTGGGGCATCCCGTCGCCGGTGTCGGTGCGCGCGGTGGTGCCGGTAGGCCTGCCCGTCATCGCGAGCGGCGGCATCCGCTCGGGGCTCGACGTGGCGAGGGCGCTTGCCCTGGGCGCGAGCGCGGCCGGCATCGCCGGGGGAATCCTGCGCGCGGCCGCGGCGGGGTACGAGCAGACCCGGCGCGAGCTCGAGCAGATCATCTACGAACTGCGAGTTGCCATGTTCCTGACGGGATCGGCTACTCTCAACCAACTCCAGCACGCCCCGTTCGTGGTCACGGGCGAGACGCGGGACTGGCTTCCCCCGTGAGCGCGGCGGCGGAGGCAGGCTCTCGCCTCCGCGAGGCCGAGAAGCGCGCGTGGGTTCGCCGAACGGGACGTGTCGGCGTCCCTGGGAACGTCGAGTGGAAGGAGGCACTCTCCCCGGCCGAACAGGAGCGCGCCGGCCTCACGATCGCACGACGACCGACCCGTACCCTCTCGGGGGTCGCGGTGGTGGCCGTCATGACGGCGCCGACCCGCTGCCCGCACGGCACGTGTACCTACTGTCCCGGCGGCGTGGACGCGCGCTCGCCGCAGAGCTACACGGGCGAGGAACCGTCCGCTCTCCGGGGGGCCCAGTTCGGGTACGACCCCCGGGCCATCACCGAGCACCGGCTCGCAGCGCTCGAGAGCATCGGACACTCGACTTCGAAGGTGGAGGTGATCGTCATGGGTGGCACCTTCCCCTCCCGCCCGCGGTCGTTCCAGGAAGGGATCTTCCGGGGCATCTTCGCCGGGCTCAACGGCGTGAGCTCGGAGACACTGCCTCAGGCTCACCAGCTGAACGAAAGCGCCGCCCGGCGGTGCGTGGGACTTACGGTCGAGACTCGACCGGACTGGTGCGACGAGCGGGTGCTGCCGTTTCTGCTCGACGCCGGCGTCACCCGGTTGGAGATGGGTGTGGAGTGCCTGCGCGACCCGGTCCTAGCCGCGGTCGGACGGGCGCACGGGACCGAGGAGGTGGTCCGCGCCACCCGCGCCGCCAAGGAGCGCGGCCTCAAGGTGGGGTACCACATGATGCTCGGACTCCCCGGAATGGACCCGGAGAAGGACGCGCAGGATTTCGAGCGGCTGTTCGCCGACCCGGGGTTTCGGCCCGACTTCCTGAAGATCTACCCCACGCTCGTGCTGCCCGGGACCCCGCTGCATGCTGATTGGAGCGCCGGTCGGTACTCTCCGTACGAAGCGGACACGGCCGCCGAGCTGCTGGCGAAGATCAAGCCCCGACTCCCGCCGTGGGTCCGCATCCACCGGATCCAGCGAGACATCCCGGCGCGGCTCATCACCGCCGGAGTTCGTGCCGGCAATCTGCGCGAGAAGGCACTTGCCCTGATGGCCGCGAGGGGGCAGCACTGCCCCTGCTTGCGCTGCCGCGAGGCCGGCCGCCGTTCGACTCCGCCCTTTGAGGCGCTCGAGCTGTTCGAGCGCTCGTACGACGCGAGCGGGGCCCGGGAGCTGTTCCTCTCCTTTGAGGAACGAGCGAGCGACACGGTCGCGGGCTATCTCCGCCTTCGGATCCCCGACCCCGATCGACCGGGGGCGGTCCCCGGACCGATCATCCGCGAGCTCAAGGTGCTCGGCCGCGAGGTGGGAGTAGGGCGAACCGCCGACGGTTCGGTCGAGCTCCAGCACCGTGGGCTGGGACGACGTCTCGTGGAACGCTCCTCCGAGCTCGCCCGAGAGCACGGGGCCAGGACGCTGTTCGTTACCAGCGCGGTAGGGACGCGTGAGTACTATCGACACTTGGGCTTCGAGCCGTCCGGTCCGTATCAGTCTCGCACGCTCTCCGCCGGCGGCTAGAGCGCGGCGCACGTCGTTGCGTTGCGCGTTCCTCGACGTGCGCGGGAAGAATCGTCGCAACCGTTATCCACCGTGCCGACTCGCCCGGCGCCGAGTGACCGGAATGGGTCGGAATCTGCACGTCGAACCGCTGCGCGCGGTCCACATCGAGAACCAGGACATCGAGCTCGTGGAACGCAAGGGGATCGGCCACCCGGATTCGATCGCGGACGGAGTCTCGGAGAGCGTGAGTCGTGCGCTGTCACGCCTGTACCTCGACGAGTTTGGGCGCATCCTCCACCACAACACCGACGAGACCCAGGTGGTCGGGGGCGCCTCCCTGCCCAAGTTCGGCGGCGGAAAGGTCACCCAGCCGATCTACGTGCTGCTGGTCGGACGGGCCACCACCGAGGTCGACGGGGAGAAATTGCCGTTCCGGCAAGTGGCCCTGGACGCGGCCAAGGAGTACGTCGGCTCGGTCTGCTCGCACCTGGACATCGATAAGCACATCGAGTTCGACTGCAAGATCGGCTCCGGTTCGGTCGACCTGCGCGGCGTATTCGAGCAGAAGCAGGTGCTGGCCAACGACACCTCCTTTGGCGTGGGATTCGCCCCGCTCTCCACCACCGAGCGGCTCGTGCTGGAGAGCGAGCGGTTCCTCACCGGGAAGCTCAAGAAGCGCCTGCCAGCGCTCGGGGAGGATGTCAAGGTCATGGGCTACCGGTCCGGCGACCGGGTCCGGCTCACCGTCGCCGCAGCCCTCGTCGATTCCGAGATCAAGGACGCAATCGAGTATGCGAGCGTCTGCCAGGAGATCTCCGACAAGCTCCTCGATCAAGCGGCCAAGATCACGGCGAAGCCCGTGGAAGTGAACGTCAACACCGCCGACGACCCAGAGCTGGGACGGTTCTACTTGACCGTCACCGGTCTATCGATGGAGGCCGGGGACGACGGTTCGGTCGGACGCGGCAACCGCTCGAACGGGCTCATCACGCCCTGCCGGCCGATGAGCCTCGAGGCGACCGCGGGGAAGAACCCGGTCAATCATGTGGGCAAGATCTACAACCTGCTCTCCACCTTGATCGCCCAGGACATCGTGAAGGAGACGCGGGGCAATGTCAAGGAGGTCCACGTACGGATCCTCTCGCAGATCGGCAAGCCGGTCGACGAGCCGCAGGTGGCGAGCATCCAGCTGCTGCCGGCGGACGGGGTCAAGCTCCCTCAGGTCAAGGCCGAGGCGATCTCCGTCGCCGAGGGCTGGTTCGACCGGATCGGCACCATCCCCCAGAAGCTGCTGACCGACAAGCTCTCCGTGTTCTAGGATCCCCACAGCCCTCCGTTCGCCGTCGAGAGCGGGCTGGGGAACTAAATACCGGGACGGCGCATCGTACGGCGGTATCGCCCGGGCGCCACCGTTGGCGGCGCCGTAGAGAACGGAGATGGTGGACACTGGCGAGCTGCTGTTCTTCCTGGCGGCCGTCCTCCTGAGCATCTCGGTCTACGTGTTCTACCAGTTCAACCTGCGACGGCGCAACCGGATCCTCGCCGGCGAGGTGAAGGTCCCCCCCGAGGACCGCGCGTTCAACCAGATCCGGATCACCCGCGCGGCGGCGAGCCACCTCGCCAACCAGGGACACGATGTGAGCGGCGTGAACGCCACGCTCGACGGAGCGGAGAGCCGCTACGCCCGGCGCGACCATGCCGGGGCACTGCGGCTCGCGGAGGAGGCGCGGGAACAATTGAGGGCCGCCAAGGACCGACCCCGCTCGCGCCCGCCACCACCGCGTTCCCCCTCCGCCCTCCGCTCCGAGGACGGCGGCGCCTCCCCCGAGCCCGCGGAGGTTTCCTCCGATCGGATGGACGGTCCCCGACCGGCGACTACCACTCCCAAGCTGCCCAAGGGAATGGTGGAGGCACGATTCACCCTCTCGCTGCTCGACCAGGACATCGAGTCCGCGCGTCGGGAGCGCACGGTCGACCCCCGGCTCGGCGAAGTCGAGCATCTCCGCAAGGAGGCCGGGCGGGCCTTCGACGAGCAGCGGTACTCCGATGCCTGGACCACCGCGCTGCGGGCTCGTCGGCGACTGGGTTCTTCGGTCGAAGCCATCAGCGGCAGTTCGGCAGCCAGCCCCACCCCCGACGAAGCAGACACCGAGGAGGCGGACCCCGAGACGCCGGGAGCCTCCTGCGCCCAGTGCGGGAGAGCGCTCCGAGGGGGCGAACGGTTCTGCCGCGGATGCGGCGCCTCCATCGCGGCGCATCGGTGCCCTCGCTGCGGCGCCCAGATGGAGGCCGCCGATGCCTACTGCCACGCCTGCGGTGCGCCCGTCGGGGCTTAGCCCGGCTGCGCCGCGAGCGCCGAGACGGCGGAAAGGTCGAATTCCTCGAGCCGCCGCTGGTAGCGGGCGGTGCCGAGGTGGGCGCTCGCCCGGACCCATCGGGGCAGCTCAATCACGAAGTACTCCCGGATTGCGGTGAGCAGCTCCTCCAGCGAGGCGAAGTGCGACGGTGCTTCCCGCATCGCGGCCCGAACGTGCTCTCGGACATTCCAGACCCCGAGCGGGAGGATCTCCCCCGGGTGCACTTCCCGCAGCACCACCACACCCGCTTGACGACCCAACTGGAGGAGCCCCTCGCTCGTCGCGAGCCGGGCGGCGTAGTAGCAGCCGCCGATCCGGGCGTAGCTGGTGCGGCCGTCATACCCCTCGTGATCGCCCATGATGACGACCTCCGAAAGGCTGGGATTCCAAAGGGTGTTCGGATACCACGCCTCGATCGACTCGTACCGGTACGCACCGGGCAGCAGGATAATCAGCCAGCGATTGTCGAGCGCGGTCAGCCGGTAGAGGAGGATCTCGGAGAGCTCGGGCAGCTCCCGCACCCGCTCCAGGTTCCCGCGCGAGATGAGGTCGTCCACCGCCGTGATCGACCAGCGGGTGGGCACGAGCGTGCGGCGGGGCAACCGCCCCAGCACTCCGGCACTGAACGCACGCTGGATACGGCTCACGGGCACCGCGCGGTCGTAGAGCTCCTCCACTCCTACCCGCGCCGTGGCGTGGATGTCGGAGCTCATCCGCTCAAGCCGAGCGTCCACTCGGCGCACGTCGAGCCGCATCGATTCCACCGGAGCGGACGGTCCGAACGGAGGGGCGGTGTCGGAGAGCGAGATCCTCGCCCGTGGGATCCGGCGGAACTTCGCCTCGGCCTCGGAGGACTCCTCCGCCAGGCTGAGCAGTTGGAGCGACTCGAGGTACTGGTCCGGTCGGCGGGCATCCTCCACGCGGGCGGCCCGCGTGCCGCGGACCAGGCCGGTACGCATGCCGACCACCTCGGCGACCGGTCGCCCGACCCACGATTCGGGCAGATCCAGGAGGCGCGTATCGCCGTGCTGGGCCGAGAGCAGAGGCCCGACCGAAACTTTAGGCCAACCGAATCGCCCCACGAACAGTGCCGGAGGCGAGCTGCCTTCGAGTTCCTTGCTCGGCGTACTCGGCAGCGTCCGCAGGAAGGCATCGTGACGCAAGAGGATCGGGCAGACCGGTTTGCCGCAGAGTCCCTGCGCGGCACGACAACGAAGGCAGAGCGTCGGGTCCTCGCGCAGCCCCGGGATCTCGTACGAGAGGGACGGGTGGGATTGCAAGCCGGGAAACGGCGGCGTTCCGCCGGAGGTCACGCGGGTGAAAGAGGGCCCGACCTACTTGAGTCGCTCCGGTAAGGGGGAAACGCTCTGAGGTTCGCGCGATTCAATCGCGCGGTCAAAGGAACCGCGCCGCTGAGCGTGTAGGGCTGAGCTCCACCCGGGATGGAGCTGGGGCCCGCGACACCGAATCGCTAGGAGCACTCGCCCGCGTCGGGGTCGGTGGCTCTCTCCGCCGTTGCGGGCCCCCGGTTTCATATACCGAGCGCTCGGTGCGGAGCGGCACCGCGCAACTGGGACTGTGGGGTAGCTTGGTCCATCCTTCGGGGTTCGGGACTCCGAGACGCCAGTTCAAATCTGGCCAGTCCCACTTTCGCCGGACGGCCGCCCGGTCGGCCTTCACCGTGGGATCCCGCGTGTTCGTCCGATGAGGCCGGGACTCGGGGCGGGGATGGTCTCCTGCGGTTGGTTACCTCCGGGTTGGTGGCCCGTATCGGACCCTCCCGGATTCGGCGGTGGGCCCCCCTAGAATCGTCGCATCTTATGGACCGGGAGTTGGTAGGGAGTCGCCGCATGCAGGAGCCCAGTCTCGGAAACTCGTCGCCTCCCGACGCGACGAGTCAACTCGGGGTTCGGATCGACCTCACCAGCCAGGTCAGGGAGCTGGTCCGCGGGGAACTACTCGCCCGTTGGTTCGCGGGCATCTGGCTCGCGTCGTTCCTGGTCCTCGGCCTCGTCTACCCGCGGGTTGATCCCGCGATTGCTCCGTTCGGCAACTGGCTGATTCCCTTGGCGGTGTTCGCTGGATTTGGGACCCTCGGGATCTGGGTCTGGCTCGGCACCTCGACGTTCAATCCGGTGACCGACATGACGGTGGACTCCCAAGGGATCTTGGTCCACGACCGGAAAGGTCGGGAGTACCGGTACGAGTGGAGCGATCGACGACTACGGATACGGCTGTGGCGCTACTTGGACAATGGGGATGCTCCCCTTCGCCAGCATCGGGCCCGCTGGTACCTTTCGGTCGGCCCGCCCCGCAGTTCGGGTAGAGTGACGGAGGTCTGCTACGAGATGCTCACCGACCAAGCGGGGGCGGTGGGACTCACGGTGAAGGATTCCAAGTCCTCCCGGAGGACCCGACACAGCGTGTCGTGGACCGGCGAGACGCGCATCCATCATTGAGGGCCCTTTCCAATGCCGCATTCCGTCATGTCGAGTCAGCAACGATCGAATTGGGGCATCACCGCTAGACCCGCGCGAGGGGATTCCCTCGCTCAAGCGAGGACCCGAGAGCACAACTCTCGGACCATCCGCCTCAGGAGGCCCCGACGGGCTTCGGGCTCCGGCGGGCTCGAGAGGATCTGCGTGGAGTTGCGTACACCTCGAGCACCACGCCATCGGCATCGGTCCACGCCGTCGAGACGTACCAAAGGCCACCCTGGGATGCCTGCCACTCTACTGGGTAGATCGGATGCAACCCCTGGCGCTCCAGCATTCGCTGGAGGGCGACCACCTCCCGGGCGGAGCGGACCTGGAATGCGAGATGGTCGGAGATGGGGTCCTCCTCGTCCGTCTTCGGCACACGGGCGGCTCTCCGATGGACGCGAGGCGGCCAGCTCTGGGTGAGCCACAGGGTGGTGCCTCCGCGCCGGAAACCAATCCAGCGCGGGCTCGTCGTCCGGACCGAACGGAACCCGAGACGCGAGAGGATCAGCCCGAAGAACCTTCGGGCCTTGGCGAGGTCGGAGACCTCGATCCCCACGTGCCCGAGTCGAGCCGGAATCGATCGGGTCATGGCTCCCAGAGCCGCCGAGTGCGGAAAGCGCCTCCACGCGCCTCGCCACTCGAATCCTCCCATCCGGGGCGATCCGGGTCGGGAACTCTGAGCGCCTGTGAAGGACCAAACGCCGCCGCCGCACCCTCGGGCGTCATCGCGAGCCCGGGACGACTAGGGGGCTTCCGCGGGCGGATCTGTCGACGGCTCGATCGGCGCGGAGGAAGATGGGACGACCCTAAACTCGGCGTCCTGCGGTTCGACTTCGTCACCGGGCGGCTCCGGTCCCCGATGGCGGCGGACCAACAGCACGAGCGCGATGATCGCAATCGCGACGACGAGGAGCACGAGGGCCAGCTGCGTGACGGCGCTGGAGAGCGGGCCCGCCACTGAGCCGGCCGGCCCGAACGGGATGCTCACTCCGGCCGAGGGGTTGCCCGTCCCGGCCCGGTTCACCGCCAGGACGCGGAAGCTGTAGGTGTTCCCGTCGCTCAAGTTGGTGGCGTTGTAGGAGAGCCCGCTCCCTGTGGGCGCACTGGTCCACGCGCCCGTGCTACTCGCCCTCCACTGTACCACATAGCCCGTGATGGGCGCGCCGTCGTCGTCGACCGGCGGCTGCCATGCGAGTGCCACGAGGGAGCTGTTCGCGGTGGCGCGAAGCTCGGTGGGAGGATAGGGCGCGCCGACCGGGCTCGCGTTGAGATTCGCAGAGGGCGGACCGCCGCCGGCGGAATTCTTGGCGGCGAGTTGCACGAGATAGTTCCGGCCGTCCACCAGCCCAGTCAGTGTCAGGTTGAGCGCCGTCGTCTGCCCCGCGAGGTTCCACGTCCGGCCGCTGTCGTTGGAGAGGGAGAGGAGGTAGGTCGCCGCCACCGCGCCTAGAGGGTTCCGTGCGGGACCCCAGGATGCCGCAAGGGAATCATTCGCCGGGGCCACTTCGAATCCGGGAACGACCCACGGGGTGCTCGCGGGGGAGAGGAGGACGCCCTGGCCGGTCCAGCTGGTCGACGCGAGCAGCACGCCGCTCGCGGGGTCGACGCCCACGCTTGCGAGAGCGGACGGAGCGGACAGACGGGCCACCAGGGGGAGGCCGGGAGCGGAGAGGTTGAGGATGACCAACGCGGCACCGACGGCGCCCAGCAGGAGACCGCCCGAGGAGTCCACCGCCAGACTGCTCGCGCCGAAACCCGTCACTGCGACGTTGCGCGTGGCGCGAGCGCTCGCGTTCCACTCCGTCACCTCCGAGCTGCTGGCGTCGAGGATGTACATGTTGCCGCTCGCCCCCGCGCATAGCGCATCCGGATACTCCCCCGTAGGGATGGCGGGAGCCGCCGCGAGCGGGCTCGGGTCGATGAGCGTCAGGTTGTTTCCACTCGGAGCACCGGGAAGTAGGCAGGAGGTCAGGGCCAGGGCCGGCACGGCGGGGTCGGCGGTCCAGGCGCAAGGCCGCACCCCCGAGAGCCCAAGATTGCCCTGCAGCGTGGCCGAGGTGCCGCTGAGGGAGTACACCGACACGGTGGTGCTTCCGTTCGCCGGCTCGATCGCGTACAGCCAGGCGTGCACGGGATCTACCGCAAGCCCGAGCACCGAGTTCGTGGAACGGGGCACCACGGTGGCGGCGTAGCTGCCATCCGACAGGTGGTAGGCGAGGATCTCACCGGTCACGTTGGCGAGGTAGAGCAGGCCGAGCGAGGGGTCCACTGCGGTCGGGCCGACGGGCCGGACGGTCTCGGCCCAAATCGTGGCGCCGGTGTTCTCGCTGCGGAGGCTGAGGACGGTGCCGTTGGGTCCCGCGCCGGCCTCCACGGTCTCGGCTCCTCCGGGAAGAAAGAACGTCGCGCTCGTGGGAGCGATCTCGCCGTAGGCGAACAACCGCGTGAGCGTGGAATTGCCCGCTCGAGCGAGTGCGAACAGTTCGGCCTCGCCGGGGGCGGCGGCCACGAGGAGCGACGCGGCCGGTAGGTCCACCAGCGCCAGCTCAGAATAGCTCCCGATAGCACCGGTCGGAAAGCCGGGGCCGCAGAGGTCGGTGAGGACACCACCCGCCGTGTTGTTGAGCCAGAGCAGGTCGTTGCCGAGGCAGCGAGCCGGATCCCGCTCGGCCAGGACCATCGCGCCTAGGCGCGGGTCGTAGGCGATGCCCCGGAACCCCACGATCGGAGTGGCGACGTTCCCCAGGAAACTGCCGGTGCTGGCGTTGAACCGTGCGAAGACGATCGCGCGGCTTCCGGAAAAGTTCTCGGCCCAGATCTGGTTCGAAACGGCGTCGAAGGCGCTCTTGCCGAAGGTGAAGGTGCCGTTCGGGCCCGGGAGCGTGGCGAAGGCGCTGTCGTTGGCGAGGGAGATCTCGGGCAGGAACAGGTACCCGGTGTCGGAGAGCACGAACCCGTGGACGGAGATGTCGACGAGGCCGTCGGAAGCGCAGCCGAGCGAGCAACCCGGCGTGGTGGCGAGGGTGCTCACGAGGCTCAAATCCTCCGCCGAGAGGATCTCGAGACCCCCGTGGTTCTCGTCCTGCACCCAGAGCTGGTCGGTCGCACGGACGTACAGGCTCTTCGCCGGTGGATACCCGGTGAGTCCGGGGAAGGCCGTGAGATTCTGTTCGAGCCCCAGGGAGGAGCCGTTGAAGACCAGCAAGGAGCCGCCCGGACCCCAGTCGTACGAGGCGACCACCTGGCCGTGATCCGGTAGGAAGCTCAGGCCCAGCACCTGAGAGGCCGCCGGCGGATCCGCGGCGAACACCGTACTGGCCAGGAGGGCGCCGGTGGTGAGATTGCTCGCGGTGAGGAAGCCGTGGAACTGGTCGACCGCGTACAGCACCTGGTGGAGCGGGTCGACCGCGAGCAGCGGCTCCTCGAAGGCGGCGCCAAAGCTGCTGTTGGATTGGAGATAGTACTCGGGGCCGATCGGCCCGACCGCTCCAAAGCTCCGGGGGGTCGCGGGGAGGGCGTGGGTGGCCCCCAGGAGCGTACCGATGCTCTGCGAACTCGACCGGAGCGCTCCGAGGGGCCCGCTGCCGGCGATCTCCGAGAGGACCGGTGCGAAGAGCACCGCGGCCGCGAGGAGCAGGGCCAGGACTCCGGCCGTTCCCAGCGCTCGCACGGGTGGACCAGAGGGACCCGCCGCTTAGCCTTGCGCGCCGAAGGCTCCCGTCGGTGGAGCGGCGTGGGCCGCGGCGGCGTCGGCGATCCCCAGTGCGTCGTCGAGCGCGGCGAGTGCTTCGGTGATCTCCTCGGCCTTCACGATCAACGGCGGAGCCAAGATCAGGTTCGAACCCCAGGCGAGTACGAACACGCCCCGCGCTAGCATCGCCTCGGCGACCTCCTCGACTACGCTCGGATCTCCCGTGAGCTTCCGCTCGGGCGAATACATCGGGATCCGGCTCGCTCGGTCCCGGACCAGCTCCACGGCGGCGAACAGCCCCAGCCCCCGCACCTCCCCCACCGAAGGATGTCGCGCGGCCAGCTGCTGGAGCTCGGCGAGCAGGCGCCGCCCCTCGCGTTCAGAGCGGGCCACCAAATCGAGCCGGCGGTACTCTCGCACGGCCGCCAAGGCCGCGGCGAGCATCACCGGATGCGCTTCGTACGTGTGGCCGTGCGGAAAGTAGCGCTGCTCGAAGACTTGGTGCAGCGCCTCGGTCGTTGCGGTCAGTCCGAGCGGCGCATAGCCGCCCGTGATCCCCTTCGCGGTGACGAGGATGTCCGGGACCACCCCGTAGTGGTCCACGGCGAACCACCGGCCGGTCCTCCCCCAGCCGGTCATCACCTCGTCGGCGATCAGGAGGACCCCACGCCGTCGCGTGATCTCCCGCAACCGGGGAAGGTACTCGGGAACTGGAAGGATCACCCCGTTGCTCCCGACGACGGGCTCGACGATGACGGCCGCGATGTCCTGTTGGCGAGCGAGGATCCGGTCGATCTCCTCTACACACGCCACTCGGCAGCTCGGGTAGCGCAGACCCAGCGGACACCGGTAGCAGTAGCATTCGGGCGCCCATTCGGTGCCGGGGACGGTCCCGAGGCCCTCCACGGGAAGGCGACGGAACTCACCGCTGACCGATATCGCCCCAGCGGTGGCTCCGTGGTAGGAACGGGACCGGGCGAGGATTCCCGGCTTGCCGGTCGTCACGCGCGCGATCTTGAGCGCCGCCTCGATCGCCTCGGTCCCCGAGGTAGAGAAGAAGCACCGCGGGAGCCCGGGCGGAAGGACGCCGGAGAGTTCCCGCTGCAACTCCGCACGCAGCGGCGTCGAGAACGAGGGGTGCAAGTACGGCAACCTTCGGGCCTGGGCGGCCATCGCCTCGGCGACCGCCGTATTGCTGTGTCCCAAGTTCGTCGCCACGAGCTGCGATGCGAAGTCCAGGTAGCTGCGCCCTTGCGTGTCGAAGAATCGGCAGCCCTCCGCTCGCTCGATGAGCAGCGGGGACCATCCCGCCTGACGCCGCCAGCCTACGAAGCTGGTCTCCGCGAGTACCTGGCGTGCCTGTTCAGGCCCCACGTGCGAGCCCGGTCAGAACTGGCGCACGAGCGAACGAAGCGCCTCGGCGGATCCCTTCAGGAAGGGGCCACCATGGTAGGTGAGCAACGCCTGGGGACTCAGGTCGGCCATCCGCCGCGCCGAGATTTGCGCCGTCCCCGTGTGAATGGTGTAGTCCGGGAGGGTGAGCGCCAGCTCGGGTATCCCGAAGAAGAGGTCGCCGCTGAACAGCAGACCCCTCGAGGGCTCGAAATAGCTCGTATGACCGGGGGTATGCCCGGGAGTGTGGTACGCCACCAGCCCTTCCCCCATCTCGAACACGTCCCCATCCTTGAACCGCACGTCGATCTCGACCGGTTCCTTGGGCGGGCTGCCGGGCCCGTCGTACGCGGGCCGCTGGGCGATGAAGCCGGCCTCGATCCAGTGGGCGTAGGACTTGGCCTTGGTCACGTCGAGGATACGACGGAGATTTCCGGTATGGTCGGCGTGGAGATGCGTGATCAGGACGTGCTTGACCTCGGCCGGTGCGATCGCGTGGGACTTGAGGTAGGCGAGGATCGCCGCGTCCTTGCCGGACACGCCCGTATCCACGAGTGTGTAGCCGCCCCCGCGGTTCTTGAGCAGGAAGACGTGGGTCGTGAAGTCGGGACTCGGGTCGACGCCGTCCACGAGGTGGACGCCCGGGAATAGCTCGGTCATGGGCTCGGAGAAGGAGCCCGGAGCAGATTATCTCGCTTGCTTGGGGTGCGGCACGTGGGCCCGGGCACCGGGTGCCGAGGGGGGCGGGGCTCCCCATTGGAACGCCAAGAACTCGTTCCCATCGGGGTCGGCGAACCGGATCGTGGAGCCCCCCCACGGTTCGGCGCGCGGGAGTTGGGTCACCTTCGCGCCGGCGTGCTGTAGTCGCAGGGCCAGCGCGGAGACGCTGTCGGTCTGGAAGACGATGCCCGTCTCGCGGCCGACCCGGGCCGCGGTGCGCGAGTAGTGGGGTTCGCCCCACTCTGGGCGAGGCTCCACCACCGCGAGGCCGGAGCTGCCCCGTCCCAGTGCGAGTTCAATGAAACCGGTCTCCGTCTCCCTCTCGCGGACGCTCAGCCCGAGTACCTCTTGGTACCAAGCGACCGAGCGCGCTTGGTCGCGTACCGCGATGGCGACCCGGCGCAGGCTGGTCAGCCGCCCGGTGCCGCGGGAGGGGGGTGGGTCGAGGTTCACGCCGATCGCCGTGGAGCTGGCGTGCCAGGAGAGCAGCTCGCTTTCGGCACCCTCGACCGCCCGCCAAGGGTCGGACCGGAGCGCCCGTTCGGCCTCCGACGCGTCCGTGGCACGGAACAGCAGCAGATCCCCTGGCGGGTCGACGAGCTCGCCGTGGGCCACCAAGCGGCCGACCCGCTCGAGATCCAGCGTCCAGGCTGCGATGAGGCGGTGGGGGGGTCGGTCGGTGGACCCCTCCGCGAGGCGGACGATGCGCAGGTAGAGCCGCTTCGGTTTTGGACCTGGTTTGGGCTCCACGGCCACAACGCAGGTACCGTTGCGCTGGTTGAATAGTCGACCCGGGCAGTTCTGGGGGGAGCCGGCCGTCGGCGCCTCCGACGGTGGAATTATATACGTAAACACCGAGGATTCCGCTATGTACCGCCCACTGGCCGGCCTGCCCGCTGCGACCGTCGTCCTCACCCTGATCGCCCTGATTGGCGTGCCCGGTCTCGGGGGCGCCCACGCGGTCGCCCCTCCGGCGATTCCGCATCCGGCCGTGGCGGCATCGATCACCCCCACGGATAGCGGCGGATTCAACCGGTTCAACTTCGAGACAGGGCTCTCTACGGGCCAGATCTACTACCACGCCTACGACGGGACCGGCGACACCGTGGCCACGGTCGAGATCAACGACAAGAACGCCACCCGGGACGGCCTCACGAACCCGGTCGCCAAGTTCGTGGCCAACTTCACCCTCTTCACCGACAACTACAGCTCCGACTGGAACATCTTCTACGCCCTCCCGCTCAACCTCCCGCAGGGCGGCATCTGGAACATCACCCTCGCGGGCACGCTCGCCGGGTTCCTCTACCAGAACTTCACCGTCCAGACCTTCTACACGGAGATGGGCCCCTACCAGGAAGCCTACCTGCCCGGCCAGTCCGCGCAGGTGCTCTCCACCGTGACCCGCACGACGAACGGTGCGCCGTTCACCCCTACGACCATTGTGGTGACGGGCACGTACGAACTCGCGAACTTCACGTTCAAGTCGCTGTTCGGAAGCACCCCCCTGACCCTCACCCCGTCGGGCTTCGAGACGTTCACCGTCTCCATTCCCCGTCTGGCGGCCCCGGGCACCTCGGTGCTTCTCCGAGGGTGGGCCAACCTGACCGGCACCGGCGGAACGGAAAGCCACACTAGCTCCGCCACGCTTTACGTCGGCAACCTGAGCACCGCCCTCAGCCTGACCCTCGGTAACGGCGGAACGTCGGTCGCCGTGCTCCCGGCGAATACCCCGGCGATCCTGACCGTCGCGGTGACGATCATCACGGGCTTCTACACGGGACCGGGTGCGAACATCTCGGTGGCGCTCGCCCTGCACGGCCCGCACGGCATGGTCACCTCACTTCCGGGTAACCCCCCGCTCCACTTGATCACGAACTCGCAGGGGGATGCTTCGATCCTGTTCACGAGTTCGACCTCGACGTTCACCCCGCAGATGCCGTACGTCTTCTGGGAGAATTCGACCCAGACGAACGGGCCGGGGGCGAGCCTCAACAACACGCTCTCTTTCTCGGTCCTGCCCTACGAGAACAGCACGGAGGGCCTCCAGGTCTGGTTCGGCCAGCAGCAGTACTACGGTGGGGACACCGCCACCGTGAACTGGCAGCTGGGCAACGGCACCGGCGGCGCCCCGGCCGGCTGGACGGTCGACGACTGGGAAGCCGTCGAGCCGGATGCCTCCTACGCCGGATGGCTCACGGGGACGATCAACTCTGGCGCAGGCAGTTCGAGCTTCACGCTCCCGATGCCGACCGGCTACGCCGGGCTCATCGAGCTCATCGTCTTCGCGCACAACGCCACCCAGCGCATCGACGGCGTGGGCTACGCCGACGTCACCACGCCGAGCATCCTGCTGACCCCGAGCGAGTACGTCTACCAGCCCGGCGACACGCTGCACGTGGCGGTCGGTACGCAGGGCTCGGCCCTCTCCTCGGCCACCCTGTGGGGGACCGTCGCCTCCTCTAGCGGCGTGACCCTCTGGTCCGGGGTCGTCACGGGCGGGAGCATCTCCTTCAACGTCCCCGTCGTGAACACGCCGTCCTATGTCCGGGTCAACGTCACCGCCCAGAGCCCGACCTCCGGGTTGCTGGCGAGCGGCGAGGTCACCATCGATGAAGGGAACGGCTACGTGCTCCACGCATCGATCTCGACCAAGTCCAACTACGTGGACGGCAGCTACCAGCCGGGCCAAACGATCACCATCCAGTACACCATCGTCCCGGTGTCCAACGCCCCAGCGCCCGGCGTGATCAGCCTCTACTTCGAGACCGACCAGTATGTGGCCAACCAGGGGAGCAGCTTCACCCAGACCACGGCTACCTCGGGGAGCGTCTCGTTCAAGATCCCCTCCAGTTGGGGCACGGGCGACCAGTACGTCGACCTGTACGCCGAGTTCCAGCACTGCCCGACGGGCGGCTGCAGCGCCTACGACGAGCTCGTGGTCCCGGTCGAGGCCTCGCCCTCGGTACTGACCAACGAGCTAGGCGCCGGCTCGGGCCTCACCGTGGGCTGGGTCATCCAGCTCGTGCTCATCGTGGTGGTCGCGCTCGTACTGTTCCTGCTCATCCGGCGCCGAAGCTCTCCCCCCGCGGGCGGTCCCATCCAGCCGTACTCGGCGGACAGTGGCACTGCCAAGGACGGCGCTGCGGGCTCCAGCGGAACGTCGGTGTGGTCGGAAGGCAGCGGGACCAAGCCGGACCCGGCCTCGAACAACCCGCCGCTGCCGACCCCCGCCTCGGGCGACTCCCCGCACTAGGCGCCCGCCGCGCTCCCCCCCCGGGCGGCCCCGCCCCCGGCGGGAGCCGGGCACGGCACGACCGCCTAGCGACCCCAGCGGGCCCCGAGGGACGCCACGGACTGGACGACCTGGCGCACGGGCAACGCACCGAAGTCGAAGATCCCGAGCAGCTCGTCGACGCCCGCAGCGGCAAAGTTCTGCAACTGGCGAGCGACCTCCTCCGGCGAGCCAAACGCCGCGAATCCTGACGACTCCACGGCCTCGGCGTGAGCGCGACGGGGGTCCGCCCGCACCTTGGCTGCCAGATGCGTACTGTGCGTGGCCAGGCGGCTGTCGAGGTATCGCTGGAGAGCTTGTCGGGCCACGCTCAGCTCCGTTCCAGAGTACACGTGCACCGCCGCAGCGACCTCGGCGGTCGTCCCTCCTGGTAGCGCGGCTCGGAACTCTCGGATCTCCTGGGCGAGCTCGTCGATAGAGTCCACCGTCGCGTAGGGGATCAGCGCCACCGACCGTCCGGCCCGAGCCAGATGGGGCAGCGCCTCGCGCCGCTGTGCCGCCACCCAGATGGGGGGTGCGGGGCGCTGGATGGGTTTCACGTTGATCCGGATCGGTGGTCCCGACCCGGCCACGGGAGGGATGGCCTCGCCGCGCCAGGCACGCAGCAACACCTCGAGAGCGCGGTCGAAGCGGGCCCGTTTCTCCTCGGGGTCGACGCCGAACCCTTCGAACTCCTGGGGCAAGTAGCCGCTGCCCACGCCGAGGTTGAGCCGCCCGTGCACGAGCCGGTCCACGAGAGCGTACTGCTCGGCGATCTCGACGGGCGAGTGGAACGGCAGTACCGCCACCAGCGAGCCGACCCGCAATCTCTGCGTCCGGGCTCCGATCGCAGCGAGGAGGGTGGGAGGAGACGGGCAGACCCCTCCGGTATGGAAGTGATGTTCGGCTACCCAAAGGGCGGAAAGTCCGTTCCGCTCGGCAGCGTCGGCGAGCTCCAGGACCTCTGCGTAACGATCTCGAGCGCCGGACTCGTACTCCGGATAAGAATCGACGACGGTGAAGGCGCTCAGTCTCACGGGCGCGGGACAGTCCGTCCCTTCATGGGCGTTGGCATGGTGAACCCAAGAGCGCTCGGCGAGTGCCTGCGGCGTGGAACTACCGGTCCTCGCACTCTCCCCCGGGCGCTGCCGGGGTCGCGTGGGGTGGATGGAGGGAGGAGTACCCGTCTCGAGGATGGGTTCCGGGCGGACGATGGCCGTGCCCTGGATCGCGGCGGGCCCCCGCTGGCTCTCGGAGCCGCAGCCGCCGACGCAACCGGAGCCTGACCCGGCGGCCGGGGTCGTACTGGTCGACGCCGGGGGCCCGCCGAGTAACCTGGGCTTCCCCGTGGTAGGCGGCGCGGAGCAGCAGTGGCTCCGCGATGGGGAGTGGGTAGGAGTGGACGGCAGCCGGGGCCTGCTCGAGCTCGAGTCGGTTCAAGGCGTTCCCGTCGTCACCGTGTTCCTGCAGCGGGAGGATGATACCATTCTCCTGCTCCGCCGTTCCGAGCAGGTGAGTAGCTACCGAGGGCGCTGGGCTGCTGTCTCGGGGTTCCTCGAGGAGCGGGATCCGATGGTTCGCGCCCGAATCGAGGTCACGGAAGAGACCGGTCTTTCCGAGGTCGAAACCGAACTCGACGCGTCGGCACCTCCGCTGTACATTCGCGACGAAGAGCGGATGTTCGTCGTCCATCCGTTTCGATTTCGGGTCCGCTCGGATAGGATCCGGCTCGACTGGGAACACTCGGAGGGCCGTTGGGTTCGCCCGGAGGAGATGGCCCGATACGAGACGGTGCCTCAACTTGAACGCGTCTGGCGTGCAGTTGCGTCGGGAGCCGTCCATCAGAAACGGTAAAGCGGCGAGGCTTCCCATCGCCGGCCGGGCTGGTAGATCAGCGGAAGATCGCCGGTTTTGCAAACCGGAGGTCTCGGGTTCAAATCCCGACCAGTCCACTCGGGCTCCCATGGATCCGCCTCGCTCGGATGCGTGCCACCTACCGGCGGCGAGGCAGAATCGAGCCAGCCGCTAAGCACGCATGCGGTATCGCCGGAGGTGGCCCGGACGAGTACGCTGCTCGCTGGCTTGGTAGTGGCCGCGGCGCTGGTCGGTGGAACCGCCGCGTGGCTACTACTGGCGCCCTCCTCGCACTTCAGTCCGGGCGCTCGCTCAGGGTGTGCGCTGATCGTCCTGGGCACGCCCGACGCGGTGACAAACGGCTCCTCGCCCGGCTACCGCATCCCGGTGGGCAGCACCGGGGGTGGAGCGATCTGGAGCGACTTTGCGTTCAGCGTTCAGGACCCGCGCGGGAACCCGATTGGTATCACCGGGTCGGGATGGAATCTCACCATCCGCAACGCTGCCGGGACGACGATCGCGAGCTATGACATCGGCGCGCCCAACCCGTCCTGGGTCAGCGGGGGCGCGATCCTACTCTCGACCACGGAGACGATTGACCTGGCCTACCCCGGGAACGATTCTCTCTCAGGCGACACGATCGTTCTCCAATGGATTGGGTCGTCGTGCACGGGATCGATCAGCGCTACCCTTCCCTAGATCGACCTCCCCCGAATCTTCCACTTCGTGACGTAGCACGTTCGAAGGTTGGCGCAGGGACGAGTCTCTGGCTAGTCCACCTCTCGGGGAGCTTCCCACGCGGCGTTGCCCTCGACCGGCGCCACGGCCACGGCGGGCGCGACTCCGCGAGTGAAAGCCACCGGCACGTGGTCACCGCTCGAGGATCCCCGCGAGCTCACCACCGGTGGTCCGGTGTCGAGCGGGGGCGCCGGAACCGATGGCGCCCTGGGGGCCACCGAGTCTCCTACTAAGACCCTAGTGCATCGTCTTCAGGTAGGCCTGGTCCTCGTCGAAGCCGTTCTGGAGGAACTCGCGCGCGACGGCCTCCAGCTGGTGCGGAGGTAGCATCGGTGACTCGAAGTCGGCGATGACCGTCACTGCCGTCTTGTCGCCTTTGGCCGTGTAGTAGTTCACGACCTTGGATCCGGCCAGTGGGCCCTGCAGGATCTCGAGGACCTGGGCGGTCGGAGGGATCGCGGTCACGCGGAACTTCATCGGCATCATCTGTCCGTTCACATCGGACTCGAAGGTGACCGACCCCTGGTTCTCCCCCACGGGGTGGATCTTGGCGTTCTTCGCACCGGGGTGGATCTTGGAGGTTTCGGTAGCGTGGCTCTCAATGAGCTTCCAGACCTTGCTGATCGGCGCGTCGAAATGGCTCCCCTCGTCAACAATTCGCACCATGCGGGAACGTAGGCACCGGTCTATTTGAGTCGCATTGGGAACAGTAGTATACCAACCCATTCCGCCGCGGTGCTTTCCCAATCGGTTCGGAACGGGGATCGATCGTTTCTCCCCTGAGAGGGTGGGAGATTGGAACTCGGCTCACCCTCGGGTTCGGGAGCGCCCGAGAGCGGCGAGATCCTCGAGCGCCTCTCCAGCCGCTGTCCGGCCGCGGAATGCGGCGTCTGCCGGTAGGGGTTGAGTTGAATAGCGCGCAACTTCGAACAACGAGGTCAGCTCTGCCGCCGCGTGTCGGCGGACGGAGAAGATCCGAATCAGCCGCGCTTCGATCTCTCTCGGGGTGAGCGCTGCGGTCGGCTCTCGAAGATCCTCTAGGTGCGCCAGGAGTCGCGCGTAGAGTGCACGAATGCTCTCCTTCGCGTCCAGCGTCAGGTCATCGCCCAGGGAATCGCGGAATGCGAGCAGGGCGTCAGCGACCGCAGCACGCGAGTTCGCATTCGCTGCCTGCGGGAACCGCCGTACGGCCACCGCGTAAACGGACAAGATCGCCGCCGCAGCAAGAGCGGCGCCCACGAGCAGCCCTGTTTCAACCCAACTCGGAATGGCGAGGGGAGGCAAGGCCGCGCCTGTCGTAGCTCCCGAGCCGTTGGTAGTGTTGACGGTGGCATCGCCATCGCTCGGGACGGAGTGGGGGGGAGCGGAGGAGGAGCCCGGCGCCATCGACCATGCGGATTGGGCTCGGTGCGAAGCGATCGCGAGTAGTCCCAGGGCGAGGAGGGCGACCACGAGGAACGTAACGACGGCCGGTCCGGCGGGGAGACTTGCTCCTTCGCGGAATCGTTGGAGGAGGCGGCTCGCCATCCAAAGCCCAAGGTAGAGGGGGATCCCGACGGCGAGGAGGTCCACCCAGAACACGGCGGGCACGGAACCAAAGGTCGAGCTTCCGCCTCCGGCCCTTGCGGTCACGCTCGAGTCGAGGAACGCCGCGACGGTGCCGAACCCCACGCTCATCAGAAGGAAGAGGAGTATCGTGCGCTGGCGGCGTGCTCCTCCCGCGCGCAGCGTCATCAACTAGCGTAGACCGGGAGCAGTACTTGGAGTGCCCTGGACACCCACGGCCTGAAGGGATAAACTCTAAGACCCAGTACGGGACGGCCCGACCCGTGCCGGACGAGGAACTCGACCCGATTATCATCCAGGTCAGCGTTCCGCTGCCGATCTCGATGATCCACGGCGCGCTGCTCGACCCGGCCCAGCTCTCGCGCTCCTTCTGCGACGCCGCGGAAATCGAGCCCCGCCTCGGGGGCCGGTACGAGCTCACCTACCGCGGCGAGCCGGAGTTCACGAGTCGGGGCGAGATCACCCGGCTTACGCCGGACGTCGATGTGGGTTACACGTGGCGCGCGCCCGCTCCCCACGACCGGACGATGAACGAGCCCGAGCCGAAGACCCACGTGTACTTCCGCCTCCAGGACTCGCCCGAGGGCATCGACGTCACCCTCGAACATGCGGGCTGGGAATCGGGTGAGGCATGGGAGGAAGCGCGCTCCTTCCATTTCCGCCTCTGGGACGACCGGCTGCACCGGTTCAAAGAGCAGCTGCTACGTGACGCCTACGGCTGACGGGGCGGCTCAACACGAACGCGCCGCCGGGGCGGCGGCAGCCTGAGCACCGGGAGCGCGCCGCGGGGCCGACGACGCGTGTAGAACGCGAACACCAGGACCGCGGCGACGGCGATCCCCACCGCCGGCCACTCGTACGGTGCGATTGTGTCGAGCAGCGTGGGAGGGTCCGGTGCCACCCGGACCCCCACTTGGTCGTGGCCCCAGAACCCGGGTTGCTGAACGCGCACGGTGACCTGAAGCACCGCCAGCTCCCCGTAGGAGCTGATCGTGAAGGCGACCGTTCCGTCGGAGGCGGTCGCCGCAGCGGTAGGGTCCACCGCCCCCGGGCCGCTCAACGTGAACAGGACGGCCACGCCGGAGGCGGGGTGGGAGTCCACCGTCCGGACCTCGAAGGTGAGTTGCACCGTCGCACCGGGGACAATCCGGCCCGGCGCATTGACGGGGCTTACGAGGAGCTCCTGCGCCGGTGAGGTGGTGATCGAGCTCTGGGCATTTCCGAGGAACCCGAGCAGCTCCACGACGGCGCTCACCGTGTCGGTCGCGGGAGCGCTCGCGTTGGGGGCGGGGAAGGCAGCCAACGCCGTGCCGTTCGCGTCGGTCTGCTCCCCCGCCGGGAAGAACATGCTCCCGTTGGAGTCGGAGAACTGGAGCGGAACGGACGGCAACGGGGTGCCGTTCGGGTCGGTCAACGAGGCGTTCACCGAGACGGTGCCGAACGCGAGCGGGCCCGTCGGGCTCACCTGCAGCCGCAGGTCGACTGGGACCGGCCCGCTCCTCCACAGCGGCGTCCCGTTGGCCACGGGCGCGATGCTGGGGCCCGAGACGAGCTCCCCAGGAGCGAGCGTCGGGTGCTGGACCCGCCCCTGGATCCCCCACGGGCCGCTGCCGAATCCGGATTGGTTGGCGACGCCCAGCCGGGGGAGGTACCAACCGCTACCTTGCTCCGTAGCGAAGGCCAGCGACGCAACAACGGCCGGCGGCACGAACCGGTTCCCTCCGAAGGCGACCGTTTCCGAGAAGCTCAACCCATGGACCCACTGGAGTGAGCTCACGCCGCAATCGATCGTCGCATTGCTCCGGCTCCCGTCGAATAGGGCACCGCCGATCGTCAGCGTCCAGTTGGTCCCGGATCCGTGCTCCAGGTTGAAGCCGTACGGAGTCCCGTCCACGAGCGTGAGGTTGCGCCAGTAGGAGAGCGAGAGGTACTGGTCGGTCCGGTTGGAGAAGGAGGCCAGGAACGCGGTCGGTGCGTTCCCCGTGTTCTGGAAGATGCCGAAAACCACCTCGACCCCACCGAGCACGGCGGCGACGCTCACTTGAAACGAGCTGGCCGGCGGCAAGGCGGCCGGCGTGAAGGCTGTGAGGTTCGCCTCGACTCCAGTCGCCGGCGCGATCGCCGTGTCGTTGGCGTAGACCAGGAGTTCGGCCGACCCGCCGCCGAGCCGAGGCCGCAGCTCCTGCCCGGGAGAGGCCGCGGGGTGGTTCGGCGCCGTCGCGGGAGACGCGGGAGCGGGTGTCCACGCGGGGCGGGAGTGCGCCGCGAACAGGACCGGCGCCGCGAGGAGGGCCACGAGGAGCAGCACGCCCGTAGCGGCGAGACCGCGGCCCATGCAGGAGGAGAGCCGATGGGGAGTATTTTTACCCGGGTAGCCGCGCCGGCTAGCTTCCCGGGACGAAGGCGGTGCACCCGGGACCCCCGCAGAAGCGGCAAGGGCCGGTGGGCAGGAGCGCGAAGCTGGCCGAGCCGCCGCCGAGGACCGGGTGTACCTCGAGGTGGGCCGAAGGGTAGTGCCCGCATCGGCACCGATTGCGGGCCGGCTCGGGCGGACTCCGGTCCGTGGACTTGGTAACCATCGCGCCCCCACGCTTCCCGCTAAAGGGAAAAAGGTAGCGAGGCGGAAAAAGGCAGCGAGGCTTTACGAGGTGAACTCCCTCGCGCAAAGGTGGAGCTCGGCGGCTGCCCTTTCCCCGAGGACGCTCACTTTGACGCCGAGCACGACGTCTGGGTGAGGGCCGCGCCTACCCCGGGAGTGTACCGGCTCGGGATCACCTCCTCTCTCTCGGCGTTCGCGGGGAGGATCCTCGCGATCCGGCACCGAACCGTCGGTGCCGAGCTGCACCCCGGGGAAAGCGTGGCCACGATCGAGAGCCTCCGATACACGGGAGCCGTGCGGCTGCCCCTCACCGGAGTCGGCGCGGTTCCGAACCGGGCCATCGTGGCTAGGCCCCGACTGCTGAACGACTCCCCCTACGAGGAGGGCTGGGTGATCGAGTTCCGACCGGTGCACCCGGCGGAAGTCGACCGTCTTCCCCGAGGGCGCGCGGCGACCGAGGCGCTCACCTCGCGGATCGCGGTGCTGCGCGTGCGCTGCGAAGGGCCGGTGCCCGACGTCGAGGTGGTCGAACTAGGGAGCGAATGTTCGGCCGTGCTCGCGCGGTTGGACACGGAGCTCGCCTTGCGCGCGCCCGGCGACATTCTGCGACTCGTCTCCGATGACCCCACGAGCCCGCTCGAGATGGTCCGGTGGGCCGATCGCACGGGGCACACGGTCCTCGGCAGTTATCGGGAGGGCACGGTCCACCGGTTCCTCGTCCGGCGAGAGGCGAGCCCCACCCCGCGGACCCGTTCTGCCGAGACCGGACGCGTCTAGCCCGACTAAGGTTTCTCGATCGGCGTCCGGACCTGGTTGCCCCACTCGGTCCACGAGCCGTCGTAGTTCCGGACGTCCGAGTAGCCCAGCAGGTGGTGGAGCACGAACCAGGTGTGGCTCGAGCGCTCCCCGATCCGGCAGTACGTGATCACGGGGTGCTCCCCGGTGATCCCCTTGCCACGGTAGAGCGCTTCGAGCTCCTCGCGGCTCTTGAAGGTCCCATTCTCGCTCACGGCTTGGGCCCAAGGGATGTTCGTCGCGCCCGGGATGTGGCCCCCCCGCTGCGCGTGCTCGTTCGGGTACTCCGGGGGTGCGGTGACCTCGCCGGAGAACTCCTTGGGACCGCGCACGTCGACGAGCCCGAGGGTGCCGGCCTTGACCTGGCCGAGCCGCTGGCGGACCTCGTCGAAGTACACCCGCAGCTTCTCGTTGGAAGTTCCGGCGGTGTAGCGGGAAGGCTGGGGGGAGGGCACTTGGGTGGGTAATGGACGGTCTTCGTCGATCCACTTCTTGCGGCCCCCGTTCATCAGCTTGAGCCGGGCGACGCCGTAGTACTCGAAGACCCAGTAGGCGAACGCCGCGAACCAGTTGTTGAAGTCCCCGTACAGCACGAGGGTGGTGTCCGGCCCGACCCCGGACCTACGGAACAGCTCGGTGAGCTGCTCCCGCGAGAGGATGTCCCGGCGCACCGGGTCGTTGATGTCCTTTCGCCAGTCGAACAGCACCGCGTCCGGAATGTGGCCGAGGGCGTAGTTCGCGCTCGGGTCGTAGTCGACCTCGGCGATACGGACCTTCGGGTCGGACAGGTGCTCGGCGACCCAGTCGGTCTCCACAAGGACGTCCGGGTGGGCGTACGGTTGCGACACTAGCTTCCTCGGGTCCACGGGAGCGGTTTAGGCATATAGGGGTGGCGAAATCGGAACCCTGCGGAGGAGCCGCATGATTCTGCGTCAGATAATGTCGTCCCGTGGACGAATGCCCGCCGAATCCGCGCGTGCCTAGTGGCGACCGCGCTTCGGCAATTGGTCGTTCGAAACCTCGATGGACCCCTCATCGAATCCGAGCCGACCGAGCTCGTCCCGGATCCGCGCACGGTGGTCCCCCTGCAGGTACACCTCGCCATCGACGACCGACCCGCCCGTGGCCAAGCGGTTCTTGAGCTGGCGAGCGGTCCCCGGGAGGTCCACGCCCGTGGGGAACCCCGAGATCACCGTCGCGGGCTTGTTGTACCGTCGGGGCTCGACCCGCACCCGAATCCGGGCACTCTCGCGATCGAGGGCGCTCAGGATCTCGTCGAACTCGTCGTTACCCATCGTGCGCAGAGCCTCTAGCGACCGAGAACGACGGAGTTCCACGAAGGGGATACGGCGGGGGACCTGCATCGGT
>JAKIWO010000010.1 GCA_022749995.1 Thermoplasmata archaeon | reverse complement strand
GGTCGATCGAGGCGCTGCTCGCCTTGCCCGGGGTCGGACGGAAGACGGCGAACTGCGTCCTCGTCTTCGGGTACGGCCTGCCGGCGATCCCGGTGGACACGCACGTCCACCGGATCGCGAACCGGCTCGGCGTCGTGCGGACGAAGGAGCCGGAGGAGACCGAGGCGGTCCTCGAGGCCACGGTTCCGGGGGAACTGTGGATACCGATCAACCCAATCCTGGTCCAGCACGGGCAGAACCTGTGCCGTCCGCGCCACCCGCTGTGCGAGCGCTGCCCGATCGCGGATCTGTGCGCGACCGGTCGGGCGCTCGCCCGTGGACTCCCGCCGCCACGTCGGGAGGACCGGCCGGCTCGACGGCGAAGCTGAAGTAGGGGCCCGCTCCCTCGCGCACGCCAGCGATGGACGCCGCGGAGTACGACCTCGAATTCTTCCGCCGCCAGGGATTCCGGCGGTCGACCTGCGAGAGCTGCGGCTCGGCGTTCTGGTCGCTCGCGGAGCGTCGGCGCTGCGCGGAGGAGCCGTGCACGCCGTACCACATCGCCGGGACTCCCGGGTTCTCGCGCTCGCTCGACCTGCAGCAGATGCGCGAGACCTACCTGCACTTCTTCGAGCAGCGGGGCCACCGCCGGGTCGGGCGGTACCCGGTGGTCGCCCGCTGGCGGGCCGACGTGTTCTTCGTGCAGGCGAGCATCTACGACTTCCAGCCGTGGGTGACCAGCGGCGAAGTCGAGCCTCCGGCGAACCCGCTGACCATCTCCCAACCGTGCCTACGGTTCATCGACCTCGAGGAGGTGGGCCGCACCGGCCGGCACTTCACCGAGTTCGAGATGATGGCCCATCACGCCTTCAACCGGCCCGGGGCGCCGGTCTACTTCAAGGACCGATGCGTGGAGCTCTGCGACGAGCTGCTCACCTCCGAGCTCGGCGCCGACCCGAAGGCGATCACGTACAAGGAGGAGGTGTGGGAGGGCGGCGGCAACCTGGGCCCCTCGCTCTCCGTGGGCCTGCACGGCCTGGAGGTGGCCACGCTCGTGTTCATGGAGTACACCCGTCGCGGTGATGCGCTCGAGCCGATGCCGCTGACCGTCGTCGACACCGGCTACGGCCTCGAGCGGTTCACGTGGATGTCGCAGGGAACCCCTACCGCATACGAGGCCGTGTTCGGGCGCGCGCTGGAGGAGCTGCTCGACCGGCTGCCGTTCGCGAGCGCGGCGATGCTGGTCGACCACGCCCGGGCCCTGAACTTCCTGATCACCGACGGCGTCGTGCCCTCCAACACCCAAGAGGGGTACTACGCCCGCCTGTTGCTGCGCCGGGTGCTCCGCACCCTGGCCCGCATGACCGACCCCCCGTCGATCGAAGGACTGCTCGACCGGGTCGCCCGCGATGAGGCCCGGGACTATCCGGAGCTCGGGGCGCACCGCGAGGACCTGCACCGGGTGGTCCAAGCGGAGGTCGAGCGGTTCGAGGAGGCGATCGACCGCGCCCGGGCCCAGATCCGGCGATCGGCCGCTCGTCTCGAAGCCACCGGTGGCACCATCGGCGCCGACCAGCTCGTGGAGTGGTACGATTCGCTCGGGGTGACGCCCGACGTCGCCCTCGAGGAGCTGGGTCGGCCGGGGGAGGTACCGCCCAACTTCTACACCCAGCTCGCCACCCGGCACGAGGCCTCGGATGGACCGGACACGACCGTGGCGGAGCCGGAGCGCCCGTCGGTGCCGGTCGGCGTGGCGCCCACCGAGGTGCTGTACTTCACGGACCCGTACACGGTGGATTTCCGGGCCCACGTGCTGTTCAGTCGGGGCGAGTACGTCGTGCTCGACCGCACCTACTTTTACCCGACGGGAGGGGGCCAGATCACCGACACCGGCACCCTGGGAGAGCTGCCGGTCGTCGAGGTGGCCCGCGTGGGGCCTCACCTCCTGCATCGGCTGGACCAACCCTCGACGTTCGAGGTGGGGAGCTCGGTCCGGGGTCGGATCGACGAGCCCCGCCGCCGCCAGCTGATGCAACACCACACGGCCACCCACCTGCTCAACGGGGCGCTCCGGGAGCTGCTCGGTCCGCATGTCTGGCAGGCCGGCGCGTTCAAGGGGCCGGAATCCGCCCGGATCGACATCACGCACTTCCGGTCGTTGAGCCCCGAAGAGCTCGCGGCCGTGGACCGGCGGGTACACGCGATCATCCGGGAGAATCGGCCGGTCCGGAGCTACTTCGAGAGCCGGGGCGAGGCCGAGCGGCGCTTCGGGTTCACGCTCTACCAGGGCGGGGCCGTGCCGGGGAAGACCCTGCGGATCGTGGAGATCGAGGGGTTCGACGTGGAGGCGTGCGGCGGCACCCACTGCACGCGGACCGGCGAGGTAGGGTTCGTCACGATCCTATCGACCGAACGGATCCAGGACGGGGTGGTCCGGTTGAACTACGCGGCGGGCGAGCGCGCGGTGGAGCTCAAGCTGCAGCAGGAGCGCACGCTGCGCGAGCTCGCCCAGCAACTCGCCGTGCCGCCCGAGAAGTTGGCCGAGCGGGTCGACCACCTGCTCGGCGAACTCGCCACCCGGGAGAAGGCGGCGCGCGCGGAGCGCAAGACCGATCTGGAGGCGCTGGCCACTGAGATCGAGGGCTTTGCCGGAGCGGCCGACTCCGTCGCCCAGGTCCGGCTGTTCGGACGCCGGGTGACGCTCTCGGGCCGGGAGATGCAGGAGCTGTGCCGCCGGCTCACCCGTGGCACCGATCGCGTGGCGGTGCTCGTGACGGAGAACGAGGAGGGGGGACGCGCCATCGTGGGATCCTCCTCGGGCGCCGTGGATGCGGCGAGCGTACTTGCGGCGATGCTGCCGGAGTTCGCCGGCAAGGGCGGGGGAAACCGGAGCGTGGCCACCGCGAGCGGAGAGCCGGGGGCCGCGCTGGAGCGCGCGCTCGCCGCGGGCGTAGTCGAGGCACGCACGCAGGCGACGGCGGCGGTCGGGGGCGGATGAGCGCAACGCGTGCGGCGAGTCGGCGAAAGGTTTACCTTCCCGTGCCCTCCTCAATTCACCCGGAGCCCCTCTCGGGGGGCCTCCGATGCCCCCGATAGCGGGGGCCGCTGCGAGGTCACGTGAACGCAAACGACGGTGGGCGATTGGGCGGAGTTCCGCCGGAGGTCATCGAATTCCTGTCGGGCCGCGGCGGCCGCTCGCTCATTGTCAAAGGCGGGGCCGGTACCGGCAAGACCACCTTCGGGCTCGAGCTGCTCGAGAAGGTCGGCCGCCCGGCGCAGTCCTACTACCTCTCCACCCGCGTCGGTGACGAAGCGCTCTACCGGCAATTCCCGTGGCTCAAGGCGACCGAGATGCGCGCCCGCATCCTGGACGCCGGCAAGCTGTTCCTCGAGGCGGTCCGCGGCTCGGGCACGAGCCCGGCCGGCGAGCTCCCCGAGAGCGAGCAGAAGAAGATCGCCGCGGCCCGCGAAGTGATGCGGACCTTCAGCGAGGAGCACGGTCCGCCCACCCGCGTCGACCGGACGCACCTGGTCGCGCTGCTGCGTCGCAACCCGATGCCGGAGATGGAGAACATCTACAACCGGATCGAGCGCGCCCTGCCGGAGAAGTCGCTGCTGGTCATCGACTCGCTCGAGGGTGTGACCCACAAGTACGGACTCGAAATGGAGGAGTTCGTCATGGCCCTGCAGAAGGACCTCGTCGAGAATTCCAACACCAACGTCGTCATGATCCTGGAGAAGCCCGAGGCCGGCGGGATCGAGTACCTCGTCGACGGGCTGCTCTCCTTCGTCCGCGAGGAGCTCGACGAGCGCCGGGTGCGGCACATGCGCCTCGAGAAGCTCCGCGCCACCGCCATCGGTCGACCCCGGTACGCCATCACGCTGGCCGGCGGGCGGTTCGAGGCGCTCGGGGTGATGGTGCCCGACCACGGTCAGTCACCGTCGCAGGGATGGAGCCCCGTTCCCGACCCGGAGCGGTTCTACTCGACCGGCATCCCCGACTTCGACCATTTGCTGGGCGGCGGCTACCGGCGCGGCAGCTTCAACGCCTTCGAGATCGACGTCAACGTCGGCATCGACGACTACTACATGCTGTTCCTGCCGACCTTCCTCAACTTCCTCACCCACAGCCGCGGGATGATCGCGATCCTCGCCGCGGGAGAATCCCACGACAAGCTGCGCAGTTCGATCACGCACAACACCCCGGCCCACCTGTTCGACACCCGGGTCCGGATCGCCGACTACACGGCCTCCGAGACCGAGGAGAGCTACATCGTGCCGATGGCACGGTTCGGCCGCGACGAGGCGATGAAGGCGATGGTGGCCGCCGAGCGCGCCGCGCGCGGACCGGAGCAGAAGCCGATCCTAGAGTACACGGCGTTCGATACGTTGGAGAGCCTGATGGGCGACCAGGCGGCGATCCGGATGTACTTCCATGGAGTACAGCGGGCGCGCCTCGCCGACAACCTCGGGATCGGTCTGCTCAAGCCCGGGCTGCTCATGTCGAGCGAGACGCTCAACATGATGGACACGTACTTCCGGATCATCAACATCGACAACGCTCCGTGCATCTACGGCATCCGGCCGCGGACGCGGATCTACGCGATCTCGGTCGAGCCGGAAAAGGGCGCGCCGCACACGCGGCTTACCCCCATCATGTAAACCGGAGCACGGCGCTGCCGAGCGCCCATAGGCCGAGGGCCGGCACGAGCGTCATCAAGAGGTCGTCGTCCAGGTGCCGGCTCTGGGGCGACTCCACGGCCACCGCGAGCAGGGCGCCCGCGGCCGCGAGCGCCGCCGCACTGGCCCAAGGAAAGCCTCCCAGGCAGGAGAGGATCGGTAGCGCGATGGCGGCATACACCACGAGCGGCACGGCGGGATAGGCCCGAGCGCCGCGGGGCGAGGCCCGCAGCTCCCCGATGAGCGGGTCGACGAGCGCCGTCCCCACGATCGCCACGATGGCGTAGGCCTCGGGGACCACGAGCAGCGCCACCACGACGGCGGACCCGAAGTACACGAAGCTGGCCGGGCGCCGCTCCTCGTGCAAGCGCAGCGCGGGCAGCACCAGCCATCCCGCCAGTCGGCACGCTTCCAGCGAGAGCACCAGAAGCAGGGCGATCAGCAGCAGCGCGGCCCGGGAGAGCCCGGGTAGGATCTGCACGGGGACCAGGTAGTAGATGATCGAGATCCCGGCCGCCACGTGGAGGAGTCGTCGATAGACCCGGTCGCCCTCGGTGGGGTCCCCCGCGAACCACGCGCCCAACCGGCGGCGGATGCGTCCGTGGCCGATCTGCAGCGGGGGAATGGCCCCGACGGTGCCGCCGGCGTATGGGCGTTACCCCCGGCTGGCCAGCTCCGCCGACCCCCAATCTCCCCGGGGGGCCGACCCGCCCCGAGGGGTACCCAGGGCGGCCCCGGCCGCGCAATCCTTTTGGAATCCTCCTCGGTCGCGCGGTGCGTGAAGGTCTCGATTCTGGTAGGGAGCAAGTCCGACCTCGAGTTCGCCGAGAAGGCGAGGGCCAGGCTCGCCAGCTTCGAGGTCCCGGTGGAGGTCCATGTGGCGAGCGCCCACCGCACCCCCGAGCGTGTCGACGCGCTCGTGCGGGACCCGGAGGTGGACGTGTTCATCGCCATCGCCGGACTTTCGGCCGCCTTGCCGGGGACCGTCGCGGCCCGCACGCTCAAGCCGGTGATCGGTCTGCCGCTCAACCGCGGTCTCGGCCTCGACAGCCTGCTGTCGATCGCCCAGATGCCTCCCGGTGTGCCGGTGGCGACCGTGGGCCTCGACAACGCCGAGAACGCGGCGCTCCTCGCGGTCCACATCCTTGCCCTGTCCAACCCGGCGCTCGAGGAGCGTCTCAAGCGCTACCGCGCCCAGTGGCGGGAGGAGCCCTCGGCCGCGACGCCCTCGGGCTCCGGATGAACGACCCGGCCCGCTTCCACCGGGAGGCGGTCGCGCGGCTGCGGGCGGAGGTGACCGGCCCGGCGATCGTAGCGGCGAGCGGCGGCATCGACTCGACGGTCGCGGCGCTACTCGCCCAAGAGGCGCTCGGCGATCGCTCCCATGCGGTGTTCGTGGACACGGGGCTGTTGCGGGCCGGCGAGGTCGAGCGCGTAAGGAGCCACTTCCAGGCGAGCTCGCTGCGGTGGGAACTCGCCTCCGCCGGGCCCCGGTTCCTCTCGGCGCTCGCCGAGGTGAGCGACCCCGAGGAGAAACGCCGGCGGATCGGCCACACGTTCGTCCGACTGTTCGAAGAGCAGGCGAGCCAGCGCGGGGCGAGCGTGCTCATCCAGGGCACCATTGCGCCGGACTGGATCGAGAGCGGAGGGGCGCTGCGGGACACGATCAAGACGCACCACAACGTCGGGGGCATCCCCGCGGACGCGAAGCTGCGCATCGTGGAACCGCTCCGAGATCTGTACAAGGACGAGGTCCGGGTCCTCGCCCGCGAGCTCCACGTTCCCGAAGCGGACCGTCAGCCGTTCCCCGGCCCCGGTTTGGCTGTGCGGGTGACCGGGGCGCTCACCCCCGAACGCATCGAGATCTGCCGGCAGGCCAACGCGGTGGTCGAATCCGAGGTGGAGGAGGCGGTGCGCCAGGGAACGCTCGCCCGCCCGTGGCAGTACTTCGCGGTCCTCCTGTCGACCCCCACCGTCGGAGTCCTCGGGGACAACCGCGTGCACGGGCAGGCGGTGAGCGTGCGGATCGTCGAATCGATCGACGCGATGTCCGCCACCGCCCAGGTGGTCCCTCCGGAACTGCTACGCCGCATCGCCGAGCGGATCACGCGGGAGCTCTCCGGTCGGGTCACCCGAGTGCTATACGACATCACGGACAAGCCGCCGGCGACGATCGAATGGGAGTGAGGGGCCGGGTGTTTTAACGGGTACCGACTTTGGCCCGCCCGATGGGGACCGAACCCGGTCCGGGTCGCCTGCTGCGCGTGCCGGAAGAGGTGGCCGCGGCGCTCGAGAGCCGGCTCCACCGTAGCGGCTTTTCCAGCCTCGAGGAGTTCGTGGTGTTCGTCCTGTCACGGCTCGCCGAGTCCCCCGCGGAGGAGCCGTTCTCCGCCGAGGAAGAGGCACGGCTCAAGGAGCGGTTGCGCAGCCTCGGCTACATCGATTAGCAGAGCTGAGCCACCCCGCCGCGTCGAACCACACTACTAAGAGCCTGCCACGAGTCCTCCCGATCGTGCTGCACTGCCCCTTCTGCGGAGCGCAGGAATCCGACCGCATCAACCTGGACGGCGACCGGTTCCTCGTGTTCGAATGCATGTTCACTCCCCAGGTGGACCCGACCATCCCGGACGACCGCCTCGAGGCGCACCTCCGCCAGACCTACGAAGGCTCGAGCGAGAGCTACTTCCGGTCGATGTGCGACCGGATGCACCTGTTCGTGACCCAGGGCTCGGGCGCCCGCACCCTGCTGTCTCGGAGCGGGGGGTTTGCCCGCAGCTCCGACCGCTCTCCCGCGCCCTAGGCCGGGGTCGCGACGGTCCCAATCCGTCGCAGCGCCGCCTCGGTGTCCACGAGGTGCCGGGCTAGTCCGAGCTCCTCCGGCGTCGCACCGAGCGCCAGGCCGACGAGCTGGGGCAGGTGGAAGATGGGCATGTCGAGCGGGTGGCCCACCTCGCGGGCCGCGTGGTTTTGGAAGGAGTCGAGGGAGATGTGGCAGAGCGGACAGGGCGTGGCCATCGCGTGCGCCCCGTGCGCGGCCGCATCCTCGATCTGACGACCGGCGATCCGGTTGGCCGTGCCCTCCTTCACGAACAGGATCGGGAATCCGCAGCACATCACGCGGCCCCGATACATCACCGGCTCGGCACCCAAGGCACGGAGGAGGTCCTCGAAGCTGTGCGGGTCCTCGCCGTCCTCCCCCGGTAGCTCGCCCTGCGGTCGCAGCAGGTGGCAGCCGTAGAAGGCGCCGACCTTGAGACCGCGCAGCGGGCGGACCACCAGCGGCTGGAGCTTCTCGGGCGGGTAGGATTCGGTCAGCACCTGGAGCAGGTGCTTGACCTTCGTCGTGCCCGAGTAGTGCAGGCCCAGTTGGCCGAGCGCCGAGTCCACGCGCGTGCGGATCGCCGGTTCCTCCAGCTTGCGGTTGGCGAGCGTCAACATCCCCTGGCAGGTGGAGCAGATGGTGAGCAGGTCGAGGCCGGCCGCCTCGGCGAAGGAGAGGTTGCGGGCGTTGAGCGCCACGTTGAGGACCATGTTCGCCTCGTCCACGAACCCCGAGCCGCAGCAGGAGAACTTCGGGAACTCGACCAGCTCGATCCCCAGCTTGCGCGCGACCCACCGGGTCGCCATGTCGAGCTCCTTGCCGCTCTCCTGGGCCACGCAGCCGGGATAGTAGGCGAGCCTCACGCGCCCCCCTCCTCGTCCTCGAGCAGCTCGTACAACCGCCGGACCTCCTCCTGCCCCTCGATCCGTCGGGGCTTGTGCAAGAGTTCTGGCTTCTTCGCCGCGATCCGGATCCCCTGCGGCGCCTGGCGCAGCATCCCCAGGACGCCGTCGGTCTGACGGACGAGCCGCATCTCGTTGAGCAGGCCCCGGTCGTGGAGGTTCTCTTTGAACCCGACGGCGTGGCGCGAGCCGGCCTCGGTCGCGCCCTGCTCCCGGATGGCGAGCTCCTTGAGGTCTCGGATCCGCTCGGACGGCTGGACGTCCTTCGGGCAGGAGGTAGTGCAGAGGTGGCAGCGCAGGCAGGTCCAGAGCCCGCCGGGCTGGATCCGCAGCAATCGCTCCCGGGTCGCCCCGTCGCGGGGGTCGACGACGAATCGGTACAGCTTCGCGAGCGCCATCGGGCCGGGGAAGGTCGGGTCCGCCTCCTTCGCCGGGCAGGCCGAGTAGCAGGCCCCGCAGGCGATGCAGCGGGGGGTCTCGTGGAAACGCTCCACCTGCTCGGGGGTCATCGGGTTGGGCTTGCCCTCGGGCATCGGATGGCGCGGGTCGGTGACCAGGTGGGGGAGGATCCGCTCGTAGTCCTGCCAGAACGGACGCTGGTCCACGACGAGGTCGCGCAGCACCGGTTGGTTGCGCATCGGGTCGATCACGATGCGGCCGTGCAGGTCGAGCTCGGGTCCGACCTGGGTCTGGCAGGCGAGCCGGCTCTTCGAGTTGATCAGCATCGCGCAGGAGCCGCAGATGGCGCTGCGGCAGGAGTAGCGGAGCGACAGGCTCGAGTCGATCTCGCTGCGGATCTTGAGGAGCGCCGTGAGCACGGGGGTGTGGCGGGGCAGGTCGAGCCGATAGTCGACGTACCGGGGCGAGGCGTCGCGGCCCGGGTCGAACCGGTAGACCGACAGGGGGACGCTGACGCTCTCGACCATCAGTACACGCGCTCCTTGGGCTCCCAGCGCGTGTAGGCCACGGGCGCATAGGAGAGCTGCGGCCCCTCGGGGCGGTAGCTCGCGATGGTGTGGCGCATCCAGTTCGCATCGTCTCGCTTCGGAAAGTCGGTGCGGGAGTGGGCGCCGCGGCTCTCGGTGCGGGCGAGCGCCCCTACGAGGATCACCTCGGCCAGGTCCAGGATGTGGAGCGTCTCGAGGGCGTCGGTGAGATTGAGGTTGAAGACGCGCGAGCTGTCGGTGATCCGCATCGTGGCGGCGCGTTCGCGCAACGTCGAGATCTCCTCGCAGCCGGCGCGCAGGTCGGCGTCGTTCCGGTAGATCCCCGCGCGGCGCTCCATCACCGCCTGGATCTCTGCGCGGAACGCTAGCGGCTCGACCCCGTCCGTGCGGGCCATCATCGTGCGGACCGTTCCGAGCGTCCGTTGCACCTCGATGTCGGAGACACGGGTAGAGGGCGAGTCGGCCGCGAACTGGGCTGCGGCGATCCCGGCTTCCTTCCCGAAGACGAGCGTCTCGAGCAGCGAGTTTCCCCCCAGCCGGTTGGCGCCGTGGATCGACACGCACGCTGCCTCCCCGGCGGCGAACAGTCCGGCAAGGTTCGTCTCGCCGTGGATGGAGGTGCCGATGCCGCCCATCATGTAGTGTTGGGCGGGACTCACCGGGATCGGCTCGGTGACGGGGTCGATGCCCGCGAAGTTGCGGGAGAAGTCGCAGATCTCCTGCAGCCGGGATTCGATCTTCTCCTTGCCGAGGTGCATCAGCTCGAGGTGCACGAACCCACCGGGGAAACCCCGGCCCTCGAGGATCTCCGTCACGATCGCCCGGCTCACGACATCCCGCGAAGCGAGATCCTGCACGTGCGGGGCGTACCGGCTCATGAACCGCTCGCCGGTCCCGTTCTTGAGGATCCCTCCCTCGCCGCGCGCCCCCTCCGTGATCAGGATGCCGGTCTCGAGGAGCGCCGTCGGGTGGAACTGGACGAACTCCATGTCCTTGAGCCAAGCCCCGGCCCGGTAGGCGATGGCCAAGCCGTCGCCGGTGGAGCTGTGCGAGTTGGTGGTGCGAGAGTACACACGCCCGGCCGGGCCCGTGGCGAGGACCACCGATTTGGCAGCGATCCCTTCGAACTCACCCGTGCGCCGGTCGTGGGCAACGATCCCCTGGACCCGCCCGTCGACGAGCACGAGGTCGACCAGGTCCCACTCCTCGTACGTGGTGATCTTCTCGGTGCCAAGGTGTTCGTAGATCGCCTGCAGGAGAGCGAGACCGGTCCGGTCGGCGGCGTAGATGGTTCGGGGGAAGCCGGCGCCACCGAACGGACGACGAGCGAGCGAGCCGTCCGGCGCTCGGGAGAAGATGGT
Organism: Thermoplasmata archaeon; assembly: GCA_022749995.1. Lineage (GTDB taxonomy): Archaea > Thermoplasmatota > Thermoplasmata > Lutacidiplasmatales > UBA184 > JAKIVR01. The sequence goes on along the minus strand of JAKIWO010000010.1, from coordinate 24,312 downwards.
CCCGAAGTGTTCCATCTCGACGACGGTCTTCCCGGCCTCGGAGCAGAAGAACTCGATCGCGTCCTGGTCTCCGAGGTAGTCCGAGCCCTTGACCGTGTCGTAGATGTGGGTGTCGACCGAATCCTCCGCCCCGACGGCGGCGTTGATCCCGCCCTGCGCGGCACCGGAGTGCGAGCGCAACGGGTGGAGCTTGGTGAGCAGCGCGACGTCCCGACCGGCCTGGGCCGCGGCGAGCGCGGCGCGCTGCCCCGCCAGCCCGGCGCCGACGACCAAGACATCGTGCCGCCGCATCGGAAAAATCGACCTCCCGAGCCAGGCCGGGACTTAAACGCTCCCCGACGCGGCGGCTTGAGCGAGGGCCGACCGTAGCAGGATTCCAGCCCAACCGATATTCCCTATGAGTGTGTGAGCCGGGCATGTCCGAACTCGCCGCATTTCGGGAATGGGCGGAGTACAACATCCGAGCGCGGGAGGGTTATCTCGCAGTGTTCGAGAAGCTCTCCAAGGAGGAACTCGCCCGGGATCGTGGGGCATCGTATCCGACCTTGCTCCAGATCCAGTCTCACATTCTGGGGGCCCAGTGGTGGTGGTTGAAGAATGCCTCCCTACCGCCCGGCCCCGCCGAGCCCACCGATCTTGGCGATCCTCCGAGCCTGGAGGAGATTCGGCGGTTCGAGCGTGAGGTCGACGCCGCGGTGCGGGAGTTCTTCCGTCACCTCTCGGAGGAGGAACTGGACCGGAAGTACCCCGCTCCGAGGCCCGCCGGCTACTCCCAGGAGATCGAGATCACGGTGCGGGACACCCTCCTTCACCTGCTCGAGGAGGAGATCCAGCACCGGGGCGAGCTGAACGCTCTCCTCTGGCAACTGGACGTGGAACCGCCGGTCCTGGATTGGATCGATTGGAAGTACATCCAGCGGCCCCCCTCCGGGGGCTGAAGGGCGAGATCTCGAGGGGCCGCCGGGCCGGTCTACACTGCCCTAGACGCCTTCCCCGGCGTCCACACGAGCCGGAAGTTGGAGGAAGGCGAGACGTATCGGATGGCAGTCAGCGCAGCCCAACCGTCCCGCGTGCGTCCCTCGAGGCTCTTGCGGCCTAGCCGACTCCGGCAAGAACGCAACGACTCAGCCTTTGGGGCCCGGAAGGGAGTGGCCCGACGGAAGCTGCGGCCCGTGAGAGTTGGCCACCCCTACGCGGGGACCTTGACCAGCGCGCCGAAGGTCGACAGCCGCTTCACCTTGCCGTTCTCCAGTTCGAAGATATCGCAAAACTGAACGGTCAAGATGCCGCCCTCCTTCTTGTGTACGCGAACCGTGCCCTCCGCAACTACCACATTGTCTTCCTCGGTCATCCGCGTAATCTGAGATCGGAGCTCGTCGGTTCCGAAGTTCTGGATGAAGGCGTCCTTGCCTCGTGTTCGAACTCCCGTAGGGGGGACTCCGTCGCCCCACTCGATCCATTCTACGTCCTCGGCCAGGAGCGGGGCGACCTTCGAGCGGTCGGTGCTCGACAGGTACGTCTCGATGACTTTCTTGTTCGGGCTCATGACCTCCGAAACCAGCGGACGGAGCATATACCCTCCCGCCGGTCGATGGAAGCATCCCCGGGACGGCCAGAGCCGGTAGGCTTGTTCCGGACGGCCCCCCGATTACGCGCGGGTCAGCCGTCGCCGCGCGCTTATATACCGACCTCCTGTCCCCGCGACGTTTTCCGGGAGGATTCGAGCGCACGATGCACGGCGAACTCAGTATCGACCCCGAACGGCTGCTCAAGGGCACCACGACCATCGGCATCGTCTGCAAGGACGGCACGGTCCTCGCCACCGAACGGCGTGCCACCGCCGGCAGCTTCATCGCCAACAAGACCACCCAGAAACTCTTCCGTATCGACAGCAACGTCGGCATCACCGTCGCGGGCCTGGTCGGCGACGCGCAGATGCTCGCCCGCTACCTCAAGGCCGAAGTCACGCTCTACCGGCTCCGGCGCAATGCGCCGCTGTCCATCGAGGGCGTCTCCACTCTGCTGGCCAACATTCTGAACGGGAACCGGATGTTCCCGTACTACGCCTGGCTACTCGTCGGCGGCTACGACAGCAAGGGCGGGCACGTCTTCTCCGTCGACCCCGCCGGGGGTTCGATCGAGGACCGGTACGTCTCCACCGGCAGCGGCTCGCCGTACGTCTACGGTCTGCTCGAGGAGAACTACTCCCGCGACCTCAGCGTGACGGAGGGCGTCGACATCGCGCTCCGCGGCCTGACCGTGGCGATGCGCCGGGACTCCGCGAGCGGCGACGGCTACCTGATCAACACGATTACCGCCCGCGAATACAAAGAATACTCCGAGGACGAAATTAATAAGCGCCTGAAGGCGTTGAAGATTCCGCTGCCTGCCCCGCTCCCCTAGCGGGAAAGGCCGTTACCGGGGCCGCCCGAGCGCGGCCAACCCGTTCCGTCCGCGCCCCGCGCGCAACCGCTTCCGGGCAACCGTTTCCCCGTTCAGAAATGAGTTACGACAGCTTGCTGGAACAGACCCGTGTAACCCTCCGAGAGGTGTTGCCGGAAGAAATCGAGGTCACCGACATCGAGCTCGAAGGCCCGCACATCGTCCTGTACACCAAGCAGCTCGACGCGTTCCTCTCCGGCGGGGATTACCTCCGCCAGATTGCCCAGCGGTTGCGGCGGCGAGTCCTGGTGCGCAGCGACCCGGCCTCGCTGATCGACCCGAAGGAGGCCGAGAAGCTGATCCGCGAGCGGATCCCTCCCGAGGCGGAAATCTCCGGACTGTTCTTCGAGCCCGAGACCGGTGAGGTCGCGATCGAGGCAGCGAACCCCGGCGCCGCGATCGGCCGTCAGGGGGCGACGCTGAACGAGCTCAAGCGTACCATCGGCTGGATCCCGACCGTCGTCCGCACCCCGCCGATCCCCTCCAAGACCGTCGAGGAGGTCCGCATCCATCTCCGGAACCAGTTCGACGCCCGCCGCACCTATCTCAAGAAGGTCGGGATCCGGATCGCCCGCGACCGGTTGCCGGAGAAGATCTGGGCGCGCAACACCGCCCTCGGTGGCTACCGGGAGGTGGGGCGGAGCGCCCACCTGCTCTCCACGCAGAACTCGAAGGTGCTGATCGACTGCGGGATCGACCCCGGCTCGGACCGCACGCCGTACTTCTCGGCTCCCGAACTGCTCCCGCTCGATTCGCTCGACGCGGTCGTGATCACCCACGCGCACCTCGACCACTGCGGCCTGGTGCCGACGCTGCTCAAGTACGGCTACTCGGGCCCGATCTACTGCACCGCGCCCACCCGGGACCTGATGACCCTGATGCTGCTCGACGCGATCAAGGTCACCAACCAGGAAGCGCGGCGGGGACTCTACGACTCCTCCCACGTGCGCGAACTGGTGGCCCGGACCATCCCGCTGCGCTGGGGCGAGACGACCGACATCGCGCCTGACCTCCGGCTCACCCTGCATAACGCCGGCCACATCCTCGGCTCCTCCATCGCGCACTTCCATATCGGCGACGGTGACTACAACATGGCCTACTCGGGCGACATCAAGTTCGAGCGGAGCTGGCTGTTCAACCCGGCCACGAACCGGTTCCCCCGCCTCGAAACGATGGTCCTCGAGTCCACCTACGGAGGGTACCGCGACGTCCAACCGAGCCGCCAGCAGGCGACGGAGGAGTTCACCCAGCTCGCCCGGAAGGTGCTCGAGCGGGGCGGCAAACTGGTCGTCCCGGTGTTCGCGGTCGGGCGCTCGCAGGAGGTCATGCTCGTCCTCGAGGAGATGATGCGGGAGGGCAAGCTCCCCAAGGTCCCCGTGTACCTCGACGGGATGATCTTCGAGGCGACGGCGATCCACACCGCCTATCCCGAGTACCTGAACAGCCAGCTGCGCACCCAGATCTTCCAACAGGGGGACAACCCGTTCCTCTCCGACATCTTCCACCGCGTCGACTCCGCCCAGATGCGGTATTCGGTGCTCGATTCGAAGGAGCCCTGCCTCGTCCTGGCCACGAGCGGCATGATGAGCGGCGGCCCGGTGATGGAGTACTTCCGCGCCTGGGCTCCCGAGGAGAAGAACGGGCTCCTGTTCGTCGGCTACCAGGCCGAGGGCACCTTCGGCCGCCGGCTCCAGCGGGGCCTGAGTGAGGCGACCTTCCTGGACGGCAGCCGCCAGCTCTCGACACCGGTGCGCCTAGAGATCTGCACCATCGAGGGGTTCAGCGGCCACTCCGACCGCGTCCAGTTGATGAACTACGTTGCCACGCTCGACCCCCGGCCGCGGCAGATGCTGTTCTGCCACGGCGAGGAGTCCAAGGCGGTCGACCTGGCCGCGAGCATCCACAAGCGATTCAACCTGGAGACCCGAGCGCCGTTCAACCTCGAAGCGATCCGGGTGTGCTAGGCCCGGCCACCCCGTGAACCGCGCGGGCTACCCCCGGTCCGAGGGGAGGGGTTAGCGGTGTCCTCCCGAACCGTCGCCGCCGTTACAGAATGCTTAAACGGCGGAAACTCCCGTCGGAACTCGAGTCAAGGGTGAGCCTATGCCGGACGGTCCGACCCGGGTATTGGTACTAGGGCTCGATGGGGGCACGTTTGACCTCCTCGACCCCTGGTTTGCAGCGGGCGAGCTCCCGTTTCTGCGCTCGATGGCCAGCCGTGGTCTCTCCGCTCGGCTGACCTCGGTCTACCCGGCCAAGACGATCCCGGCGTGGTACTCCTTCGCCACCGGCCTCGATCCGGGCTCGCTCGGAGTCTTCGGCTTCACGGCGCCCGACGGCGGCCCCGGCCGGAGTCGGATCGTGCAGACCTTCCGCCCCGCGGAGGCCGTCTGGGACACGCTCTCCCGGCGGGGCCGACGTGTGGGTATCGTCAACTTCCCACTGCGGTCGAGCTACCCCGTCAACGGAGTGTTCCTCCCCGGGATGCTGACCGAGCGGCCCGACACCCACCCGGCCGGATTGCGGGCCGAGCTCGAGGAGGAGCTGGGCGAGCCGATCGGTGCCGAGCTTCCGCCCTTCCGTGACGCGGAACGGTCCGGCTGGATGTCGCAGGCGGTGCATCTGGTCGAGCAGCGGGGCCGCATCGGCGAGCTGCTCTCCCGGCACCCTTCCCCTGAGTTCCTGTTCGTGCTCTTCCGCGAGACCGACCGGGTGCAGCACCAGCTCTGGTCGGAGCTCGTGCGCGGCCCTGAGCACGCGGCGGGCGACCTGTGCGCCTTCTGGCGCGCGCTCGATGAGGCGTGCGGCCGCATCGACCGGGCGTTCCGCGAGGCCGGTGGGCCGGCGGTCACCCTCGTCGTCTCCGACCACGGACACGGCGCGGCACGCTCCGACTTCTTCACCAATCGGTGGCTCGAGGAGCAGGGGTACCTCCACTTCCGTGGCAACGGCGGCATTCGGCGCCGTGTCGCCTCCCGGGTGCTGGTCGCCATCGACCGGTACGACTCGCTCCGCCGCCCGCTGCGGGCGCTCGTCGACCGGCTCGGCGGCAGCCGACCCGCCTCGCGGATGGGCTCGCTGCTCACGGGCAACGCCAGCTTCGAGGCGATGGCTTCGCGGATCGACTGGGACAAGACGGTCGCTTTCTCCTACCCGATTCCGGAAGGGATCTACCTGAACCGCTGGAACCGCTCGCTCAGCCCGGCCCGCCGTGCGAGCCTGTTGGTGGAGATACGGGAGCGGCTCGCGGCCTTCCCATCCGCCGCGGTGGAGACGTTCCTCCCCTCGGAACTGTACCACGGGCGTAATCTCTCCGGAGCGCCGGACCTGTTGCTTCGGGTCGATGGGCTCGAGACGGAGCTCCGCATGGACTTCGCGTATCCGAAGCCGCTCCTGTCCAACCGCCCCGGCTACTTCTACGGCTGCGGAGTCCACCGGATGGACGGCATCCTGCTCGCGAGCAACGGCCACTCCTCCCCGCGCCGGCTCTCCGAGCCGCTCTCGCTGCTGGACATCGCCCCGACCGTGCTGGAACTGATGGGAGTGCCCGTGCCGTCGGACCGCACCGGTCGCTCCTTCGCCGAGTTCCTCGCGCCGCCCGACGGAGCGGACGGCCCGGGCGCCCCGACCCCGCCGGCGCTCGGCCCGTAGCGGGGCCTCCCACCCGTGGCCGCCGGGAGCTCTACCGGCTGGCGGATCGAATTCCTCGCGAGCGCACCATCGACCGAGACCTCCTCGGGACTCAGCCGGGCCGTGTGGGAGCTCGCGGCCGAGCTGGCCGCCCGCGGACATCGCCCTCGCGTCCTCTTCCCGACGGAGCAGCCTGCCCCGGTGCCGCCCTACCGCGGAGTGCCGGGCGTACCGGTGCCGCTCCACCGGGTCTCGCGCCGCCCGTTCGGCCGGGACATCGAGGCCGGCCGCATGGCCTCGGGTTGTCTCGACCCGGCGGCGGACGTCGTCGTGGGCAACGACGAGAAGGCCGGGGCGCTCACCCCTCCCCGGTCGAGCCGACCGAACCGGCCCATCCGGGTGCAGATCGTGCACGATGTCGCGCTGCATACCTTCGACACGCTCCGACCGCTCGAGCCCAAGCGGGGAGTGCGCCAGTCGGTCGGGAATTGGCTCGACCGGCGGGTGCTGCGCCGGCTCGAAGGCGATGCGCTCCGTCGGGCGCAGCTGCTCCTCGCCGGTTCGGAGATGAATCGGCGACTCCTCGAGCAGTACTACGGCATACCGGCCCGCCGCGTCCACCTGCAGCCGCACGGCGTTCCCGACCCGCTCGAGGTGGGCACGCGGGAGGAGGCGCGGGCGGCGCTCCGGCTCCCGGCGGACGTCCCGGCCGTCCTGTTCGTCGGGCGGACGCCCGAGCGACAGGGTCTGCCGGCGACGCTCGAGGCGTTCCGCCGGATGCGCCCGCTGTTCGCCGGGGTACGGCTCATCATCGTCGGCTCGAGCGTCCCCTCCGAGCCCGGCGTCCTCTCCCTGGGACTCGTCGACGAGGAGACGAAGGCCCGCGCCTACCGCGCCGCCGACGTATTCCTGTTCCCGGCGCGCTACGAAGGGTTCGGACTGGCTCCGCGGGAGGCGATGCGCTACGGCGTCGCGACGATCGTGAGCGCGCAGGTCCCCCTGGAGGGGGCGGAGAGCCCCCGACAGGTGCGGGTGGTCCACTCCGACGACCCGGGCGAGTACGCGAGCGAACTCGCCGAGCTGCTCGCCGACTCCGGGATGCGTCGAGCGCAAGGGGAGGCAGGCCGACTCTGGGCCGACCAGTTCAGCTACGCGCGGATGGCCCAGCAGTTCGAGGAGCTGCTCGAGCCGATCCTCGGACGGCCGCGCTCGTCCTGACCGTCAATCGGACTCGGACGGGGGCGCCAGTTCTTCGATCCGCCATTCGCGACCGGCGTGCCGACCGCCGGAGTCGGAGCGCCAGAGCGCACCCCAGCCGATGCCCGCCGGCAGCTCGCCGGAGTCCACGGCGTCGAGCAGGAGCACCAACCGCGCGCGCAGCTCCGGGAACGGGTGGAAGCATCCTGCTCCGTGAACGGGTGCGGCCGGCCGTAGCTCCTCGACCTCCTCGCCGAGCACGGCCAGCACACCGACGCGCTCGCTGTGCCCGGAGGGAGAGGCCGCGAGGGCCCGCTCGGCGGCCCTACGTCCATCGAGTGCGACCGCCACCCAGTCGCCCCAGCCCCGACGGCGCAGCGCCTGGCCCAGTACCGTGCGTGCCGCGCTGAGCTTGAGTTCCACAAGGCCAAGCTCCTCGCCGCGCCGCGCCACGAGGTCGAGGTAATCCTTCCCGTCCGGATCGCGGTAGGTCCGGTATCCCCGCCGCTCCAGAAAACGGACGACGGGAGCGGCCATGTCCGCTTCCAGGTGGTGGCGGGGAGCCTTCACACGCTACTCCGGCCGAACCACCGGTCGAGCCGACCGCGGGGAAGTCGCACGGCGATCGGCCGGCCGTGGGGGCAACTGGTCGGGGCGCTCGGCAGGGCGTACAGCCCGGCGAGGATCCGGCCCATCTCCTCCGCGTCGATGCGGTCCCCCGCCCGGACGGCGGCGTGGCAGGCCACGCTGGCGGCGGTCCGCTCGACGAGGCCATCGGGCACCGACGGCCGGCCACCGTCGGCCAGCTCCGCCAGGAGACGCGGAAACTCCTCGGCCGGTGCGGTCCGTCCTCGGAAGGAGGGTAGCCCGCGCAGCCACCACTCCGCCCCGCCCATCGGTTCGACCTCGAATCCGACCGAGCGGAGGTACTCGAGCCGTTCTCGCGCCACCTCGGCCTCCCTCGGCGCGAGCCGAACGCGGACCGGCTGCACGAGCCGCTGCTGCCCGAGGCGGGAGTGCGCGAGGAGCGCCTCGTACCACACCCGCTCGCTCGCGGCGTGCTGGTCCAACAGGAGCAGATCCGCTCCGCTCTCCGCCACCCAATAGAGTCGGTCCACGGAGCCGAGCAGCGTGAGGGCGGGCCGGGTGCCCTCGGCGGCGACGGACCGGTTCGCTCGGGGGGAGTCGAGCCGGGCTTGTCGCGCAGCAGGGGCCGACGAGCGGTGGCGGGCGGTCGTGGAGGACGGGGTGAACGAACCCAGAGTTCGCGGGACCGGCGCGAACCGCTCCGGCTCCACCGTGTCGTGTGCCGGCTCCGGCCCGCCCACGAGCCCGCTACGGACGGCCCGGCGGATCCACTCGGCCAGTTCGGGCTCTCGCTCGAACCGGACTTCCCGCTTGCTCGGGTGAACGTTGACGTCCACGCGGGTCGGGTCGAGGTGCAGGTGGAGCACGCCGACCGGCTGGCGCGTCCTCGGAAGTCGGTCGCCGAAGGCGGCCCGGATGGCCTGGGCGAGTGGACGCGAACTCACCGGCCGGCCGTTGACGCAGAGGTAGACCCCTCGGCCGCTGCTCCGCGAAACCGCCGGTCCTGCAAACCAACCCTCGAGGGAACCGCGGGCCCCATCCTCCGCCCGCACCTCGAACTTGACCGCGTCGAACTCGGGGCCGAGCACGTGCGCGCACGCCTCGGCCAAGTCGCGGCTCGCCGGCAGTCGGAGCAGCTCGACCCCGTCGGCGCTCAGGTCGACGGCCACCGCCGAAGACGCCAGGTACGCCCGCTGCAGCGTATCCAGCACTTCGAGCCGCTCCCGGGGCGCCGACCGCAAGAACTTGCGCCGGGCCGGTGTGTTGAAGAACAGCGACTCGCACCCGACCGTGGTGCCGGGGGCACGGCTCGCCGTGAAGGGTGGACCGAGCTGGCCGGCCGAGGCATCGAGGCCGTGCGCCTCCGACTCATCGCCGTAGCGGGAGAGCAGACGCAGCCTCGAGACCGAGGCGATCGCGGCGAGTGCCTCGCCGCGGAATCCCAACGTGGCAATGGCGGAGAGCCCCTCCGGACCGGAGAGCTTGTTCGTGGCGTGCCGCTCGAGGGCCAGCGGGAGCTCTGCCGCGGGGATGCCGCCGCCGTTGTCCGCCACCTCGATGAGCGACAGGCCGCCGTCGGCGAGTCGCACCGAGACCGACGTCGCCCCGGCGTCGAGGGCGTTCTCGAACAGCTCCTTGACCACCGAGGCCGGTCGCTCGACCACTTCGCCGGCGGCGATCCGTTCGATGGTCTCGGGGTCGAGTCGATGGATCGGCCGCCGCGGGCCGCTCACGGCTGCTCTCCAGCGACGGGGCCGGCCCTGCGACGCTTCCACTCGTGGATCCAGGCGAGTGCCTCGAGCGGCGTCAGACGGTCCGGATCCAGCTCGGCGAGAGCTCGCTCGAGCTCGGAAGGATCCGTCGCTCCGCTCGCGGCCAGGAGCACCGCTTGCGTGTAGCGCGGTCCGCGTCGGGCTGAACTCCCCCCGCCGACCGGAAGCTCGGCCGCCTCCAGTCGGCGCAGCATCCGCTCCGCCTCGGCGAGCGCGTCGGAAGGGAGTCCCGCCAGGCGCGCTACGTGGATGCCGAGGCTACGGTCGGTACTGCCCGGCACGAGTCGGTGCAACAGCACCACCTCGCCGTGCTCCTCCTTGACACCGAGATGCGCGTTGCGGGCACCGGGAAGGCTCTCGACGAGCTCGGTGAGCTGGTGGTAGTGCGTGGCGACGATGGTCCGACAACGGATCCGGTCGTGCAGGTGGCGAAGCGTCGCCCAAGCCAAGGCGAGCCCGTCGAACGTGCTCGTGCCCCGCCCCACTTCGTCGAGCAGCACCAGGCTGCGCTCGTCGGCGCCGCGCAGGATCTCCGCGACTTCGCTCATCTCGACGAAGAAGCTCGACTTGCCCCGCCCGATGTCGTCGGTGAACCCCATCCGCGTGTGCAACGAGCTCACCACGCCGATCCGCGCGTGGCGCGCCGGCAGGAAGGCCCCCACCTGGGCGAGCAGAACGAGCAGCCCCACCTGCCGCATGTAGGTGGACTTGCCGCTCATGTTCGGGCCCGTGAGCACGAGCAGCCTAGCTTGAGCGAGGTCGAGCTCGGTGTCGTTGGGAACGAACCGCTCTCCCAGCAACCGGTCGAGTACTGGGTGCCGGCCCTCGCGCACGAGGAGCTCGCCGCCGTCGTCGACGACGGGTCGCACGAGGCCCCGGCTCTGTGCCGTCCAGGCGAAGCTCGCGAGCACGTCCAGCTCGCCCACGGCCCTCGCCAGTCGGTACAGTCGGGGCACCCACCCGTCGAGCTCCCTGCAGAATCGCTCCCACAGACCGGCCTCGAGCTCGCCGGCCCGCTCGCGCGCCGAGAGCACTCGGGTCTCGATCCCAGCGAGCTCGTCGGTGGTGAACCGCTCCGCGCCCGAGACGGTCTGCTTGCGGCGGTACTCGGGAGGTACCCGCGGCAGGTGCGGCCGGGTCACCTCGAGGTAGAAACCGAAGACCTGGTTGTAGCGCACGCGGAGCGAGCGGATGCCGGTTCGATCTTGCTCTGATCGCTCGAGCTGCTGCAATTCGGCGAGGGCCGCAGCCTCCTGGGCCGTGACCGCGTCGAGTTCGGGGAATACGCCGTCCCGGAACAATCCCCGGGCACCGGCTTCCGCGGGTGGAGCTTCTGGGATCGCGACGCGCAGCCGCTCGGCGAGTTCCGGCAGCGCGTCCAGGCGCCGGCCGAGTTGACGGGCTGGTTCGGCGACCGGCTCTCGGTCGAGCGCCTGCGCTAGCTGAGCTACGGCCGATAGGCTGCTGCGGAGGGCGGCGAGCTCGACCGGGCGCAATCGCCGGCCCGCCACCCGGCTTCCAATACGGGAAAGATCCGCGACGGCCCCGAGCGATTGGCGAAGCGCGGCGAGGCCAGGGCCGAGCGCGCGCAGCGCGTCGACGGCGTCCTGGCGCGCCCCTATCGCTTGGACGTCGGCGAGGGGGTTGCGGAGCCAGAAGCCGAAGAGGCGTCGTCCCGGCGCGGTGCGCGTCTCGTCCCAGGTGGAGAGTAGGGTCGGCGCGGCGCCCTCCTCGGCGCTCATCGACCGCGTGATCTCCAGATGCCGGAGCGTCTTCGCGTCCAAACGCAACCGTCGGCTCGCGGGCGGGCGGGGGGCCCGCTCGATGAACGGGAGCAGGCGCGGCTGGGTCGCGCGGACGTAGGCGAGGCAGGCTCCCGCCGCCTCCCGTTCGGCCTCTGGGAGTTCGGCCAAGCTCGCGCGCAGCGGTGCGGACAGCGCCTCCGGCTCGATCGCCTCCGGAGCCGATTCGAGGCGGACGGCGGGGAACTCTGACTTGAACAACCGGGCGGACTCCGTAGGGATCCCGGTCGCGGTCGCCGGGAGCAGCAGTTCCCGAGGGCCGAACGGGGCCAAAGCGAGCACGAGCCCGAGGGGTCCCGGACCTTCGGCGGCGCCCGTGAACAGCTCGCCCGTGGTCACGTCCACGGCGGCGAAGGCGGCCGGGCCCCCTGGCGGGGTCGCCACGGCCGCCAGGAAGTTGTGCTCGGGTCCGGGGAGCAACCGATCCTCGATCGCCGTGCCCGGCGTGACGACCCGCGTCACCTCCCGCCGAATGAGCCCCTTCGCGAGCCGCGCGTCCTCGACCTGGTCGCAGAGCGCGACCTTGTACCCCTTGCGAACCAGTCGGGCGAGGTAGCTGTCGATCGAGTGGCCCGGGACGCCGGCCATCGGCATCCGCTCGCCGCTCCCGTCCGGCGCCCGCGCCGTCAACACGAGGTCGAGCTCCCGCGATAGGAGCTGGGCCTCCTCGCCGAACCCTTCGAAGAAGTCCCCGACCCGGATCAGCACCAGGTGGCCCGGATACCGTGCCTTCGCCGCCGCGTACTGCTCCATGAGCGAGCTCATCGCGCTCGGCCCGGGCACGGCCTTCCGAGCGCTCCGCCCGCTTAAGCGGTCCGACAGACGCACCGAAACGGCGGCCGCAAGCCGAATGGGGGGAGCGGTCCTGAGCGCGACCGTGGCCGTACCGGAGCTCCAGGTCCGAGCCTTTCGACGCCGGGACTCGCCGAGCTACAGCCGCTGGCTGATGGAGGAGTTTCCCGAGGAGCGGGAGACGGTCGGCTATCGGGCCGAGTCGATGGAGCGGTTGATCGGACGGGCCTATCGCCCCGAGGTCCGGTTCCTTCTCGGGTTGCTCCGCTGGTTCGGCCGGCCGATATTCAGCCTGTACTTCGCCGAGTGGAACGGCCAGCCGGCCGGCATGGCCTTCCTGGGATTCGGCGAACGATCCGGATTCATCGCGAGCGTGGTGACCGACCCGGCGTACCGGGGACGAGGGGTCGCCAGCGCCATCCTCGCCCGGGCGCATGCCGACCTGCGCCGCTTCCGACGACGGTACGCCGTCCTCGAAGTGTTGGTGCGCAACTCGGGCGCCCGGCGGCTCTATCGCAAGCTCGGGTACGAACCGATCCGGGACCTGCAGACCTACGTCGGAGCGGAACGGACGGAGGGCTCATCGGTTGGCTCCACCCGCATCCGGCCGTGGCGCCGGGACGATCTGCCGGCGCTCATCCGGCTCGGCGAGCGATGCACGCCGGCCAAGGTCCAGGAGGCGATCCCGGTCGGCCGCTCCACGTTCGCACTACCGATGGGATGGGCCGCGTTCGAAGGCTCCGGCTCGGCGGGCTGGGTGATCGAGCGCGACGCAGCGCCGGCGGGATTCTTCCGTACCACCTTCGGCCAACTATCTCCCGTCGGCCACCTCAGCGCACCGGTCTTCGGGGAGGAACTCGGGGAATCGGAGCGCCGGGACGCGGTCCGTCACGCCGCGAACACGCTGGGTCGTCAAGGGGCCAAGCGGGTCATCTGCGAGCTGCCCGAGGACCTCCTCGACGCCCGGACCACGCTCCTGTCCGAAGGGTTCCAGCCCGCGTACGGCTCCGAGCAGATGCGCTACGCGATCCCCCGGTGAACCGAGAAAGACGCTGAGGGGGAGATTTGAACTCCCGTGGCGCAAGCGCCACCAGCTTTCAAGGCTGGCGCCTTACCGGGCTAGGCTACCTCAGCACGGGTGCGGTCCGGCGGCGGGAAGCTGGCCCGAGTGCAGGTGCCGGGAGTTCCGCGAAGCGGACGGTCCCGCTCCGGTTCGAACCCGGGTGATCAGCTTGGAGGGCTGATATCCTACCACTAGATTACACCTGCAAACCCGCCGGGCCACGCGCAGCGACGACGGCCGGATTCAAAGAGCTTTGCGCGCGAGGTCCCTCGCGGCGGTCCGCGGCCGGAGGCACGCGGCGAGCGGTCGGCGCTAGGCCTTGGGTTTCTTCGCGGCGTCCGGCGCTCCCGTCCCGGTGGGACGTGCCGGGGCGAGGTCCACGAAGGCGACCCGTTCGAGCACGAGCCCCTCCCACTGCTCTTTCGTGAGCAGCGAGTGCTCCACCGGGGCGATACCGAGCTTCTCGAGCGTGCGCTCGGTCACGGGCTGCGGATACACGGAGGGGTCCTCCACGAGCTCGAACAGGGCCAGCAGTGGGGCGAGCTCCCGCGGGCGCTCGGCGATCAGCACGAACCGCTCGGTGCCGGCGCCGACCCCGACCCGAGAGAGCGCGCGAGGAAGCTGGTCCTCTCCGCTCAGGTACAGCACCAGCTCCGCCCCCCGGTCCCTCAACCGGCTCTCGCCGCGGGCGCGGGATCGTCCCAGGTGGGCCCACGCCGAGAGCAGGTGACGTTCTCCGCCAATCGCGTCGGCGTCGAGGAGTCCCACGAGCGCGGGAGAGCGTGCCGACTCGGCGCGCAGCCGGGAGATCAGCTCCGCCGCCGGCGGAACTCCGGTCGCACGTCGCCGCGCGCCGACCGCTTGGAGGCTCCGTGTAGCAGGTGCGGGGACCGGGCTCACGATCTCACTCCACGATGTACCGGAGGAACTCCTCCAGGGAGCGGGGCTGGAGCGTCTCGTTCTCCTGCTTCTCGCGACCGATGGTGGAGGTGGGGGTCCGGCCGTAGTTGTGTCCGGGGAGCACCACGAGTGCGTCCTCGAGCTGCACGACCGTCGTGAGCAGGCTGTCGAACATCGCCCGCGGACTGCTGCCGGGCAGGTCGACCCGCCCGCAGCCGTCGACGAACAAGGTGTCCCCGGTCGCGACGTGGCCCTCGAAGATGTAGAGCACGCTGTCCGCCGTGTGACCCGGAGTGTGGCGGACCTCCACCGACAGTCCCCCCCAGTCGAGCCGGTCCCCGTCCTTCACGGAGAGCGCCTGACCGAGTGGGGCCGAACGGTGCGCGACCACTTGCGCGCCGGTCAGCTGGCGGACCTCCGCGTTCCCTGCCCAATGGTCCTGGTGGCTGTGGGTGTTGAGGATGTGGTGGATCTTGAGGTGGTTGCGCTCGATCGAGCGGAGCACCGGCGCGATCCCGTAGGAGGGGTCGATGACGACCCCTTCCCCGCCGGGCCGGTCGGTCACCAGGTAGGTGAAGTTCCGGCCCGGACCCACCTCGTGCTGCTCGAGCCACACCGCCCGCCCACGCGGAGGAGCGTATTTGACGCTCGGGGCGGAGCTACGCTGGGGACTCCGCGCTCCGGCCGCCGTCCCCACCCCGGGTGCCGGTGACCGCGTCGACGACCACACGGCCTTCGGGGCCCTCGACATACCAATACGGGACGTGCAAGAGCGCGAACGGTCCGATCCGAAGATCCTCCGGGCCCGGAGCTACCCTCCGACGCTCGATCACGAGGGCGCCCTCGTGTTGCTCGGTGTGGTCGACCCCGATCGTGTGGCGGTGCCGCAGGAACTCGTCCGCGTGGGCCCGGGCCTGAGACTCGTTAAGCACGGCCTCCAGCTTTTGGAAGGGGGGCGGGATCTCGGCCACCAGCTCCCGCTGGCCCAAGTTCCAGACGAACCCCTCGCCCGTGAGGCCGTTCACCGCGACGAGCTCCTCGCGCACGGGACTCCCGTCCCTGGGGG
Organism: Thermoplasmata archaeon; assembly: GCA_022749995.1. GTDB lineage: Archaea > Thermoplasmatota > Thermoplasmata > Lutacidiplasmatales > UBA184 > JAKIVR01. Next base: position 9,060 of record JAKIWO010000010.1, on the reverse strand, counting down.
GGGAGGGAGATCGCACCCGGTACGCCGCGACGAAGAACGGCAGCAGGCGGAGGGTGCAGCGGGAGCCTCCCGGTCCGGCGATCCGCTCGGCGTCCTCTCGGCTCAGTCTAGGCCGCACGACCGTCTCGCTCGTGGGAAAGACGCCCACGGGCGCCTCGAGCGGCGTGCTCGGGTGGGTCGGCTCCGGGGCGGTCGTTCCGATCGGGCGGAGCAGCAGCTCCCCGAGCGCCGGCCCGAGCATCTCCGGTAGGAGCAGTTCTACCCCCAGCTGTGCGGCGAGGCCCCGCACCTCCTCGCCGGGCTCCGTGAGGCACAGCAGCGTCCGGTGAGCCGCGTCGGCCGGAAGTTCCCGGGCCGCCTCGACGAGCGGTTGATCCGGCGCGAGGAGCAGCACCGCGCGACGATCCTCAAAGCGCCAGGCGAGCAGGCCTCGGTCATTGTCGGAGAGTCGGTACCCCGCGGCGAGGAATAGCCGGCGGAGCTGGGAGAGCTCGGCGGCCTGCGGGACCATCGCGCTCGCCCAGCGTGGACCGGGATAAGGCGGTGCCGGTCGACGGTACCCGAGCGGCCGGTCCGCTAGGGAGCCGTAGCGGTGCCGGGGGAGGTAGAGCCGCGAGCGCCGCCCATCGAGGAGCCGTTCGGACGGCCCGCTTATATTCCGAGCCTCGCTCGAGAGAGCCTCGATGGCAGAGGCGGCCACGCTCCGGGTCGCCGAAGCGTTTCAACAGGACATCGGGCTCGGCACCGCGCGCCTGGATGTCGGGACCCGGCAGCGGCTCAAGGTCGGGGTCGGGGACATAGTCGAGATCCGCGGACGCAAGGCGACCGCCGCGCTCGTCAATCGCGCCCAGCAGGACGACGAGGGCAAGGGGGTCGTGCGCGTCGAAGCGGTGGTCCGGCGCAACGCGGGGGTGAGCATCGGGGACCGGGTGCTCGTGCAACGGGTGGACTGCCCGATCGCCGAATCGATCACTATCGCACCGATCTACTCGGGCTCGGCCAAGATGGACCTGGGTCCGGGGCTCGAGCAGTTCGTCTCCAAGGCGCTCTCGCGCCGTCCGTTCGTCCGCGGGGACGTCTTCGTGATCCCCGGCGTATTCCTGATGGGCGGCTCGCTCCCGTTCATGGTGGTGGCGACCCACCCCAAAGGGATCGTGCAGGTCGGACCGACCTCGATCCTCAACATCAAGGACGAGACGGTCACCGAGACCGACCTGGCGGCGCCGCGGGTCTCCTACGAGGACATCGGCGGGCTCACGGAGAAGCTCGGAAGGGTGCGGGAGATGATCGAGCTCCCGCTCAAGCACCCGGAGCTGTTCGACCGCCTGGCCATCACGCCCCCCAAGGGAGTGCTGCTCTACGGCCCACCCGGCACGGGCAAGACGCTGATCGCCAAGGCGGTCGCCAACGAGGCCGGCGCGCACTTCATCGGGATCCAGGGGCCCGAGATCATCTCGAAGTACTATGGGGAGAGCGAGAAGGAGCTCCGCGAGAAGTTCGAGGAGGCGGAGAAGAACGCCCCCTCGGTGATCTTCATCGACGAGCTCGACTCGATCGCTCCCCGCCGGGACGAGGTGGTCGGCGAGGTGGAGCGGCGGGTGGTCGCCCAGCTGCTCACGCTCATGGACGGGCTCTCCGGTCGGGGCAACGTCATCGTCATCGCCGCGACCAACCGGGAGGAGGCGATCGACCCGGCGCTGCGCCGGCCCGGCCGCTTCGACCGCGAGATCGAGATCGGCGTGCCCAGCGCCCAGGGGCGGCTCGAGATCCTGCAGATCCACACCCGCGGCATGCCGATCGACGGGACCGAGAAGGATCGAGAGCGGCTCCTCAAGTCCCTCTCCTCGCTCAGCCACGGGTTCGTCGGGGCCGACCTTTCGGCGCTGGCGCGGGAGGCGGCGATGCGCGCGCTCCGACGCTACCTACCCGAGATCGACTTCGACAAGCCGATCCCGATCACCCTGCTCGAGCGGATGAAGGTCACCGAGCAGGACTTCAACGAGGCGCTCAAGCAGATCGAGCCCTCCTCGCTCCGGGACGTCGCGCTCGAGGTGCCGTCGGTCCACTGGGAGGAGGTGGGCGGCCTCGACAAGGTCAAGCAGGAACTGATCGACTCCGTCGAACTGCCGTTCAAGAACCCAGACGCCTACAAGCAGTTCGGGATCGAACCGCCGCGGGGCATCCTGCTCTACGGTCCGCCCGGCGTCGGCAAGACGCTGCTGGCCAAGGCCGCCGCCACCGAGAGCGAGGCGAACTTCATCTCCGTCAAGGGCCCCGAGATCATGAGCAAGTGGGTCGGGGAGAGCGAGAAAGCGATCCGGGTGATCTTCAAGAAGGCCCGGCAGGCCTCGCCGGCGATCGTCTTCATCGACGAGATCGACTCGATCGCGCCGAAGCGCGGGCTCCAGAACTCGAGCGGCGTGACCGAGCGGATCGTCAACCAACTGCTCACCTCGATCGACGGTCTCGAGTCGCTCGAGCGGGTGCTCGTCATCGCCGCCACCAACCGTCCGGACATCCTGGACGAGGCGTTGCTGCGCACCGGCCGGTTCGACCGGTTGCTCTACGTGGGTCCGCCGAGCGAGGCCGGCCGGCTCGAGATCCTCAAGGTGCACACCCGGTCGATGCCGCTCGCCGATGACGTCTCGCTCGCGGAACTCTCGCGTCGGATGGAGGGGTACGTGGGCAGCGACGTGGCGGCGCTCTGCCGCGAGGCCGGACTCGCCGCGATCCGGACCACGCCGGCCGTGAAGAAGGTGCACCGCTCCCATTTCGAAGAGGCGCTCAAGACCGGCCACCCGTCCACGGACGCGGAGTCACTCAAGTTCTACGAGGAGTTCGCGCGCACGATCCTGCGCGAACGCGCCGGCCGACGGCAGGTAGAGCCGGCCGGCACCATTTATCGGTAGAAACGGCACCGGCAACTCAGCAACATTAAGTAGGGAGGCCATGTTCGCGGCCGAGCCTTCCTCGAGGGGGCGAATGCACTAGGAGCAGTGACATCCGATGGGTAGCCGCAGTATGGGGATAGCCTTCTGGACGATGGTGCTTTTGCTCGTGGTGAGCGTCTTCACCGCGATCGCACCCGCCCGGGCGACGACGACGAACTACACGCTGACGGGGTACGTTTACCAGCCCTCCAACGGGCCGGTCCTCGCGGGTGTGGGCGTCAACCTCATCGATGAGGCGACCCACCAGGTGTTCACGACCACCACGGGGCTCGGAGGGAAGTTCAGCTTCTCCTCGAGTTCGACGGGCAGCCAGCTCTCGCCCGGTTGGTGGGGGATCGCCGTCCCCGCGCAGGCGCACCTCGTGCTCGCCGGTCAGGGACCGTTCCAGTGGGCCGTCCTGCCCGCCAACGGGACCCCGCTCCTGCGGTACTGGAGCGCGAGCGACTTGGGCAGCGGCGGCTACACGCCGCGCCTTACCGGCGTGAGCCTGTTCAAAGAGACCTCCAACCTCACCGGCACGGTGAAGGACTCGAACGGGAACGTCGGCGGGGCCACGCTCAGCCTGCTGCCGGTCGGCGGCAGCTTCGCCGTCAACAACACCACCTCCAACTTCACGACGGGCGGATTCTCCTTCAAGGTCCCCCGCGGCAGCTGGATCCTGCTCACCACCGAGCCCGGAGCGCCCGCGCTGTACAACTACTCGCGCGTCAACGTCGCCGGGAGCACGGTCAGCCTCTCGCCGTTCGTGGAGTCGAGCCTCGTTCAGGGTTCGATCTTCAACGCGAGCAGCGGCTCGCCGGTCCCCAACGGGGGCAACGTGACCCTGCTCGACACGAGCACCGGCATCGCGTACTCGCAACCGACCGTCCCCGGCTGGTACTCCGCCGGAACCTACAACGGCGGGGCGTTCTCGCGGGCCAATCCCGAGCAGTTCGAGGTCGTCGTCTCGGCCTCGGGTTACCAGACGGCCTACTACCCGCTCAGCGTCTCCACGGGCAGCACGACGGTCACCCGGGACCTCTCGGTCCCGGCGATCCGCCCGCCGGCGACGTTCAACACGACGCTCGTCTTCTCCAGCAAGTTCGGCAAGCTCAACGTGAGCTCCACCGAGCTCTGGGGGAACGAGTCGGTACTGCCGGACCTCGGCAACGCCTCCGTGGGCCAGCTCTGGACGCAGCTCGGGCTCGACTTCCCGAGCGCCGCGCCGTTCGGCCAGTTCGACGGGACGAACGCGACCCTGCGCGCCGCCGTGCTCAGCCTGCTCCAATCCCAGGGCCCCTTCCTGCCGACCGGTCAGGCGATGCTCCTCGTGGACGGCACCACCTTCGGCGCGCCGAACAACGCGACCTTCACGAGCTCGGGGATCCCCTCGAGCGTGCTCGGCCTCGCCAGCAACAGCTCGCTCTGGACCAACTGGACCCAGGCGCTCAACGGCACCTCGGCCATTCCCGGTGCCGGCAACGCGAGCACCTACACCATCGCGTTCAACTTCCGGCACCCGGTCGGGGACCAGTGGATCCGGTACAACGTCGACCTGCCCGCCGGATACACCCTCGCTGCGGATACCTCCAAGCCGAGCTACTCGAACCTCGTCCCGACGGGGCCCGGCAGCACCTGGACCAGCTTCGCGCTGGACTCGCTGGCCACGCCGAGCAGCGCGCCGGGCTGGGGAACGGCGAACTTCACCGTGGTGAAGTACTCCGCGATCACGGCCATCGTCAACGTCTCGGTCGCGAACTTCACGTTCTCCTCGCTCAACGTGCTCAACTCGAGCCGCGCGAACTACACCGCGGTCGTGGGGTCCGGCCAGAACGTCACCTTCTCGGCGTCGAACTCCACCTTCCCCGACGGCACCAACGGGACGAGCTACCTCTGGCACTTTGGGGACAGCTCGAGCCAGACCACCTCGAAGCCGATCGCCTACCACACCTACGCGGCCGCGGGCAGCTACGCGGGCACGGTGCTCGTCACCAGCTCGGGCGGGAAGACCAACACCACCGGGTTCAAGGTACTGGCCGGCAGCTCCGTGCCGGTGCCGGTGATCACCTCGAACGCCACCGCCGGGATGCACCAAACCTCCAACGGGGCACCCTACCTGATCGTGAACTCCTCCCAGCTGCTCTACTTCAATGTCACCGGCAGCACGGCTCCGCTCGGCTTCCCGTCGAGCCCGCCGGGGGTGCTCTCGATCGCGCTCTGGAACGTCACGGGGGACGGCTTCCACCTGCCGCTCGCCAACTACTCGGCGAGCGCGAATCCGAAGTCGGTGAACTCGAACTACACGGTCGCCTTCCTCGGCGGGGGCGCCTACCTCGCCAACGGCAAGGTGGGCGGCCAGGCGATGCCGCTCAACGGCTGGCAGTACAACATCAGCCTCACGCTCTGGGACGGCGCCGGGCATACGGCGAAGACCACGCTGCCGGTGCTGGTGCGCGACCACCAGAAACCCGTGGCGGTCGTCACCATCCAGAACTCGGCCGGTAAGAACGTCACGAGCGTCGTGGAAGGGTCGAACGGGACCGTCCAGCTGGGGTTCGTCTCGAAGTACTCGACCGACCCGCACAACGGCTCGATTGTGAGCGTGGCCTGGAAGATCAACAACACCGGCAACAGCTCGTTCCTTTCGAAGCGCACGCTCAACGCCACGGGTCCCAACTTCGCTAACCCGGGCACGTACGTCCCGAGCCCGTGGCTGGGACCCATGACGAGCCAGTACACGGTGAACCTCACGGTCACCGACCGGGCCGGCAACATCGGGTGGAGCACCTCCCAGCTCACCGTCGCGATCAACGCGTCGACCCGTCCGGTTCTTTCGGTGAACAACCTGACCGCGCCCGGCTCGATGAACGAAGGCACCAGCTACACGATCTGGGGCAACGTCACCAACACGGTCGGCAAGAACTCGACGGCGCTGAGCGTCAGTGCCGAGTTCTACCTGACGAGCGGATCGAGCAGCACCGGCAACCGGATCGACCTCGTCTCGCCGAGCCAGGTGCAGTGGTTCAACTACACGAACGGCGTCGTGGCCTCGAGCCCGTTCGCCACCGGCGTCGCGCCGAAGCTCGCCTACAACGCGACGATCCGCGCCCTGATCCACTGGAACCCGGGCCGGACCGGCACGTTCACGCTCACCCTGAACGCGACCTGCTCGAACGAGTTCGCCGGCAACTACGGTCCGAACACCGAGAGCCAGCTGGTGACGTTGAATCCGAACCCGACCACCACGCTGCTCACCATCCTGGCGGTCGTCGTCGGGATCATTGTGGTCGTCGTGCTCCTCATCTTCTACTACCGGCGCCGTAGCCGCGCGCCCGCCGACCGCAAGACCGGGGGAACCACGAGCAAGTCCGGTCTCGAGCGGGGCGGCAAGAAGGAGAGCGACGCGAAGGACGACGACGACGAGGAATAGCCTCCTCGCGCGTCGTGCGCAACCCCTTCCCCGCCGACACGGCGGACCGTCCGGTCCTGGGTGAGAGCCCAGCGCACGCTCCGCCCGACCTCGCGCAGCTACCTAGCGCGGTGCCGAACTCACCCGGCGTAATCGCCCGAAGGGGCGCGGGGCCGATGTGGCAGTCTGAGCCTAACCGTAGGGGCCGACTTCGTCGAGCAGGTCCACGTGCGAGAGCAGCATCCGTCGGCAGCAGTACCGCTCCAGGCCCAGCGCAGTCAGCACTTCGCCGACCGGCTCGCCACGGGCGGTCCGCTCTTGGAAGGCGTCCCAGTGCTGCCCCACGACGGTCCCGCAGGTGAAGCAGCGGACCGGCACCATCATCGTCATCGCGTCGGCCCCCCTATCGGTACGACTTCTGCCGGCGCTTGCGCGCGCCGCGGCCGCCCGGCCGCTTCGGCAGCTTTCGGCGCGGGTCGTTGACGAGCAGGCTCCGGTCGTAGCGCTTGAACATGCTCTCGAGCTCGCCGTCCTTGAGCCAGTGCACCAGCGCGCGGGCCACGGCGGTGCGCGCGGCCGAGGCCTGTCCCATGATGCCCCCGCCGTTGACCCGGACCTCGATGTCCAGATTGCGTCCGCGCTCGGCCACGGCGAGGAGCGGCTCCTGGATCTTCTGGCGGGCGAGAAGCGGTTCGTAGAGCTCGAGCGGCGTGCGGTTCACGCGGACTCGGCCGGTCCCCTTGCGGATCGTGCAGCGCGCGATGGCGGACTTGCGCTTGCCGCTCGTCTGGAGGATCTGCGGCGTCTTCATACGCGGGCTCCGAGCAGCCGGGAAATCTCCTGGAGAGTAATCGGGCGGCGCAGCGCGGGTCGGATCTTGGCCCGCTCGAGCGTCTCGCGGGTCCCGCTCGAGTACTCCGGCGGTACCCCCATGTGGACCTCGAGACGGTCGAAGGCATCGCGCCCGCGGGGCTTCAGGTGCGGCAGCATCCCGCGGACGGTGCGACGGAAGATCCGGTCCGGATACCGGGGAAAGTGCGGGCCGGAGCGCACCGAGCCACGAGCGCGGTTCTCCCGATACGTGCGCAGCACACTCTCGCGAGAACCGGTGATGACGCTCTTCTCGGCGTTGATGACGACGATCGATTCGCCGGAGAGCAGGCGCTTGGCGATGACGCTCGCGGCACGCCCGAGGACCAGGTCGCTCGCATCCACGATCGTCCGGGGCGGACCCTTGTCCTTGGAGCGAGAGCTCGCGGAGACCGGCGGGGTGCTCGACGCCGACGGTGAGGCCGCGGTCTTGGGTGCCGGAGCCTTAGCCAAGCAGCCGCACCCCCTTGCCTTCGGCGTTGGAATGGATCAGCTCGTGGATCGTGATCGCTTGTCCTCCGGCGCTCTGGACCTTCTCGCGTGCCCCGACAGAGAACCGATAGGCGGCGACGGTGACCTTCTTGCGAAGGGTCCCGGCGGCGAGGAGCTTGCCGGCTACGACGACGGTTTCCGACTCGCGGGCGATCCGCTCGAGCCGGCTCACGTTGACCGGCTGGATCTGGTGGCGGGGGCGGTCCAGCCTCTCGGCCACGGCGGCCCAGATCGGTGCGTGATGCGAACGGGAGGCCTTTCGGAGCTCGATGAGCGTGGCCCGGAGCTCCGGGTCCCCCTTGCGAATAGTGCGAAGCATCGGTGGAGCGGCCCTCGACCCGGGTTCCCGATATAAGGGTTGCCGCGACCGTTTTCTCGACGGAGACGAGACCGGCTCCCGGGGTGCAAACCGGCCGTCCGGCGCTTCCTGCGCTCGACAATGGTTAAATAGCGAACTCCGCCATCGTCCGCCGAGGCCCTCGATGCGCAAGTTTCTCACCGAACTCCGGGGAAAGACGGTGATGACCAACGACGGACAGATACTCGGACTGATCGAGAACTTCGTTGTGGACACCGGCAACGGGAACATCGCGCACGTGCTCGTGACACCGAGTGAGGATGTCGAGTCCCGCCTGTTCCAGACCGACGGCTCCGGCCGGCTCGTGCTCCCGTTCAAGAGCATGCGCGCGGTCAAGGACGTCGTCGTCATGGACATCGGCAAGTAGTCGTTGCATCGAGCCGCCCAGGCGGCCCACCGGATGTAGATGTACTTCCGACGCGTAGTACGGTCCGTCCGCTCGCATGATCGATCCGACTGACCCGCACGGAACGCCCAGCGCCTCGCCGGCGTTCGTTTCGATCGTCTGCACGGTCCGAAACGAGGCGCGGAACCTTCCATCGATGCTGGAGAGCCTTCTCCTGCAGCAGCCGCCGTTCGAGGTGATCCTCGTCGATGCCCTCTCCCACGATGGGACGGCAGACTACGCGCGAGAGTTCGCCGCGGAGCACCCGGGGCTGCTGCGGGTCATCGAGCGGTACGGCTCGCGCGGGATCGGGCGCAACACGGGAGCCGGCGAGGCCCGCGCGGAGTGGATCGCGTTCATCGACGGTGACTGCGTGGCCGACCCGGGCTGGCTGGCGGCGCTGCGGCGTGGATTTGCCCGGTCCGATGTGGTCGCGGGTCGAACGACGGTGCTCGGCCGGGGATTCTACGGACCCATGGAGCGGGTCGAGCTCTACCTCGAGGGGAGCGACGTCACCTACCCCTCGTGCAACCTGGGGTACCGGCGGTACCTGTTCGAGCGGCTCCAGGGCTTCGACCCCAGATTCATCACCGCCGAGGACATCGACCTCAACCTG
>JAKIWO010000001.1 GCA_022749995.1 Thermoplasmata archaeon | reverse complement strand
GCGTTCGAAACTTTCCCCACACCGAGCTCCAGTCGACCTTCTCCGGAATCACGATTCGAAGGCGTTGGCCCGGATGGGCGCCAATTTGAGTCATGACGCGATGCGGGATGATGACTCCCATGGAGTCTCCAACGCGCCGCACTGTGGCCTCGAACTCGGCCATTAGGTCCCCCGGATATTATAATGCATTACAATACAAGAAGACTTCGGTGCACGGGAGAGTTGTCGCGGCCCGGGCCCCCTTCTGGGCAGAATCCCCCCGGGACTGAGGAGGTCACTCAGACGCTACGGCGCTTCGGGTGCGTTAGAGGTTCATATCCCTACGAACATGACCGGTAATCGAGGCAATCTCACGTCAGAAAACCGGGGTTCGGGTGTCGGGGGGGGGATTTGAACCCCCGGCCCCAGGATCTCTCCCGCGGCGGCAGCGCCGCCGCGCTATGAGTCCCGTACTCTACCGGGCTGAGCCACCCCGACAGGAATACCGCTAAACGCGGACACGGGCGGCTCAGGCGCCGACAGCTTCGGGCGCCGCCTCGGGGCCGACCGTCGGAGGCGCGGCTGGAGGCTCGATGCTCTCCGGCGCCAGCTCCGGTGCCTCGGCCTCATCAGCGATCATGCCGAGCACCTCGGAGCTACGGATCTCGATCTTCTTGAGCGGGTAGAGGGTCCGCAAGCCGTTCGCCATCAACCGACCGAGCTCCCCCTGGAGCATCTCGCGCACGAACTCCGGCGCGGTACGTTTGGCGGCCTCCTCGATGAGAATGCTGCGGAGCTTGTGGCGGAGCTGCGTCCGCAGGTTCGCCTGCAGGCGCTGCTCCCCGACCGCGACGGGCTTGAGGATGATCTGCACCCCGTCCTTGGTCGTGACCGTGAGCGTGGTGTCGATCTTCGAGCGCTTGCGTCGCGCCAAGCGCCGCACGTAGTCGCTCGTCAGTTCGTGCCCGACGAACCGGCTCTCGGCGACATTGTCGCCGCTGACGCGTTCGATGGCGAACCGGAGCTTCACGTGGGCCTTGCCGATGTCGCTCCCCCCGGAGAGCTCTTGCAGCGTGGTCTCAAGCTGTCGACCGACCACCTGCTCCGGCTCGGAGGCCATCGTCTCGCCGAGCGTGACCCGCTGGAAGAGGCTGGGCGCCTTGACCTGGAACCAGTGCTTGGATCGCCACTTGTCCTTGACGGTCCGCGCGAGCGGCGTCTTCTTGCCGCCCTCCTCCTCGGCCATGCGCGCGCGCCCACGGGGGTACCCTACATAATGGTGGCGGCGGAGCGTCCGTCGCCCTCGGTCGTCGAGGGAGGATCGCGCCGGCGCAGCTCCGAGTTGCGACAAACTAGATATGGGCCACCCGGCTCGCCGCGCCGTGGCCGAACGCGCCCCCACGGCGCCCCGGCCGTCCGCGTCCATCGGGGCCAAGGCCACGGCGGCACAGCTGGCGGAGCGGGGCGAGTCGATCGCATCCCCCACGGAGCGGTTCCGCACCGAGCTACTCGCTCTGCTCGAGGGGCTGCGGGCCAAGGGGCTCACGCGGGAGCAGGCGATCGCTGCGCTGTTCCCGAGCACCATCCTTCCGTACGACACCTACGAGGACCTCGTCGCCGCGCTGGTCTCGGGTGCTCACCTCCTATTCTTCGGACCGTCCGGCGCAGGGAAGACGAGCCTCGCCAAGGCCCTCTGGGATCTGTTCCCGAAGGCGACCTGGGTGGTTCCCGGTTGCCCCGTGCTCGACCACCCGCTCTCGCTCGTGGACGCCGAGCTCGCGGCCCGGTTCCCCCCGTGTCCGATCTGCCGGCGGAGGTTCGTACCTGAGGGGGACGTGGCGCGGTGGAACCCGGGCAGCGTCGACCCGAAGGCGGTACCCGCCGAGGTGGTGCGGCTGCGGGAGGGGTACGGGTTCGCGCGGCTGCAGGGCTCGAGCGAGGTGTTCCCGGACCACCTCACCGGTAACGTGAATCTGCGACGCCTCGAGGAGATCGGGGACCCGATGAGCCCGCTCGTACTCGAGCCGGGGAAACTGCTCCAGGCCAACCGGGGCCTCCTGCTGGTGGACGAGATCGGCAAGCTGCCGCTCGGCACCCAGAACGTGCTGCTGCAAGCGCTCCAAGAGGGCACGGTGACCCCCTCCAAGTCCCGGGAGAGCTTTCCAGCGAGCTTCGTCGCCATCTGCACGTCGAACCTCTCCGACCTGGACAACATCAACGACCCCCTCTCCGACCGGCTCACCAGCCTCCACGTCGGGTTCAACTCCCGCCACGCCGAGAACCGGCGGATCGTCGACCTGGGATACACGGCGAGCGGGGGAGCCTACCTGCCGGAGATCCTGCTCGACGCCGGGGTCCGGACGATCGAGCTCTGGCGACTGCGCGCGACCGACGACAACCCCGACACCGGCGAGGTCGGCTCCAACCGGACGCTCATCGACGTGGCCCACCGCACCTCGGCGTTCGCCGTACTTGCGGGCCGGCCGGTCCCGACCGCGGAGGACTTGAAGTCGGGTCTGCTCCACGCGATGCGCGGCCGCATCCGCGCCCGCAGCGGGGAGTCCTTCCAGCAGAACACGCGCCGCGTGCAGGAGTTCCTCAACAACCACCTGGAGGAGGCGCTGAAGCGAAGCTCCCTGGTCTACTGGTGCCGTTACTTCCGGGGCCCACTCCGGGAGAATGCCGGCGAGGCCGAGGCGCTCGTCGGTGAGGGCCGACGGCTGCTGCCCGACGCGTCGCTGCAAGCCCAGCTCTCCGACGGCGGTTCCCTGTTCCCCCGGTTCCAGACGTTCCTCGGCTGGGTGCGGGACCGGGAACGTCCCCCGAGCCCCGTGACCCCCCGGGACGCTGCCCTCGCCGAGTTCTCGCTCCTCGAGCGGCACTCGTTGTTCCGCTGCGAACCGGGGGCCGAGGACGACGTCGGCGCGTAGCGACTTCGCCCTGCCAGACTGCGCCCAGGCGCTCGAAGAGATCCGCTCCGACGATCTGCTCGACACCCTCGACCGGTCGGCGCTGGTCCGGGCGCTGGCGGAGGAGGGGCTCGAGGGGGCACGCCGGCTCCTGCAGCGTTCGGCGCGCGAGGAGGAGTCGGTGGCCCAGCGGGTCGCCGAGCTCCGCGAGCGGCTGCGCCGCCAGTTCTCCCGGCACGTGGCTCGGTCGATGGAGGAGTACGGCCGTCAGGCCGAGGAGCTAGAGCGTGTTCGCATCCGCTCCGAGGAGGCGATCCGCGCCCAGCTGACGGCGCTCGAGGAGCGCCTGGGGCGGGCTCGCTCCCTCGACCTCAGCCGGGTGGTCGACCCGGATCTCCTGTCGGAGGTACAGGCGGCGCTCCTGCTCCCGGATGCCTCGTGGAACACGCCCCCTCCCGCCCCGGGCCTCTGGGCGCGGATCCGCGCGGCGCTGCGGAGGTTCGTCGATTGGTTGCTGGGCCTCTTGGGTCGCCGGCGTTCCAAGCAGCCCTCCCCTCCTCCGGGCCGTGACCTTCCGATCGCGACCTTGAGCGGTGGCGGCCGCGCGCTGAGCCCTTCGGCGCTGGGCGAGGCGCTCGCCCGGCTGAGCGCTCCCCAGCGCACCGAGCTCAAGGAGCGGGTCGAGGGAACCATCGAACGGCAGGAGAGCACCCTGCAGCGGGAGGCCGAGGCCAAGCGCCAGGACGCGGAGGCGCAGCGCCGGGCCCTCGAGGCCGAGAAGGAGGAGGCCCGACGCCGCTCGGAGGCGGAGGCCGACCGTTGGGTGCGCACGGCCGAGGAGCAGCGGCTGCGGCGGGAGCTCACTGAGCGCGGACTGGTGGCCGAGCGCTCCGGGGAGCTCGTCGTCACGTACTCGTTGGTCGAGCGGTTTGCGCGGTTGCTGCTCGAATCGGAACGGCGCGACCTTCCCGGCTCGGCCCGGCTCTCCCTCAAGGGGGGCGGCTCGACCGGAGTGTACGAGAAGGCGCGGCTGCGCCAGCCCGAGGAGATCGCGCACCTCGACATTCCTTCCTCGATCATCGCCGCTCGCCAGGCCGGACAACGCCACATCGACGAGGACACGAGCCTCATCTACCGCGAGATCACGAGCGAGCGGGCCCACGTCGTGCTCGCGCTCGACAAGTCGGGCTCGATGGAGGAGTCCGGCAAGCTGGCGGCCGCCAAGAAGGCGCTGCTCGCGCTCTACAGCGCCGTGCGGCGGAAGTACCCGGACGCGATCATCGACGTGCTCGCGTTCGACAACGACGTCCGAGTGCTCGACCTCCTCGAGCTCTGGGAGTGTCCCGCGGGCTCCTTCACCAACACGGGCGAAGCGCTGCGGACCGCCTTCCTGCTGCTGCGGGGCTCCCGCGCCACACGGAAGGAGCTGTACGTGATCACCGATGGACTACCGGAGTCGTACACGGCCTCGGACGGGACGGTCCGCAGCGGCAACCTCGATGCCGCGATGGAGAGCGCCCTGCTCCGCGCGGCGGAGCTCTCCAACATCGACCCGCTGCGGTTCACCCTGCTGCTGATCAAGAGCGAGAACCCCGAGTACGAGCGGGCGGCACGGTTGATCGCGCGCGAGCTCCACGGCGAGCTCGTGGTCACGGAGCCCGGGCGGCTCGCGTTCGAACTGCTGGTACGGTGGGCCGGCGGCCGGGAAACGGAGCGGGCTCCCCGGGAAACGGGAGCGCCACCGGAACCCGTGCCGGTGCCCCGGACCGAGCCCGGCAAGGGCCGCAAGCGCAAGGCGGACCGCCGGATGGGCGGATAGGCCGGACCGTTGCCGGTCGAACCGTCAGGTATTAAGCCCCCCCGCCCGAGCCTCCGAGGACGGTGGACCCCATGTCGTCCGAGACTGCCGAGCAAGCCGAGCTGCGCCGCCACGTGAGTGAACTGCGCCACGCGGCGCGGGCGATCGGCCACGACTTCACCCTGAAGTACGACGACATGGAGGCCAAGATCGCGCGGCTTCCGACCACGACCCGCAAGGAGGCGAAGTACCTCCTGTGGGCGCTCGAGGACGATTTCACCAACGCCCAGCGGACCATCGACACGGAGCTCCGGAAGCTCCCCGGCGCCGTTAAGGGCGGACTCGTCACCGCCGCCGATGCCGTGGTCACGGGAACGACCCGGGCGATCAACGCCACCCACGACGCCTTCGTCGATGCCGGGCACGCGGCCAAGGAAGGCGGGAAGAACACCTTTGCCCGCATGGCCGGCGTGAAGCGCAAGCCCATGACGGAATGGAAGAAGCCGTAGGCCGGCCTACTTAGCTCCGGCGGGGGCTTCCCGCGCACCGCAACTTCGGCTAGCCTTATCACTCCGGCACCGGCCTTGCTCCGTCGGAGAACACTCGATGTCGGCGCGGGTGCTCGCGGAGTGGCATCCGCTGCGCCGGGTGGTGCTGCGGCCGCCGGGGATGGAGGCGTTCTTCGGCCTCCTCGAACCGTACCAGGCGCTGTACGAACGGGTGTTCTCCCTCTCCCGCGCCCGCCGGGAACACGAGGAACTCGTCGAGACGCTCCGCTCCGGCTTCGGGGTCCAGGTGCAGCTCCTCGACCAGCTGCTCCTGCAGGCGGCCGGGCGCCGGGCCGAGGTGGCCGAAGCGCTGGTGGAGCGGGTGCTCGAGGCCGTCACCTTCCGCGGGCCCGGAGCCGCGCGCGCCCGGCGCGAGTTCCGCGAGTCGGTCCGTCGCCTGGACCGGGCGATGCTGGTGGAGACGCTCGTGCTGGCCCCTGAGTTCCGCTTCGAGAAGCGCCGGGGCAGTCGCTCGGTCGGGAGCTTCCCCACCCTGCGCGAGCCGTTGACGAACCTGTTCTTCCTGCGGGACCAGCAGGCGGTCACCGACCGCGGGATCGTCGTGGGCCGTCCGGCGAAGCCGCAACGCCGTCGGGAGAGCGAGCTCACCAGCTTCGTCTGGCGTTCCACGGGAGATGTCCCGATCGGCACCATCGAGCGGGGGACGTTCGAGGGCGGGGATTTCCTGCCCGCGGGCGACTTCGCCCTGCTGGGTACGGGCGATCGAACCAACGCCACCGGTGTCCAGGAGTTTCTCGCGAGCGGCGTCGCGTACCCTGAGGTCGGGGTAGTGCACCAGCCGAGCCACCCACTGCTCGGACGCCCGGACGCGATGGTGAACATGCACCTGGACACCTACCTCAACTTCGCCGGGGACGGGATCGCCGTGGGGTACCGCGAGATGCTCGAGCGGGCCAAGGTCGACGTCTATCTGCGCGACCGGGGCAGCTACCACCGGGCCCACTCCACGTTCCTGCTGCCGTACCTCGAAAAGACGCACGGCCAGCGGGTGATCGGGCTCAGCACCCTCGAGCAGCTCTGCTACGCCACGAACTTCCTCACGATGCGCGACCGTTCCATCGTGGTGCCCGATGTGGGCCGGAACGCCGAGCGGGTGCTCGCCAACCTCCGCCGGATCGCCGAGCGGGACCCGGCACGGTACCACCGGCTCTACCTCCGCGCCGCCAAGGAGTACGGAGAGCTCCACACCGAGAATCGGTTCTTCCCCAACTCCCCCGAGGCCTGTGCCGTCAAGCTCGACAGCGTCCGGGTGCCGCTCGAGAACCTGACCGGTGCCTTCGGCGGGGCCCACTGCCTGACCGCCGCGATGGAACGCGGCTAGTCGCTACCGTGACGGGCCGGCGGCCCGCGCATCGGCGCTCGTGTCGCCGAGGATCTCCGGGCTGAGCAGTCCGGTGAGCGCCACGACGAGTCGCGGGTCCGGGCTCCGCCGTCCCCGGTGCTCGAGGTTCCGGTCGAGTGCGGCGAGCAGCGTCCGCTTCTCGCGGGCGGACAGGGCGGCGAGCGCCCCGAGGTCCCGGTCGTCCACGGCCCGTGCGAGCGCCTCGACCAGCGAGCGCTCCCCTTCCCGGACCAGGCGCGGGCGGAGTTCGCTCGAGATGTATCGACCCGTGCCGGCTTCCCACCGGGGAAGGCTCCCGGCCGTCGTGCGCACTGAACCCATCCCTGTCGACAACGGTTCACTGGAGCCGAGCACTTAATCCTCCGTCCCCAGCCGTTCGAGGCGCCGACGGGTCTCGGCCAGATACTCGGCATCCACGTCGAAGCCGACGAACGGTCGGGCCAGACGGGCCGCGGCCACGGCGGAGGCGCCGATCCCTACGAACGGGTCCACGACGAGCCGAGCTCGCGGGAGGCCATGCAGGCGCAGGCAGCGCTCCGGCAGCTCCGGCGGGAACGGTGCCGGATGCGGACGGTCGGACGCACGCCGCCGGATGGTGCGGTAGGGGAGGAACCAGACATTGCCTCGGCATCGCCGGTCGCTGTCGACGCCGCGCCAACGTCGCAGGTTGGACTTGTCCGAGTACGCGACCCCGACCGCGAGCCGGTCGATCGGCACGGTGCCGTCGCGCGTGAACTGGAAGACGTACTCGTACGCTCCGTGGACGTACCGCTCGGAGCGCAGCGGCTTGTAGTGCCCTACGACCAGGTCGCGGGTCAGGCCCGAGGCGGCGCCCACGTGCGCCCGGTCGATGGCCACGGACTTGAGCCAGACGATCACGTTCTGCAGGACGAACCGCTCCCGCAGCGCACCGGCCACGTCCCAGGGCATCCACGGGTCGCTCGGCGAGCCGCCCATGTTCAGGAAGAAGGAGCCCCCTTCGGAGAGCGCCCGGTCCACCGAGCGGCCGAGCCGCGCGATCCAGCGAAGGTACTCCCTCCGGGGCCGGTCGTCCCGGTAGCTTCGGTAGGGCACCTTCCGGTTGTACGGCGGCGAGGTCACGACGACGTCGACCGAACCGGCGGAGACCCGCCGGCGCAGCCCGAGGAGCGAATCCTCCTGCCAGAGGGTGACGGGACTGCCCTGCGGCCCCTGGAGCGCAGCGAACGGCCGGCCCGCCATCGAGAGCGGCTAGCCCGTTCGGCCGGTGCCGGGGCGGGCGCGCTCGAGCTCGGAGCGCGCCTCGGCGACGGCGGCGGCCGGGTCCTTGTAGTAGAACGCCACGAGCCGACCCACGTCCCGGTGGGTGAACGGCTTCTGCCGCGTCCCCTGGGCGACCTTGAGGCGCATGTACTCGAGGACGTCCACGCGGGCGCGGACCTCCTTCTCGATCTCCTTCATAGACCAGTTCTTCATGAGCGCCACGCGCTCGTAGATGTAGGAGTGGCCGCTGAACAGGAAGCTGTCGTCGCTCGGGTTCCAGGAGTAGACCGAATTCGTGATCAGCTCGTTGGTCTCGGGGTCGAGACCGACGATCTCGGTGAGCGACTGGACGCGCCGGGTCATCTTCGTGCCGACCTTCACCTGCCGCTGGAGCAGCACGAGGTTGAGCGCGCTCACCAGCGAGCGCGGCAGCGAGATGGGCGGGTTCTCCATCCGGTGGACCATCGCGCTCACGCTCTCGGCGTGGAAGGTGGTGTAGCAGGTCTTGCCCGTGGCCATCGCCTGGAAGACGATGAACGCCTCGGCGCCGCGCACCTCTCCGACCATCAGGTACTGCGGCCGCTGGCGGAGCGCGGTCGCGAGGAGGTCGAACATGTCGATCTCGCCCGGCGACTTGCCGCTCATCACGTTCTTCGCGCCGAAGCCGGCGCGGGTGAGCGAGGGCACCCAGTTCTCGTGCGGGAGGTTGAGCTCCCGCGTGTCCTCGATGGAGACGATCTTCATCTGCGGCGGGATGAACAACAACGTCGCGTTGAGCGTCGTGGTCTTGCCGCTCGCCGTGCCCCCGCAGACCATCATCGACTGACCGTTCTGGATGGCGATCCAGAGGTAGGCCATCATCTCGGGGCTCATCGTCTTGAACGTGAGCAGGTCCACCGGCGTGAACGGGTTGTCCCGGAACCGGCGCACGGTGAAGGAGCTGCCGCGCTTGGTGACGTGCTTGCCGAGCGTCGCCTGGAGCCGCGAACCGTCGGGGACGGTCGCATCGAGCAGCGGGCTCGCGACGGAGATGTGCTTGCCGGAGCGCTGGGCGAGCCAGATGACGTACCGGTCGAGCAGCTCGGCGCTCGTGAACTTGAGGTTGGACCGGATCGAACCGTACTTCCGGTGGTAGATGTACAGCGGGATCCCCACCCCGTCGCAGCTGATGTCCTCGACCTCCGAGTCGGTCATCGGCACATCCACGATGCCGTACCCGACGAAGTCGCGCTCGAGGTGGTAGAGCAACCGGCCCTTGGTGGTGGGGCTCGGGGAGAGCTCCCAGAAGGTGAACAGGTCGTCGATCATCCGGCGGAGCTCGCGCCGCTTGGTCGGCGCGTCGAGCTCGGGGAGCGGCTCGAACCGGTCGACGAGGGCGGTCTTGAGGTGCCCGAGCAGCTCCTTCTCGATGTCGGAGAGCGGGGGCTCGATGACCTCGTAGAGGTGCTCGTTGCGGACGTTGTGGAAGGAGATCCGAACGTAGCTCACGCCCTCGCGGATCGGCGCCATCTCGAGCTCGGTGACGTCCGGGTCGGAGATCGGCGGGATCGGCGTCACCGGCTCGGCCGAGCCCTGGCCGGAGAGCCCCAGCTGGGCGAGCCGGATCGGGCGCGGCTCGGAGCGGCCCTTGCGGACGGCGGCCCCCATCCTGAGCAGCGGGGAGAAGCGCGCCTTGCGGGGCGCCTCCTCCTCGGTCTCGGGGCCGGAGGCGGGGGTCTCTGCTAGTTCACCGCTCATCGGAACGTTCCACCTACGAGAACTGCGGGACGAAGAACCGCATCAGCACCCAGCCCATCGCGAGCATGACGGTCGCGTGGATGAACCCCTCGGCGATCCGGGTCTTGTGCAGCACACCGGCCATCACGCCGTCGCCCACCGCGTGGGCGATAACGGCCACGAAGAAGGCGAGGAAGAGCGCGGGCACGAGCTGGAATTGTAGCGAGACCGAACTCGAGCCGCCCAGCGCCGAGTTCGAGACCGACTGGCCGGCCTGGATCATCGCGGGCAGGAACTGCGCCGAGAGGATCAGGATCGTGACCAGGAACACGCCGTAGGAGATGTAGATGACCGTGACGTAGGTAAGCATCGTCACCCTCCGGCCCTTGTCCGCCAGGCTCGCATCGGAGGCGTTGCGCGCCACCATCGTGAGCACGTCGGCGACGTTGCCGCCGGCCTCGTTGGCGCGCACGATGATCGAGACCACCCGCTGGACGAGCGGCGTGGGGACCCGCTCCTCGAAGAGCCGAAGCGCGGTGGCCACGGGCACCCCCCACTCGAGCTGGCTCGCCATCTTCTTGATCTCGTCGGTGAGGAGGCCGTACCGCCCCTTGCTGGCGGAGATGATGGCGTCCGGTAGGGTCATCCCGAACCGGCCGGCCTCGGCCACGTCGCGCAGGAAGTCCGGCAGCCGGTCCTCGATCTTCTCGATCCGTTCGAGCTGGCCGTTCCGGATGAACCCGTACGGGGCGAGGAAGGCCAGCATCCCGAAGGTGATGTAGTCGAGCGCGACGTCGAGGCCGCCGGGCTCCCCCGGCCGGACGGGAAGGTAGAGCGCCCCTGTCCAGTTGAGCGCGGCGACGACGAAGAAGGCCATCGCGGCGGCCGAGCCACCGATGAGGGCGATCTTGTCGTTGGACAGCGCCGGGCGGGTCTGCTGCGCGAGGCCCGGCAGGAGGACCCGCTTGCTCACCGGTGCGTAGCTCGTTGCCATCGGCTCACTCCGTCGCGAAGGTGTTCATGGCGAAGATGAAGCCGACCTCGGAGAGCGGGATCAGGAGCGCGACGATCGCCCAGAGCAGGGTGAGGACGAACCCCCCGTTCCCGCCGATGATGGCGAAGATGGCCAGGATGATGACCAGGAACAGCGGGAAGGCGACCACGCCGATGACGAACACCTCGGCCATGAGCCCCATCGTCTCGGTGCGCTGGAGACCCGCGAGCTTGTTCTCCGCCTCGTACTGCTCGGCCTTGAGCAGGAAGTACGGCTTGAGCTGGCCACCGCTCGTCGCGGTCGTCACGACCCCCTGCAGGAAGTCCTGGAACCGCTTGGAGGGGGAGCGGGTGGCGCCCTCCCGGATGGCGGTCAGGATGTCGACGCCGAGCAGCTCGGTGTCGCGGGTGATCCAGGCCGCCTCCTCGGCGACCTGGCCGTAGATCCGCTTCTGGCGTCCGAGCTCGCCGAAGATCTGGTCGATGTTGACGTCGGCGCTCGACATGGCGCTCATGAAGTTCATGGCGACCGAGATGCGCCGGTCGATCTCGCGACCCCGGGAGCGGGCCCGGGAGCCGGGGGCGCCACGCAGGATCAGGAAGGTGAGCGGCGTCAGCATGACCGGCACGAGCACGCCGAGGACGAGCCCGAGCAGCGGGCTGCCGACGGCGAACGCGAGGAACACCGCGATCAGGACACCTGTCACCGCGAGCACGACCGCGGCGATCAGCGTCTCGGCATAGACCATCGCGAGGTACTCGTCGGCGCGGATCCGCATGTGCGACTTGAGCAGGTTCTCCTCCAGGGTCGGGTCCGGCGGGTGGGCGGTAGCGGGCCCCTTGAAGGTCTTCCACGCCCACTGCTGGAAGCTGTTGAGGCCCGAATGGGGCGGCTGCTCCCCCTTGGCGACCCGCACGGAGCGCGGGGGGGGAGGGCGCGGCGCGGGCCGGGCCGCGGAACGGATCGGAGGGGCGGGGGTCGCGGGCGTCGCAGGCTTCGCGCTCACGCGGCGGCCTCCGTGATGCGTCGCATGACTTCCTCGGGGTCCTTGTAGTAGCCCGAGATGAGCCGCCAGAGCTGCCGGTGGTCGTTGATGCCCTTCGAGACCAGGTGGTGGATGACGCCGACGCGCCGCTGGAACTCGGCGTCCATCTCCTCGTGGGTGAAGTTCTTGATTTCCATGATCTTGTCGAACAGGAACGAGTGACCCTTGAAGGTGAACTTGTCCGAGCCGGGGTCCCACTCGTAGACGGTGTTGGTGATCAGCTCGTTCGTCTCGGGCTCGAAACCGACGATTTCGAGCACCTGCTTCAGGCGGCGCACGACGCCCTTCTCGGTGCGCGCCTGGATCTGGATGATGACGTTGTTGAGCGCCGAGAGCAGGATACGCGGTGTGTTGATCGGCGGGTTCTCGAGCCGGTTGACCATCGACTTCACGCTGTCGGCGTGCATCGTCGAGTAGGTGGTATGGCCGGTGGCCATCGCCTGGAACATGGTGTACGTCTCCTTGCCGCGCACCTCGCCCACGATGATGTAGTTCGGGCGCTGCCGTAGCGCGGCGCGCACCAGGTCGAACATGTCGACCTCCCCGGCGGCCTTGCCGTCCGGGCCGCGGTCGCCGGTACCGCTGCGAGTGGCTCCCGGGATCCAGTTCTCGTGCGGGAGGTTCACCTCGCGGGTGTCCTCGATCGAGACGATCTTGGAGGTGGGCGGGATGAACAGGGCGATAGCGTTGAGGGTGCTGGTCTTCCCTGCGGCCGGACCGCCGCAGATGATGAGCGACTCGCCCTGCTCGGCCGCGAGCCAGAAATAGGCGATCATCTCCTCGCTCGCGCTGCCGTTCAGGATCAAGTCGACCGGCGTGAACGGCTTCTCCTTGAATCGCCGGATGGTGAAGCTGCCACCGCGGGTGGTCACCTCCCGCCCGTAGGTCGCCTGGACCCGGTGGCCCTCTACCGTCGTACCGTCCAGGATCGGCGAGGAGACGCTGACGGCCTTGCCGCAGCGCTGGCCGAGCATGATGACGAAGCTGTTGAGCGATTCCTCGGTGGGGAAGGCGACGTCGGTCCTCACCGACTCGTACTTCGAGTGGAAGACGAACAGCGGCACCTCGACGCCGTCGCAGCTGATGTCCTCGATCAGCGGGTCGGCGATCAACACGTCGACGGGGCCGAAGCCGACGAAGTCGCGCTGGATGTAGTAGATCATCCGCTCGGTGGAGAGCGGGGAGAGGGTGATCCCCCGGGTCGCAAGGTAGGTCTCCACCTCGCCGCGCAGGAAGCTGCGCTTCTCGGGGGCGGAGAGGGAGGCCACCTCCGAGCCGATGATCTGGGTGAGCGTCGACTTGAGGTGGTCGAGCAGCTCCCGCTCGTGGCCGGAGAGCTGGGGTTCGATCGCTTCGTAGAGGTACTCCTTGGTCCGGTCGTTGTAGGTGACCCGGGAGTAGGAGTACGGGGGCGTGACCGCGTTGACCTCGAGCTGCTCGCAGTCCACGTCGGGCAGCGGGGGCATCGCGGTGATGAACGTCCCGGGCAGGTCCACGACCGGCGCCTCCTCCTCGTCCTGCTCCTCCGTCGCCGGGCGGCGGATCCGGGCGGGGGCCCCGGTTCCCTCCGGGCCGACCTTGTGCGGGATCCGGACGCGGAAGGTGGTGCTCATCAGATCTCCCCGATGCCGGTGACGATCGTGCTCGTCGCCACGAACAGGTCAAAGCTGGTGAGCTCGGTGAACACGAGCTTGACCGGCACCGACGCGCCGAGCCCGGCCACGCAGGTGCTCGGCGCGAGCGTGTAAGCACCCGAGGGCAGCCCGGCCTCGCCGAGGGTCGCGTTGAGGAACGTCGCCCAGGCGCAGGGCTGGTTGGTCCCGATCACGATGGTGACCGTGAACGGCGCGCCGGGGGCGCTCAGGCTCCCGTTGCTCGGGAAGCTCGTCAGGCTGCCGAAGTGAGTGTACACTTCGTCGGTACCGGTCGAGACCACCTGCGTAGCGTTGCCGAACAGCTGGACGATCGTCAGCGAGACGCTCTGGTAGTTGCCGGAGGAGTTGATCGAAATGAGCGGAGGGTACTCGATGACCTGCTGCCGGTCCCCCTGCGACTGGATGACCGCGTCGTCCTCGTAGATGAACTGCTGCGGGGGGAAGTACCGGTTGGGGACGGTGACCTGCAGCGTGCCGAGGCTCTGGTTGTAGACAAAGTTGCGCTGGCCGCCGGGGCCGTACTGCATCGTGACACTGGCGTAGACGCCCTGCGTGTGCGGGATGTAGTTCAGCGTCGCCGTCGTCGGGGCCGCGAAGAGCGGGATACCCTGGGAGGCGAGCGGGAACGGCACGGAGAGCACCTGGGGGCCGCCGAGCGTGGTCTGGAGGTCAATGTTCTGCTTGAGCTCGGCAAAGGAGGCCTGCACCTGGCCCGTGAACTGTGCCTCGTTGTCGTTCATCCAGAGCGGAACGTACTGCGTCACGAAGATCCCGAAGAGGGCGAAGAACACGAGCAGGGCCAGGAGCGCCCCGACCACCGAGACCACCCCCCGGGATTCCCGAGAGAGCCGTCGGTGACGGCGATACCGCCGTCCCCCGTCTGGGCGCCTGAAACCCCCCATCGCAAAGCTCGCCCTAGTAGCGAACCACCTAGAGCAGCGGAATTTAGCCGAGTTCCGGTATAAATACGTGCGGAAGCGGCGGGGCCGGCAACCCGCAGGAAAACCCGCCAGAGCTCGGTGGGCGCCGGTTCGGGTCGCGGAACGGGCCACCTCGATGCGGGAGTTTACATCCCCGGGGTGACTGCCCGGGATTGTGAGCGGAGGGGCCCTTCCTTCCTCCTACCCCTCGAGTCCTCCTCGCATCCAGCCGACCTGGACCGCGGGGCAGGTACCGACGCCTCGGAGCATGGACGCGCCGGCGCTCGCCAGCCTGGAACGTGCCGGACTCGTCGGCGTGATTGCGGGAGTGGTCGGGTGGGGAGTACTGGCCTACATCGAGTGGAGCGGCGCGACCAGTGCCTCGGTCTCGATGACGGCGTCGGGAGCCCCTCACCTTGCGTTGTCGACCGGCACGGTCGCAGCGATCCTTGTGCTCGCGGCGATCGGTGGGCTGCTCCAGATGATCGGCTTGTGGTACTACTTGGGGGCGTTCCGCGCCCTGCGGCAGGCCGACGACACCTTCGAGACCCCGTCCAAGCTGGTCTGGCTCGCGCTGCTCGCGACGCCCCTGCTCCTCCTCTCGTTGGGTGCGTTGCTGGGCACCCTCGTCAATCTGGCGAACTGCATCAACGCCGTCCCCGTAGGCGCTTCCTGGACGGCCTCCTGCCAGAGTCAGGCCGCTGCGACCGGGGGTACCGCGCTCGCGGTGCTGCTGACGGGGATACTTGCGTTCATCGGTTGGCTCGGGCTGCTCATCGGAGTCTGGCGCTGCGGCGCGCACTTTTCGGCGTCCCGGTTCCGAGTCGCCACGGTGCTGCTCCTCGTCCCTTTCCTTGCGGTCATCGGCTCCGTGCTCCTCTGGGCCGAGGCCCGTGGTCTGAGGGCCTCTCGGCCCGCGCCCACGTTCGTTCGGTAGCGCTCCGTCCGTTGTGCGGGAGAGCGGGGCGCTCGAGGGTGGAGAACGGCCTTTAGGTCCCGGGGCGGTTGCCGGGAAAGTGGCCGCCGGGCCGTACACGCCCACTTCCACCATGCTGCCGGAGGTCCCACCGCCCACGGTGGGCGACACCTGGGGCGCCCGAGGCCGAAGGCACGAGGACCGAGGGGCGGTCCAAAACCTGCAGGTGGCGGGCGGGGTGGGTCTGGCCGCGCAGCTCTTCGGCTGGAGTTACGCGGCGTACACGGCGCTGAGCGGCACGACCTCCGCCACCGGCCCGGCAAACGCTGCGGGCGTACCTCAACTGTCGATCACCGCTGGCACCGTGGAACTGCTCATCCTCATCGCCATCATCGGTGGGATCTTACAGTTCATCGCCACAATCGCGCTCCTCTCGGCGTTCCGGGAGCTGCGGGAGAACAATCCGGAATTCGAGCTCCCTGCCCGGCTCACCTGGCTCGCGGTCGTGGGGATTCCCTTGCTCCTGCTCAGTACTGCGCTCCTGCTCAACAGTGTACTGGGCCTGAGCGATTGCCTCGCCACCGTGCCCTCGAACCAAGACTGGCAGACCGCCTGCGCTGACCCGATCACCGCGGTCGGCACGGCGGGGCTCGTCGTGGCCGCGGCAGCGGTGGTCGCCTTGATCGGGTGGGCCGGCGACCTCCTGGGGATCTGGCGGGCGGGGGAGTACTTTGATGAGCAACGGTTCCGGCGAGCCGCGATCTTGCTGATCATTCCGCTATTCTCTGTCATCGGAGCCGGCCTCCTGTGGTGGGCGGCCACCCGGGTGGGCAAGGCCGATGCCGTGCGGCGGTATCGGCTCTGAGCGAAGCCCGACACCTGTCGACCACGGGCGGGGCGGTGCTACTCGCCCCTATCGCGGGCGGCCCATCCGTCTAGAATCCAGGCGGAAGGGCTAGCGTTTTGGAGGTACGCCCTCTGGGAGGGTTGCACATGGCCCTCGTAGAAATCTCTCTGCGTCTGCCGAACCGACCCGGGGCGCTCGCCGGGGTCGCCCGCAGCCTCGCCGAGAATCGGATCAATGTCGCGGCCATCTCGGTGGAAGCCACGTCCAACCGAGGAACCGTCCGGCTCGTCGTGAGCGACCCGGCGCGCGCCGTGCGGTTGCTCGAGGAGTCCGGGCTCAAGCCGAGCACCGGCGAGTTGCTTCCGGTCCATCTGGAAGAGCGAACGGGCAGCCTGCTGCAGGTGCTGGATTGCCTGGCCGCCGCTCGCATCAATGTTCGGTACGTCACCCTACTAGTACAACGGGACGGCGCTCGAGTGCTGGTCGCGCTCGGAGTGAGCAGCCCAAAGAAGGCGCTCGCGGCGCTCCGCAAGGCGGGGTACTACTCGAGCGGCGCCGAGGGACTGGTGTCGAACTCGGACCTGGTCGCGGCCGCCCCGTCAATACCGTCCGAGTCGGTCGGGCTGCTGCTCTAGCCGTTCGCACAAGCCTCAAGAACGGGGCCCCTTCCCCGCTAGGCGCGCGGTTGTGGTCTAGTGGTTAGGACGGTAGCTTCCCAAGCTACCTACCCGGGTTCGAATCCCGGCAACCGCATTTGATCTTGGAGGGCGGGGCGGGACCCGCCGGACCTTGCCGTGGGTTCGCCCCGCACTCGGCGTGCACCGCATCGGTCGTCGGATCTAGCATCCCTGCTCCCTCCAAGGCAAGTCCTCATGCACGGGGAGTAGACTGAGTGGTCCGTGCCGCTCCTCGGCGTCAGTTCGACGCTCCTCGTGAGCCTCGCGTACGGCATCTGGCTGTTGAGCGAGATCGTCGGCAGCCTCCTCGTACCGGCGATCCGCGGTGGGATGGCTCCGGCGCGCCGCCGCTCGGGTGGTGCCTCCGGCGTGGTCATCCTCGCCGGCCTGCTCGCGTCGTTCGTGCTGCTCGGGCTGTTCCGGCCACTCGGCTGGGCCACGCTCCCGGTCGTCTACGTCGATGCGGGGGTGCTCCTGATGCTGACCGGGATTGCGATCCGCCAGTGGTCGATCGCGGTCCTAGGCCGGTTCTTCAGCACCAGCCTCCGGATCGTGGACCACCACGAACTGGTCGAGGCCGGACCGTACCGTTGGGTGCGCCATCCCTCCTACACCGGGATAGTGGTCTCGATGGTAGGGGCTGGTCTGGCGAGCGGGGCGTGGGAGGCGGTACCGCTCGTGCTCGTGGTCGCTGCCCTCATCTTCGGCTACCGAATCCGATCGGAAGAGCGGCTGCTCCTCGACGAGCTCGCCCCGGCCTACGCGGCGTACCGGGAGCGCACCTGGCGGCTCGTGCCCTACTTGATCTGACCGGGGGACCGTCCGAGCCGCTGGGTCATGGTGGCGAGGGCCCGGTCATCGAGCCCCACACCCATCGGCGAGTCGATGCGCCAGGCGAGCTTTCCTTCCTCGAACGCGAAGAGCGCCGGGACCACCTCGATCCCGAGTCGGTCCCACAGCGGATTCTCCTCGTCGGAGATGTCGGCGAGCGCGAGCGTCGCCGGCACCGTCCCGTCGCGCGCGCGGAAGCTGGGGACGAACCGCCGGCAGAATCCGCACCAGCTCGCGTGGAAGCAGACCACGACCCGGCCGGGCCGCCGCAGGGTAGCGCCCTCGAAGTCCGCGAGGTGGAGCTGCTCCATCGGCGAGTTCTGGCGCTCCGGTGAGGATAAGGTCACGGACCGGCCCCCGGGAAGTCCCGGCTGCCTGACTCGAACAGGCGACCTGAGGATATCTGCGGGGGCCGCCGGTGTCCGGCGGTCGCGACTACAGTCCCCCGCTCTACCACTGAGCTAAGCCGGGACCCGGCGCGGCCACGGGAGGGCGCGGCTTAAACATTTGGAAGACGGAGCGCGGCGCGGAGCCGGCGCCCGACCTCTTCCGTCGAGCCGAGGGCGTCGAGCCGGCGGAGGAGGCCGGCTCCGGCGTAGTACTGCAACAACGGCTCGGTCTGTTCGCGGTACGTGGCGAGCCGCACCCGCACCGCCTCGGGCCGGTCGTCGCTGCGCTGGAGGAGCTCGGCCCCCTCCACATCGCAGCGGCCGGGGGAGCGGGGCGGCCGCGTGGAGAGGTTGTAGACCCGCCCGCACCTCGGGCAGCTCCGCCGCTGGGTCAGCCGCCCAAGGAGCACCTCCTCGGGCAGCTCGAAGTAGAGCACGTCGTCCACGGCCACCAGCGCGGCGAGCGTCTCCGCCTGCGCGCGGTTGCGCGGGTACCCGTCGAGCACGAAACCGGCCCGGGCGTCCGGCTCGGAGAGCCGGGCGCGCAGGATGCGCAGCACGAGCTCATCGGGCACGAGGTGGCCGGCGCGCATGTAGCCGTCCGCCTCGGCTCCGAGGCTCGTGGCCTTCGCGACGGCGGCGCGCAGCAGATCGCCCGTCGAAAGATGAGGGACGCCTAGCTCCGCCGCGAGCGGGCCGGCCTGCGTCCCTTTGCCGGCGCCGGGCGGCCCCAGCAGCACGACCCGTGGCATCGCCGGGACGAGTGGCTCCGGCGGAAAACGGTTCCCGGACTCTCACTCGACCCGGGTGCCGATGAACGGCCGACCGAGCAGGGCGCCCTCGAGCTGGTCGAGGTCCCGGCCGTCCACGATCCAGAGCGGGATGCGGGAACGGGCGAGCAGCTCGGCGCCCAAGGCGTCGAAAACGAACTGTTGGCCGGGATCGCCACGGCCGACGCTCGCGACCTGGTCCCGGAACTGATCCCAGCCGCAGCGCTCGATCCGCTGGGCGGATCGGTCTCGACGGGGGTCCTTGTCGAACAGGCCGCTCACGCTCGTGGCATTCACGAGGCGGTCGGCGCGGAGCCGGGCAGCGAGGAGGGCCGCCACGCCATCGGTGGTGTGGCCGGGTTCGGTGCCGCCGAGCACCACGATCCCGCCGCGATGCGCCTCGCGAACCGCCTCGCCCAACGTCGTGGGCGGAGTGGGGGAGACGGGAGGGCCTAACAGTCCGGCCAGAAGACGGGCATGCAGGCGGGTCACCTCGATGCCGAGCTCATCGAGCTCGATCGGCGTGAGCCCGAGCTCCCGGGCGAGCTCGATGTACTCGCGAGCGGTGCGACCGCCGCCGGTGGTCACGACGAGTCGATGGCTTGTGGCCACTTCGTGCAGCAGGCTCGCTAGCTTGCGAAGATACGCCGCATCCCCCTCCCCGGTTCGGAATACCGACCCTCCCAGCGAGAGTACGACCAGGGGGATGGCACGGGCCTTCGGCATCCGGGCGCGCGCAGGTGTGCCCGCCCCATGTACCTTGGGGTTGGAGCACTCGTAGAGGCTGCGGCCCCGGCGGCGAGTTTATGAGCGCGCGGACGCCCCGCGAACCATGGCCGGCGACCTGACCCGAGCCAAGAGCGCCGCGGCACTCGCGGGCGCCGCGCGGGTTCACCGCGGGGCCACGATCGCGCTCGGTACGGGATCGACCGCGACGATGGCCATCCGTGCCCTGGCGGAACGGTTCACCGACGGGGGTGACCTGACGTGCGTCGCGAGCTCGCTCGCCTCGGAGAAGCTCGCGCGCGACCTCGGACTACCGGTTCGCTCGCTAGAGGAAAGCGATCGGTTCGACCTGATGCTGGACGGCGCCGATGAGGTGACGCCCTCCCTCGAGCTCACCAAGGGCGGCGGCGGCGCGCTGTTCCGGGAGAAGTTCCTCGCGCGCCTCAGCCGCGAGGTGGTGATCCTGGTGGATCCGTCGAAGCTCGTCCCTCGCGTCGGGACCCGGGTGCCGATCCCGGTCGAAGTGGTCCCGTTCGCCCGCCCGGCCCTGCTGCGTGAATTGCGGGGGCTCGGGCTGGGACCGGCGCTGCGCGCCGACAACCAGGGCCAGCCGTTCCTGACCGACAACGGCAACGAGGTGCTCGACCTGACGCCGAAGTCGATGGTGGAGGACGCCGCTGGCCTCGAAGCCCTGCTGCACGGGCTTCCCGGTGCCGTGGAGTGCGGTCTGTTCATCGGCCTGGTGCAGCGGGTGCTCGTCGGCTTCCCGGACGGCAGCGTCCAGGAGCGGCTACCGCCGGCGGCGCACCCCCGGCCGGCGTAGCCGGAGTGCGCGCCGTCAGCCTTATTCCCGAGACGCCGTTCGGCGCGCTCCTTCCACAGCGGAGACGGGATCGATGCAGGGCAAATTCATCACGACTAAGGTCGAGGACGGCGTCGGCTGGATCGAGATCGCCAAGGGCAAGGCGAACACCTACGACCTCGCGATGATGCAGGAGCTCGACCTCGCCATCGAGGAGATGCGCTTTGACGACGCCGCGAAGGTGATCGTCCTGACGAGCGGCTTGCCGGGCTTCTTCAGCGCCGGCGCGGACATCGAGATGCTGAAGACCAGCCAGCCGGACTTCAAGGCGATGTTCTGCCTGCACTGCCAGGAGACGCTCAACAAGTTCGCCGCCACCCCTAAGCTCGTCATCGCCGCCATCAACGGACACTGTGTCGGCGGTGGGCTCGAGATCGCGCTCTCCTGCGACCTGCGGCTCATGGCCAAGGAGTCCGGGAAGATCGGCCTGCCGGAGGTCACCCTCGGCGTGCTCCCCGGCACGGGCGGCACTCAGCGGTTGCCGCGGCTCATCGGTGCGGCGCGGGCGCTCGACCTCATGGTCACGGGCCGGCTGCTCTCTCCGGACGAGGCGCACGCCATCGGCTTGGTGAATCATCTCTACCCGAAGGAGAGCTTCCGCGCCGACGTCCAGGCGTACGCCGGGGCGTTGGCCCACGGGCCCTCCCGCGCGGTGAGCCTGATCAAGCGCGCGGTGCTCGAAGGGATCGAGCTACCGCTCTCCGGGGGGCTTGCGCTTGAGCGGGAACTGCAGAACCGGCTGTTCGTCACCGAGGACGCGAAGGAAGGAATCGGTGCCTTCACCGAGAAGCGCAAGCCTACCTTTAAGGGCCGTTAGGCCATAGAAAGGGCTCCCATGCCGTCGGAGTCGCTGCCCAGTGCGCCGTCGACCGGCGCCGTCTCCGCCCCCACCTCTCAGATCCTCAAGGAGGGCGGGACGATCGAGCCGGTCCGGGAGATCCTCTGGGGCGAGATGGCCGGCGTTCGGAAGTATGAGTCGGCGGAGGAGATCCCCGCCGAGATGCGCCGCCTCATCATCCGGCTCATGGTCGTGCAGGCGGACACCGAGTTCGCCTCCATCCAGCAGCACCGGCCCTGGCTCGACAGCGCGCCGTCGCTCGAGGACCGGTGGATCGAGGCGCGGATCGTCGCCGACGAGGCCCGCCACGGGCTGCAGGCCTGCCGCATCCTCCGGGACTTTGGCGAGGAGGGACAGAAGTACATTGACGAGCTGCTCACCAAGAAGGAGGGGGAGCACAAGCTCGACGCGTTCAACATGAAGTTCGAACGGTGGAGCGACGTCGGCGCGTTCACCTGCTTCGTCGACCGGGTCGGCGTCTACCAGCTCCGCGCCTTCCAAGAGTGCGCCTACGGCCCGCTCGCTCGAGCAATGCCGCTCATGCTGTCGGAGGAGCAGTTGCACTTGAACTTCGGGCTCAACGTGCTGCGCCGCATGGTGCAGCAAGGACCGAAGTACGCCGGGTCCAAGGAGGAGGCGCAGGAGGCCGTGCAGAAGTGGTTCCCCCGCGCGCTCGACATGTTCGGGCACTCCAACTCCGACACGAGCCGCAAGGCGATCGAGCTCGGCCTCAAGCGCTGGACCAACGAGGAGGCCCGGGCTCGCTACCTCAAGGAGATCGCTCCCCTCATCTCCGCTATTGGGCTCGAGCTCCCGGCTCCCGAGTACGATCGGCACATCCTCTAGCCGTCTAGCGCCCCGGTCGGGGGCCTGGAGCCAGGGCGCGCGCCCGCGCCACGCCGCCGAGATTGGGCATCTGTCCCTCGAGGTCTCCGACCTCGACCGGAGCGTCCCGTTCTACGACCTCCTCTTGGGACGGCTCGGGTTCCGCCGCGCCTCGCGCGCACCAGAGCACGCCGTCTACCAGAGCCCGGCGTTCGCGCTGTGGCTGCTGCGCGGTGCGCCGCCCCGTGTCTCGCGCCACCCTCCGACCGGACGGGAGCCGGTGCTCGCGGAGCACCTCGCCTTCCGGGTCGAGAGCCCCCAGCGGCTGCACCGCATCGAGCAGGCGCTCGAGCGGGAGGGAGTCTACCCGCTCTTCCTCGGGGAGGAGCGACCCGAGCCCCGGCCCGGATCCGTCTCCACGACCTGGCTCGACCCGGACGGCTTCGCACTCGAACTGTTCGCTCTCCGCACCAGCCCGCCCGCGCCGGCGCGCCGCCGACGCCAGGCTAGCCGCGCCGCCGACCGAGGTAGCGGCCGCCGGGCCCGGCGCTCGTGAGGTAGCTCCGCGCGATCCCCTGCACGGGGCGGAGCGCCGCGCGCACCGATCGCAGGTCGCCGCGCAACGTGAACAGGTGGAGGTGCGCGCCGGCGTCGTGGGTGTACCCGGCGATGGGCCGGCCGGCCTCGCGGTTCAGCTCCTCAACCGCCGCGATCACGTCGCGGGAGGTCCGGGTGAGGTAGTCGAGCGGAGGGTCGGTGCTCTCGCAGATGTGGCGGAACTCATCGCACTCCTCCATGACGAGCGGGAAGAGCGCACGCGATTCGCGCAGACGCAGCGCGCGCCGCAAGAGTCCGATGCGCCGGGGCAGCGCACGTTGCCGCGCGCGGTACTCGAGCGCGCTCTCGACGCTGAGCTGCATCGACTCCTGCGAACGTACCACCTTTTCCGGCGCGTCGCGGACGATCACGACCAGGTCGACGAGCTCCGGCCAGTGCCGGGCACCGAACAGCGGCTTGGCGTAGCAGTCCCCGCCGTCCGGACGGTGCCCGGCCTGCCACTCGACGTAGCCTGCGTAGACGGAGCGACAGGCGCTGCCGCTCCCGAATCGTGCGAGTTCGGAGAGCGCCGAGGGGCTCTCGGGCAGTCCCGCCGCGCGCGAGGCCGCGCCGGCCAGCGCGGCAAAGCCGCTCGCGCTGCTCGCGAGCCCGCTCGCGGTGGGGAAGTTGTTGCGGCTCTCGATCCGTGCGAAACCGAGGAGCTGCGCCCGCTGTCGGACCCGCTCGAGGAAGCGGCTCGCGGATTCGAGCGGTCCGCCCGTGGCGATCTTGCCGTTGAGCCGCAGCTGGTCGGCGGTGAGCTCCGGGTCGAACTCCACGGACGTGCGAGTGCGAAGCCCCGAGAGGGTCATCGAGACGCTGCTGTTGTACGGCAGCATCCGGGCCGGATCGCGCAGCCCCCAGTACTTCACCAGGGCGATGTTCGGGCTCGCCTCGTAGGTGGCCGCCCCTGGAATCTTCTTCCGGGCCAGACGGCAACCTCCAGTGGCGAGTGCATCGGACCGAGTACTTATCCCCGTGGGAGCCTCGACGGACCGATGGCGACCCGCCCGTCGATGCCGGAGCCCCGGCCGATCCGTCCGCCGAAGGACTGGACCGACCGCAAGAGCCTCGGCGGTTTCCATTCCGAGGTCGGCTTCTCGGTAGACCTGGCCCATTCCGGACCCGGGTTCTGCGCGGTGGACGGCGTCGTCGAGCCACGGCACCTGAACATCAACGGGGTGGTGCACGGTGGGGTCTACGCCACGATCCTAGACACGGCGATGGGCGGTGCGGTCGTGAGCCTGCTCCGTGAGGGGGAGGTCACCGCCACCACCTCGCTCTACATCGAGTTCCTGCGACCGGCCGGCAGCGGCGAGCGGCTGAGCGCCCGAGGCGAAGTGGTCCGGCGGGGCCGGCACCTCGCGTTCGCCGAGGGGAAGCTCGAAGATGGGGAGGGCCGGCGCCTGAGCCAGGCCCACGGCACCTGGTACATCTGGGCCGCCTCCGATGGCACGTGGACGACCCGGCGCCGCCGCGCGGGGGATGCCGCGCCCGCAGCAGCACCGACCCGTCCGCCCCGGAAGTAAGATACGCCCAGGCGGCATCTACTCCGCATGCAACGAGCGAAGGGAGACGGGCAGCGGCCCAGCGCGCGCGACGAGGCCGAGCAGCTCGCCCGAGACCTGACTCGGGACATCGTCCACACCGCCTACACCGGGTACAAGATCGCGAGCCGCGTCGGGCGGGCCGCGCTCAAGGCGACCGAGAAGGCCGCCAACGACGTCCTCGAAGAGATCCGATAGAACCCCAGTTAGCGAGGGTTAAATACCGGACCCCGGTCCCCGCCCCGCTGACGGCCAAAGCGGTGGGGAAACACCCGGTCCCATTCCGAACCCGGAAGTTAAGCCCACTGGCGTTCCGCGCGGTACTGAAGTGCGCGAGCCTACGGGAACCGCGGAAAGCTGTCAGCACCCGGACTATTCACTAGGGAATTCCCAGCCGCTTCGTCGCGCGCCCGTGTCCCATCCTGCGGACGTCGGCGGGAGTCGGTGACCGAGCCCCCGCCGCCCGAGGCGCGCTGGAAGCACGTCTACACTCGGACCTACGATCTGCGCGCTCCCGTGGAGTTCGCTCGTCGATGGTTCCTCGACCGTGGCATCGGACCGCTGCCCACCCCTATCGCCGCACACGTTCGTCAGAGTTCCGAGCGCACCGGTCCCACGAGCGCCCGGGTACGGCTCCAGTTCGACGATGGCCGAATGAGAACCGATGACTGGGAGTTCGGTTCACCGGAGGAGATACAGATCACCAAGCGGCTCGAGGAAGGAGGCCGCACGATTCTGTGGAACCGCGAAACGTACCGATTCACGCGGGAGGGATCTTTCACGCGACTCGCGGTCAGCGTCTTGCGCTGCGCCGTCGGGCTGCGAGCGCGCCTTGCCCTCGCCATGTCCCTGCGCTCCCCCGTGCGACCCGCAGCGGACGAGCGCGCGCTCTGCGAGGAGATCGACCGGAACTATCGATTGTCGCCGAGCCCAGCCGCCCCTGCGGCCTGACCTCGGGTCGGGCGGAGGTACGGACGACCTTCCCGGGAGCGGATGTCGGCGCTCTCCGACTCGCTCGGGTCGCGGAGCGATTTCCGGAAACTCGGGTCGCCGGAGCCGTCCCGCGGCGGCGGCCTCCACGACATTAAGAGTGCCCGCGGTTCCAACGGTCGATGCGACTCGGCGCCCATATCGGCACCTCCGACGGGCTCGACAAGGTGCCCTCCATCGCGCGCTCGATCGGCGGCGAGGCCGCACAGATCTTCTCCAAGAGTCCGCACAGCTGGCGGGGCCCGCCGATCCCTCTGGAGCTGGCCGCCTCCTTCCGTGAGGCGGTCCAGCGCGAGAAGCTGGGGGCGACGGCGATCCACCACTGCTACCTGACGAACCTGGCCTCGCCCAAGCCCGTCAACTACGCGATCTCCAAGCGCACCTTCCTCGATGAGCTCGGGCGCGCCGAGCTGCTCGGGGTCGACGCGGTCATCTTCCACCCCGGCGCCCACACCGGTTCCGGCGTGGAGGCCGGCATCGACCGCATTGCGGAGGCGCTCCGCTGGGCCGTCGACCAGACCCCCCAAGGCACGGTGCGCATCCTGCTCGAGAACGCCGCCGGCCAGGGCTCGACGATCGGCTCGCAGTTCGAGGAGCTGGCGCAGGTGATCGAGAAGGTCAACGCCCCCGGCCGGCTCGGGATCGCGGTCGACCTCTGCCACCTCTTCGCCTCGGGCGTCGACTTCCGGACCGAGGAGACGTACGGGGCGGCCAAGGATCTCCTGCGCGGCTCGGTCGGGCTGAAGGCCGTCGGGGCCTTCCACCTGAACGACTCCAAGGGGGAGCTCGGTTCCCACCTCGACCGGCACCAGAACGTCGGCAAGGGACAGATCGGGCTCGAGGGGTTCCGTCCCTGGCTCAACGACCGGAGCTGGGCGAAGGTGCCCGGGTACCTCGAGACGCCGCTCACCGACGACGGGTACGCGGCCTACATCGAGGACCTGCGCGCGCTGAAGGGCCTCCTGGCGTAGCTTTCCCGGCCGGCCTCGCCGCTGCCCGCCGAGGGTTCGGCGGCGCAGCCTAATACTGGGGGCCGGTTTCGCGCGGGCGTGAAGCTGTTCCTGGATACCGCGAGCGTCTCGGAGATCCGGCAGATGTGGGCGACCGGCATTCTGGACGGCGTCACCACGAACCCCTCCCTCGTCGCCAAGGAAGGCCGCCCGTTCGAGACGGTGCTGCGCGAGATCTGCGAGGTGGGCATCCCCTCCGTCTCCGCCGAGGTGACCGCCACCGAGGTCGACGGCATGCTCGCCGAGGGGCACCGGCTCGCGAAGTTCCACCCCGCGATCTACGTCAAGATCCCGATGACGGTCGCCGGGCTCGAGGCGACGAAGCGGCTGAGCTCGGAGGGGATCCGTGTGAACATGACGCTCGTCTTCTCCGCCAACCAAGCCCTGCTCGCCGCAAAGGTGGGCGCGAGCTACGTGAGCCCATTCATCGGGCGGCTCGACGACCAGAGCCAGGACGGCATCGAGCTGGTCCGGGACATCCGGACCATCTACGGCCAGTACGGATTCAAGACGGAGATCCTCGTCGCGAGCGTCCGGCACCCCGTGCACGTCCTCGAGGCAGCCAAGCTGGGGGCGGACATCGCCACGATGCCGATGGCGGTGATGGAGAAGCTGGTCCAGCATCCGCTCACGGACCTGGGCCTCGCCAAGTTCCTCAAAGATTGGCAAAAGGTGCCGCACGAGAAGAGCGGCGGCGCCTGAGTCGCTCCGACGCATGCCGGCGGAGTCCGTCGAGCCATCTGGGGTCGCCGGGCAGGCCGCCCTCCTCGAGCGGTATCTCCTCCTCACGACCGATGCGCTCGAGCGGGTCCGCACGGGGAGCCCGAAGCGCTCGTTCCTGGCCGGGGCCGCCGACGACTTTCTCGGCATGGCGCGCGCCTACCTTTCCGACGCCCGCCATTTCCGGGAGCGGGGGGATGCCGCCCGCGCACTCGCCGCCGTCAGCTACGCCCACGGCTGGATCGACGCCGGTGTCCGGCTCGGTATCTTGGACGGCGGGGAGGATGATGTCCGGTTCACGCCGTTCCGGTAGAGCACGCCTCCCGGCTCCGGGCCTGCTGCCAGAGCGGGTGCTCCACGACATCGAGGAGCACCTTCGGACCCGCGAGGAACGGCGGGACCAGCTCGCCGACCGCTCGCGCCGGCTCCGACGGCGCTCGCAGGTCGCGATGACGGCCCTGCATGCCGGCACCACTCCGCCCCCGGCCCTCGCGGAGATCCGGCAGGAATGCGCAGCTCTCGCGATTGCCGCGCGGCGGGCGCCGAGTGAACCCGGAGTGGTCCTCGACGGACTGCAGGAGGCCACGGAGGCGATCCTGCTGTCGGCGGTACTGGCCGGTACGGAGCTTCCCGGCCCGACGGAGGTGGGCGTCGAGCCGGAGGTGTACCTGCTCGGTCTCGGTGATCTGGCGGGCGAGGTTCGCCGGCTCGCCCTGCGCTCCTTGGCAAGGGGTGAGGTCGATGCGGCGGACCGATACCTGCGGTTCCTCGACGAGCTGGTGCTCACGCTCCTGCGCTTCGACGCACCCCGCAGTATCGTGTCGCTCAAACCCAAGCAGGACGCGGCGCGGGGCATCGTCGAGCGGACTCGCGGCGATGTGACGCTAGCGCGGATGCTCGCACGGGTCGCCGGCGCTCCGCGACGGAAGGCCGGATCGTGAGCGCGCCGAGGACCGTCGCGCTGATCGGCGGTTCGGGTCTCAGCGCATGGGGGGGCGCACCGATCGCCTCCCATCGGGTCTCCACCGCGTGGGGAGCTCCCTCTGGTCCGATCGAGGAGCGTCGGATCGGGTCGCTGCGAGTGCTGTTCTTGGCCCGGCACGGGGTGGGGCACGTCATCCCGCCGCACCGTCTCAATTACCGAGCGAACATCGCCGCGCTCGCGCAGCTGGGAGCAGAGCGGATCCTCACCGTCAGCAGTGTCGGCTCGCTCCGGGAGGAACTACCGCCCGGAACCTTCGTGCTGCCGGATCAGTTCGTGGACTTGACGAAGGCGCGGCCGACCACCTTCTTCGATGGCGGTCGCGTCTACCACGTATCGACCGCCGACCCGTTCTGCCCCGAGCTCACCGCCTGGGCCACCGCAGCCGGCGCCGAGGCGGGCTCACTGTTCCGGCCCGGAGGCACCTACGTCTGCGTCGAGGGCCCCCGGTTCTCCACCCGCGCGGAGTCGCGCTACTTCCGCAGCTTCGCGGACATCATCGGGATGACGCTGGTCCCCGAGGTCACGTTGGCCCGGGAGATGGCAATCTGCTACAGCTGTCTGGCGACGGTGACCGACTTTGACGTATGGCAACCTAAGCCCGTGGAGGCGGCCGACGTCGTCCGCACGATGAAGGAGAACCAGCACCGGATGATCCGCGTACTGGAAAAATTGCTGCCCAAGCTCGACGCACCCAGGGGCTGCAGCTGCGCGAGCGCCCTCGAACAGGCGCAGATCTGAAGGGCTAGGTGACCGCGCCGCGGGCCGGCCCGCGTCGCACGGTGATCGGGAGCACGTTGGCCTCGTACTCCTTCTCCGCGACCTCGACCGGGTCGTAGAGTCCGGTCGGGATATCGATCAGCATCGGCGCGCCGAGGGAGATCTGCAACGCCCGGGCCCCGAGGATGCGGGCGCGTTCAAAGCGAGAGTGCTCCGCTGGTTGCCCGTGCGTGCCCGAGGCCCCGCCACTCACCGTGAGATCCCTAGGGGCGAGCACGGGAAGTGCCGCCGACAAGGCCGGCGCCAGCCAGGGAGCGCTATTTACGCTTTGCGAAGGCTTTGGCTCTGCACGAAAACCAGTTTCCGTGCGCAAGTTTCTGTGCGGTCGGGGGGGTTTCTGTGCGGCTGAGACTGGGAGGCACTTCTGAGGGAATCCCTCAACCCATTGGATTTCCGGCCCGTTCGCCCTAGTCATGGCATCGTTCCGTACTGAAGCCAGCCCACTCGGTTCGATTTCCAGAGGGACGGCGACTAGGTGACCACATGCTTTCTAGGATGCACGGTAGCCTCTGTATCGGGGAAGTGGACTACAGGCCCTCCCCCATGATGCTGAAAGAGTTCCGAGTTCAGAATTCTAGGTCCGTCGTTGATTCAGGACCCGGCCTCCCTCCGCTCTTGAGCGGATAGAGGGGCACTCGATAGCTAGCCCGCCGTAACCCAGTCAATGGAAGTAAAACCCCAGAACGCCGCCGCCGTTCGTTGCTAGCTCCACGCAGAACACGTTGCCAAGCAACGTCGAGTTCGATGTCAGACCCGTGTCGAGGACGAGCGTCACATTGGTGTTGTAAGGCAGGACGTAGCTTATGCCACTGCTCCAAGACCCTGTCGACCAATCCCACGTCGCGACGGCCGACGAACCTCCAATGATTGAGACCGTCGCATTCGCCCCCATAGGAACGTTGTTCGGCATCGGGTACTGAAGCGTAGTAGAGTTAGAAACTGCGAATGCCAGGCTTGAGGCCTGCACCGATCGGTAGAGGGTAGTCACTCCAACCGAGTAGCACAGTCCGCCTTGCGACGCGGGGCAGCCGACGTTGCCGGGGGTGACCTGAACTGGCCCCCACACCGGCGCAAAGCTCGAGGGCCCCGTTGAAGGCTGGGTCGCCAACGGACTCAGAACGACGACGAAGACTATCGCGAACACGACAACCGCCGAAGCAGTGACAATCGCCCACTTCGTTCCTCCACTCGAGCGAAACGACCGCCCGCTGCGGCTGATCGGCTGATGAGATTGCTCGTCGAGGTTGAGGCCGCCCATTTTCGCACGAGACTACGTGACCGAGAAGCAACTGAAGGGGCCCATATGACAGTTCGGAGTCGAATAGTACATGGATCCGAGAGCGGTGTTCGCGACGGTCTGCTGCCCGGCGACCCAAGGAACGAGGTTGTTTGGATAGCCTGAGGCCCAGACGAACTCGTTTTGGAAGTTGAAGTTGGGCGTTTGGAGCACGCCGCCAATCCCGTTCGGGATTGCTTCGACCTGATATTGCGCCCAAGGTAGGGACAACGCGGGGCCATGGTAGTATCCGGCGCAAAAATTGCCACTGGTCAAATCCGCCATTACAATCCAGTAGTTCCCCGTCCCTTGAACGTAGTAAACTTCGGAGACGAACTGGTTTACCTTGTTCAGTGACTGAAACGTGCAGTAAATCGCCTGATTAGGATAGGTTTCCCACCAGGGAGTGTAGGTCGTCGGACAGCTCCACCCCACGAACAACAGATACTGGCATGTGGCGTAGGCATCCATCCCGGATTGGACGATTGTGCTTCCCCCGCCGGCGGCCTGGGAGAGGCCCCCCCAAACGCTGATACCGCAAATTCCGATTATGATCCCAAGCGAACCGCAATGACCGGAATTCGCCGACACGCCCAGCCCGTTCCAAGCATCGTCCTCCCCGGTTGGAGTGTACCTCCCGAAAGATGATGTCGTGTAACCCGTCCACTTGCCGCTAGAGGCGTGATTTCCATCCACCCCCCACATCGTGAGGTTCCCGAGCACAGCGCCCGTGTTCTGACTTACGAATATCGAGAGCTGCCCTGTGTCGCTCGTCGACTTGTTCTGCATCGTGTAGGCTACGGAGTAGTTGTAGTAGGCGTAGGTGCAAGTGGCTGTGTTGACGTTGCCGTTTAGACCGACACCCGTCCAATTGAGGTCGTATCCAGGTGCGTAACCCCTCGTGCCCCAGGTATAGTCGGTTGAGCTGTTGGATGCTGCTGAGGCCGCGATTTCGCTAATCGACGGGGTGTAAGTTGTGATCGGTACGATGAGGTTCGTCATGTTACAGCCGCCCGACAGGGTGGAGAATCGAGCTTGACCACTTTCCGCATTCGAGTAGAATGAGGCACCGAGCATACCCTCAGTAACGACCAGTAGCACTATCACAGCCAGAGCCGAGACGACAAACGGTCTTACGATCCTTCGCGACACGACACGTCACAACCGCCGCGCGCGTTGATACATCTATCTGGCCCTCAGGCAAGATAGAGTCCCTCCTGTAGCCGATGTGAGGCGGAACTGAACCGATCAGCCCCCGCAGCCAGGGTTTGGGGGGGTTCAGGGTCGAGCTGGGAACGCCTTAGAGAGTCAGGACAGAGACAGCACTCTTCGGTGGGGGGAGCGACAGGCCCCGAGCCAATCATTCTCCCTCTTTCTCTTTGCCCGGCGTCTAGCCGCGAGAAACAGAACTCACTGCGAGAGGTGATGGCGAGACTTAACGCGGCGACAGAAAGGGCGCGCACGCTCATTGAGAAGATCGGAGTTGGATCCGCGACGAAGTAGGGGCTCAGCAACCCGAGGTCCCTCTCTGGCCTCTAATGCCGCCGTCTTCTCAACACACGTGCATTTAAGGAATCGAAGCGGGACACCGCATCCCCCGGCACGAAGTGAGCATCACCCCCGAGGTCCGATGCGGCCCGCCTACGCTCTTCTCAAGCCCCACCCCTGTGCTGGTGCCGGGCCGCTGCGGGAGGTCCGCCTACGATCGCCCCCATCTTCAATCAACATCAGTTGTTCTCCGACGGCCAGTTCGCAGAGTGCGTGGCGTCTCGGTTCATCTGGCTGACTCGCGTCGCTTGGACTGGCGGGAGACCCTGGGGGGCCACCGGCTCATCGTCCGGCGATCCGTGTGCCGGAAGCGGAATCCCCCGCTCGAATGACGCCTGGATCAGGATCTGGATGTTGTGGACGAGCACCTTGCATAGGAGTTCGTTGACCTGTGCGTTGGGGTCTCGCGAGCTAA
The DNA here is from genome assembly GCA_022749995.1 of Thermoplasmata archaeon. Classification (GTDB taxonomy): domain Archaea; phylum Thermoplasmatota; class Thermoplasmata; order Lutacidiplasmatales; family UBA184; genus JAKIVR01. The sequence continues at coordinate 198,836 of JAKIWO010000001.1, read as the reverse complement.
GCGTCTCGCCGAGCTTTTTTTTGATCGCGGCGAAGGTCGACTCGACGTGCTCTCGCTTGTAGTACTGGGCCAAGAATTCAGTCGGGTTGGACTGGAGCAAGTGCCACATCTTCTTCCATCAGGGGGCGTGGTCGTTCCGGTGCTTCGCGCGTCCTCGGCTGTTCTCCTTAAACATGATGTAGGGCACACCACCGGCCTTGGCAACGACCGTGAAGTTCTCCCCGGAGAGGTAGCCCTTGTCCGCATAGACTTCGGCGACAGTGAAGCCCGCCGCCTCGACCGCCTTGATCAGAGCGGGAAACTGGCGGCAGCCGGCCGCGTGGCCGTCCGTCACCACAACGGCCGGAATGATACCGGTCTGGGTCCCAACGATGATGTGGAGTTTCTTCCAGATGTTGTGGACGCGTGCCCCGTACTTCTCCCGGCAGTAGTCACCAAAGGAAGTCGTGCGGAACCCCGCTGAGTCTACCGCAAAAGTGGTCTCGATGGACTTGAGCGCCGCCGCTGACTTCGAGATCAGCTCGTTGAGAACCTCGGTGGTCTCCGGGCGCCGAAGCAGTATCGAAGGCATCTTGTCGGAGGGGACGCACGAAATGCGCCCAGCCCGTTGAGAGCCAGCATAGGTCCCTTGGGCCTTCCGAAGAGAAAGGCGCGTGAACTCCCTCTCGACTGCGCAGTAGACTAGGTCGCGGTACGGAAGTCGCGGCCTACCGTTCGTCTTTAGCGGGCAGGGGTCCTCCAGGTCGGCTACCAGGTCTTGGAGGACGGGGCCGAAATCCACAGCCTCCGCCCGCTGAGCGGCATTGTAGGTGGGCCAGTTTTGTGGATAGGTTGGACGAGGTCGCCTGGCTTCCTCCTCATCCGCCTGTTGCCGCGTGACCCCTTTGAGCAAGAACCCGACCGCAACAATGTGCTTGCAACGAAGGTTGTGGGCCAGGTAGTCCGGACAGATGCACCTCCAGACGGCACCCTGGTTGGAGACGAGGTAGACCCCGATACCGCTCTGGGACGGAACCTCGTCTAGGCACTAGAACGTAGACGAGGACGCGCTTCCTCTGTTTTGAATCAGGCGTTTGCGCCGCAGACTCGAGAAAACCCAGGCCACATGAATAGTCTACCCGAGCCGAATAATCGGGCGAACGTTGGCCAGTCTCGACGAAATTGCCGCAGCGACTCCGACCAATAGGAATCCCCCGAACATCCCCTCAATTGAGGTCTCAGAAATCGTCACCAAGTAGCCGCCGGCTAGGGCTGCTACGTACAAGCTCAGGGCAATCATGGTGATCATGGCCAGATCCCACGGGGGCGCAATGCGCGATACTGCTCGGCGAAGTCGATGAAAGGAACGCCCGTCCCAAGGGTCGCTCGGGCCCATGAAATCAATCCGACGTCGGTTTTCTCTCAGTCGGTCGAGGAAGCTTGCACGCATAGTTCTGTTTCTTGCGTGATAGGCCTGCTACGCCAGTACGTGCTAAGGTGTCGCACCTTATCTAAGTTCCGAGGCGCTCGCTCTCGGGCCTGACCGCTCTGACTGACGCTCTTCGACAGGAGCCCATGACATACATTACCGTACATCGTAATATATCGTAGCACAGTATTAAGCCTAGAAGTTCCTCACCCCCCTTATGGAAGCCAACAGGCGATCCGTGCGTCTGAGCTCAAAACGCCGAACACTTTGGATGGTGGCCGCAGTCAGTCTCTTGGCCGCGGCGCTGGTGGCCTGGACGGGGGCAGCGCTAGTCCAAGCGCCAAGCAGTCAGAATGGACATGCAAGGACACTGACGTCGCCGACGAACCTGAAGATCACAGCTACAGCATTCGGGCCGCGCAGTAGCAGTCCTGGTTGGTCATTCTCACTCTCGGGTTCCGCCTCGGGTGCGACATCCTTTAGCTTGGCAGGAACCGATGGAGCGAGTTCGGGGACGCACCTACTCTCCGACACCATCACGGCATCGGCAAACTACACTCTCACGGCATGCAATGGTTCGGGCTGCTCGTACACCACGATCAATCTCGTAGTCGGAAACGCATGCAACGATAACACCTGCACGCTGGCTATCGAGTGCGGTTCGGGTGCCTGTGCGAACTTCATCATCGGCTGCTTGGTCTTCGTCGTGGCGTGCAACATCTTCGCGATCCAGTATGGTGTCAGCCTGTACGACTCGACGTGGACTGGTACGTCATTTGTGGGGTCCATCAGCTATCAGTTTGCGATGGGGGACCCAGGGAACCATGTGGAGAACGGCATGCCGATTGCATACAGCTACGGGGGGACGGGGAGCTTCAGCGTGGGCGAGACTGCAATCGACACCCACAGCCACCAAGCGACGAACACCATTGACGTGACCATACCGCCATAAGTCGAGCTCAACCGCCACCGACCCTCCCGTGAGAGCGGGAGGGTCCAACCAATTCCTAACTCACGTCCCGACGTAGTCCGACCCAGCCCCTCGGCCCAGCGAGTAAACTCGTCGCCGACCCGCAGGGGCTCTTCTGGCTGAGAGACCCGGCGCGGTAGCTCCCTCTCGCGCAATCACGCGTCCGGTGGCTGCGTCCCATAAATCCGGACCCTGAACTCGTTCTCGACGTGGGCCGCTTCCACTCGAGCGGGGTCGGGTCTAAATGACCAGAATCTCTCCTCGAGATGCCCGCCGACCGTCGCACCGACTATCGCGCGTACGACCTGGTTCGCCGCCACGAGCTCGAGATCGTCGTTCGGCTCCTCGAGGAGATCCTCCCTGAGATGCCGAAGCCTCGGGGGTGGAGTCATCAGCCCTAAGTCGGTCGCCCCGGGCCGGACCTACGCGGACGGCCCGAGGGGGTCTCCTGGGAACCGATAGCAAGACCCCAGGTTCGACGAGCGGCGGAGGCGGATCGACCGCCTCACGGTGCAGCGGCACAACCCCCCGATCGTCTTCAGCATGGACGAGATCGGTCCGATCTCGCTGAAGCCGCACGGGGGCAAGGGGTGGTTCCCGAAGGGGCTGCCGGGGCGCATCCCCGCGACGTACAAGCAGGACAGAGGGACGCGCTACGAGTACGCCTGTTTGAACGTCTTCCACAAGACGCTGAGCGTGAAGCAGGAGGAGCACAAGGGCGGGCGGATCTGGCTTCGGTTCGCGAATTACCAGCGCTCGAAGTATCCGCCGGACGAGCGGGTGTACCTCATCCGGGACGGGCTCAACGCCCACTGGACCCCTGAGGTGAGAGAGTGGGCGAAGGCCCACAAGGTCACCCTCGTTCCCTCGGCGACCCTCGATGATGGGGGGACTCTTTCCCAGCGGGGGATGTATTCTCACAACCGCGTCCGGTGGAATGCTTATATCACCGTTTGCCGACCACTATGACGGTGGAGTAGGCGCCGCCTGAGGCACCGGGTGCCATGGGCAATGGACGCCGAGATCGGCCCGATTCAATGGCGAGACGAAGCAGCCTCCGTCCCGAGACGCTAGTCCCGGTCAGTACCTACGTGCCGAAATCTAAGTATCGCGAACTTAGGGCGCGTGCCGAGCGCCAACGCCGTTCGCTTTCTATGCAGGTTTTCGTCTACATTGAGCGAGGGCTAGAGCAAGATAGCGAGGACACGACGTAGCAGCGGACCCCCCAATTTTCTTAGTGTGCGAGTCTCCCCGCAAACAGTGAGTGCTGAGACCGTCCCCGCCAGGAGGCGAGCGGTGGCCAGCACTCCCCGTGCGATCTTCTCGAGCACCCTCAGTCCCCGCCAGTCCGTAGCATCGCTCGGCCTCTCCCACCGCTCGAGCCCCCACGCGCGTGTCGGAGGAGGTGGACCCAGCAGCGCTGCTTGCGGCCCTAGAGCGCGTTGAACGCGGTTGCCCTGTCGTACTCGAGGACCCGGACCTTCCGCCGCTTCCCGAGGACGTGCTCGGGCACCGCGTGGCCCGATCGAGATAACCGAACCCGCTGGCCAAAGTGATCGTCTTGGAAAACCCGCAGGTCTTAGCGGGATGCATCAGCGCAGGGGGGTCCCGTCGCAGCTCGATTAGGGTGAGCCGAATTTGGAGTGTCGATATTCCCCCTCCCGAAGCCTGGAGCGTCGATCGGGTTTCGACGCGAGTGTCCGAAGAATCTCTGCAGCATCGCGGAGGTCGGCCAGGACTTCCTTGTTCGAAGGAGTAGTCACTCACCTCTCCGGTCCCTCGCTGGGCCATAGCAGTGCGAACGATAGTACATTCCGGTGAAGCGCCTCTCCTCCTTCCGAGGGGAAAATCTCTTGACACGTCGACCGGCCACATGTCCTGACACACTACAACTAGCGCTTTGACATACATACCATCGCGACATGTTAGGCTGAGGGGAGTCCCCCAAGAACACCAGCACGGTTCCACGCGGAACAAGGTCGGTGGGCGAGTTCCTCCTCACGCCGCCGCGCTTGTCGGCGCCGTTATCTCGGGCACGGCTTTCGCCGTCGCCCATGTCGCCCCGGCCGGCCCGAGCCGTTCCGGGTCTCCTTGCACTCCTCGTGGTGGTGGGATTCCTCCTCCCGAGCGCCCCCAGTGCTCCCGTTCCCAGGGCGAGCGTGGGCGCCCCGATCGCGGGAACGACGGCCGCAGCGCAGGTGCGACTCGCGCCCCCGGCCAGTTTGCCGCTGTTGGGCTGGGGAGAGGCATTCATCCTCTACGGTCCCGGCGACGACACATCGCACGTGTTCGGAGAAGGCGCCGGGATGGTCGCGTACGACCCTGGCTGGAACATCACCCTGTTCGGAGGGGAGGGCAGCGGCGGACTGACCAACGCCACCTCCAACTACAACTCCACGACGGGAGAGTTCACGTGGGAATTCTACAATCCGAGCCCTTCCGCTCGCGCCAACTTCAGTTTCGCTACCGTGCCTGCCGGTGGATTCGCGGTGCTCTTCGGCGGGCTCACGAACCTCTCGAGCCAGCGCACCAGCAACGAGACCTGGCTGTACTGGTTCGGGAACCAGACGTGGGAGAACGTCAGCCGCGCGCACGCGCCGCCCGCCCGGGAGAGCGCCGCCTTTGCCGTCAACGACTCCGGTGGAGTCGCCCTGCTCCAGGGGGGATGGAGCCCCCACACCGCCGTCGGCAACTCCTCGGCGACGGTCTTCTGGAACGACACCTGGCAGCTCAATCTCACCACGTTCGTCTGGACCCAGCTCGCCCTTCCCGCCGCCCCACCGCCCATGATGGGAAGTGGCATGATCTACGACACCAAGGAGTCCCGCTTCGACCTATTCGGCGGTTGCGCCATCCGGTGCTCGAGCGCCCTCTGGAGTTTTTCCGGTCAGCCCGGGAGCTGGTCGGTGCTTCCGCAGGCTGGACAGGTCCCTAGCCCCCGCGCCAGCGCGACCTACGCCTGGGACGGGGAGGACGCCCTCGATCTGGTGTTCGGAGGGTTCGCCTGGTCCGGAGGCGTACCCGAGGCCTATGGCGACACCTTCGCGTTCGACCCAGTTGCCGGGCGCTGGACGGCGCTCGACCTCTCCAACAACCCCGGACCGCGCTTCGACGCTCCCTCCACGTGGGCCCAGTATCCGGGCTGCACCGGGCTCAACGTCGTCGGCGGCAGCCCCTCGTTGCTCGCGCCCCCGACGAACGCCTCGGTCCTCGAGCCGATCACAGCACCGAACACCAACTGCTTCCCTGACCTCTACACTGGGCTCGGTGGCCCGCCGCCACCTCCCTGCGCCATCAACGGCACCGCCCTAGATCTCCACCTCATCGACCGGCTCACGGGCGCGGGAATTGCCAACGCGAGCGTCAAGCTCTCAGGGCAGTGCATCGTGCGGACCGTGGTCACCAATGCCGCCGGGTACGCCAACGTGAGCGTACCGTCGCCCGACCAGCTGAACCTGACGAGCTCGCCTCCCGGGTTCCATCCGGGCAAGTCCTCGGTGGTCATCGCCCCGAACATCACGAACCGCGTGTCCCTCGCACTCGACCCGCTGCCCGCGCTCCGGGTGCGCACCTACGGCCTCGGCCCGGGCGGAGTGCCGTCGTCGCTCTACAACGTCACCGTGAGCGAGAACTCCACCTTGGTCCTCGGCCGCTCGAACTCGCTCGGCTACCTCAACGTGAGCAACCTGACCGTCCCGACGGGCAATATCCACCTGACAGGCTCGCTGGCCAACCACTCCTCCGCGACCGCGAACGTCAGCGTACCGTACACAGGCTACGCCTACGCGAACCTCAGCCTCGAGGATCCGGGGCCGATGACCATTGACGTCATCGACACCGCCACGGGACGGGGCATCGCCGGCGCCACTGGCGTCATGGTGGGGCTCGACCCGGCCAACCCGTTCACCACCCGGTACACCACCGGGACCGACGGGAGCTACGTTGACGCCGTGCTGGCCGGAGGGAACTACTCGATCACGGCGCTCGCGGCCGGCTATCTGCCGGGCGGAACTTCGGCCCCCGAGTACCACCCGTGGGCCTCTCCCACGGTCCTCGTCCTCACGCTCTCGGCGCGGTACGGGGCCAATCTGAGCGTCCAGCTCGAGAACTCGCTGACCGGGGCGCCGATCGCCGGTGGCTCGGTGAGCGTCGGGGGGAACCGAACCCTCACCACCGACGCGAACGGGTGGGCGAACTTCACCGACGTGCTGCCACCCGCGCTCACGCTGGTCTTCGCGACCGCCCCTGGATTCCTGGCGAACCGCTCCTACGTCGCGCTCAGTTACTACACCGTGCTCCCGAAGTACCTCGTCCTGCTCACGCCGTCCAACGCCTGTTTCGGCGTCGGCTGCGCCCCGGCGGCCGCGCACGGGCTGGGTCCCAGCCCGTTCGCGTTCCTGCCGGGCGGACCGCTCGCGGGGCGGCTGCTGCTTGTCCTCACCCCGGTCGCCATCCTCGCGCTGGCGCTGGTCTACCTCCTGCTGGCCCCCGCGCGGCGGCGCCCCGAGCCCGGCCCGCGACCCGGAGCGCGGCCGTGACGCCGCGCGCCCCTTTAGTGCCGCCGACCGGCCCCCGAGTGATCGAGAAGTTCCGGCCGGTCGAGGTGCCGGTGCTCACCGAGACCAAGCGGAGGCTCGCCAAGGGCCAGGTCGGCGAGGCGCTCCGGCTCGCCTACCCGCAGGTGATCACGGACCTGCAGCGCGCCTACCACCGGCCGTTCGCGGTCGGCTGGACGCACGAGGAGATCATCCGATACGGTTTCCAGCCCGAGATGGAGCCACTGCTCGACTTCTTCGAGGAGCTGTGGCGGCTGTACGAGCCGTTCCGGTTCGGCGACCGGGCACCACCCCCCGAGGGGCGCGCCGTCCTCGAGCTGCTCGTGAGCCTGTACGCCGCCGCGCCGATGTGGCGACTCTACGTCGAGCCGGCCCGGCCCGGCACGGAGACGGAACCCAGCTCCCCGCTCGCGGAGCCGCCGACCGAGACCGAAACGGTGGGGTGAGCCGGCGGTGGACCCAGCGCTCTTCCTCCGCCTGCTCTTCGATCCGCGGGTGGGCCTGCCGATCCTCTGCCTGGCCAGTGCCGGGGCGCTCTGGCTCCTCTTCGCCCCCCGTGGCCGTCCGAGGACCACGGGGTTCGACCCTCCCGTACCGGTGCCGGACCGGGACCCGGTGAGCCGGACCGTCGTCGCGCTCCACGAGGAGGCGTACTCGCAGATCCTGCTCGAAGCGTACGACCGGCTCGATGCCTCCCTGCGGCGCCACCGGGGCATCGCTCTCGAGGAGGTCGACCGCCCCACACCCACAGGGGCCGGACTACCCCGACCGGAGCGGCGCGAGCTGCGCCGCCTCGCCTCCGACCTCACCCAGCTGCAGCTCCATGCCCTGCGCCTCGAGACCGGCAGCCGGCTGCGCTGGGACTTCTGGCGCAGCCTCGAGAGCTCCCGCCGCTGGTTCTTCCGCCGGCTCGATGCCCTCTTGGGGCAGGTCGACCGCCGGCTCACACTTCTAGGGAGAGCACCATGACACCGGGAACCGACTCCAGCGCCGCCGTCCCGACCACCGCCCCTGACCGGAGCGGACCGGCCGGCGACCCCGAGGCCGCCCGGCTGCTCGCCGCCCTCCAGCAGTACGTCGGTCTCGAGGTGATCGGGTACCAGGCGACCGTCCGCCAGCTACTCGTCGCACTGCTGGCCGAGGGGCACGTCCTGCTCGAGGGGGTTCCCGGGATCGCAAAGACGATGCTCGCGCACCGATTTGCCTCGGCGCTCTCGCTCTCCTTCAAGCGGATCCAGTTCGCGCCCGACATGCTCCCCTCCGACATCGCGGGCAACGTCATCCTGAACCCGGCGAACTCCTCCTTCGAGTACCGGCCGGGACCGGTCTTCGCCAACGTCGTGCTGGCCGACGAGATCAACCGCGCCCCGCCGAAGGTGCAGTCGGCGCTCCTCGAGGCAATGCAGGAGCGGCAGGTGACCGTCGACGGGGTGACCCACCCGCTGCCCCGTCCGTTCCTCGTGATCGCCACCCAGAATCCGATCGAGCAGGAAGGCACGTACCCACTGCCCGAGGCGCAGATCGACCGGTTCCTCTTCCGGCTGCTGCTCGGCTACCCGGGACGGGAGGACGAGATCGCGGTGCTGGAGCGGCACGGCGGCGAGCCACCCCCCGAGGGGCCGACCCCGTCGGTCTCGGCCGAGGCGCTGCTGCGGCTGCACGCTCGGGCGCTGCGCACCACGCTCTCCCCCGAGCTGCTCTCCTACGTGGTCACCCTGCTACGGAGCACGCGCGAGGACCCCCGGATCCTGATGGGCGGCTCGCCCCGGGCCGGCGTTCAATTCGTCCGGGCGGCCAAGGCCTCGGCGCTGCTCGCGGGCCGAGGATACGTCACCCCCGACGACATCAAGAGCGCGGCGTTCGACGTACTGAACCACCGCATCCTGCTCCATCCGGATATCGTGGCCCAGCGGTTCGTCACCGGCCGCAACGGGCTCGAGCCGTTGCTGCGCGAGGTCCTCAAGGACCGGATGGACCGGATCGAGGTCCCCCGCTAGGGGAATCGTCCGGCCCGTGATCGCGCCCCGAGGCTATCTGGCCGTCGCCGCCACGACCGCGGCGCTGCTCGTGAGCGCCTACACCCTGGAGCTGCTCCTCCTCTTGGCGAGCACCATCGCCTTTGCCCTCGTGGCGGGGGAGATCCTGCTCTTCCACCGCACCCTGCCGGACGCGGCCTCCTTCGCCGCGGTCCGCGAGGAGTGGCCGAGCGCGCTCTCGCCGGGGACCGACTCGTTCACCGAATCCTCGGTCCTGTTCTCCGGCCCGGCGCCGGTGCTCGCCTCGGTCCAGGACCTGCTGCCCGATGCGCTCGCGCGGGAGGGGGCGCCGGTGCTCCCGCCCCGGTGGTGGACGCCGGGCACGCGCCGCCGGCTCCGGTCCCGGCTGCGCTCGGGGGCGCGCGGCAGCCATGTGCTCGGCCCGGTGGCGGTCACGCTGTGGAGCCCGCGCCGGCTCGCGTGGGAGCAGCGGATGTTCTCCGACACGCGCCAACCGGTCCAGGTGATTCCGCCGGCGCCGATCAGTCGTGCCCACCGTATCGGACCGGCACTGTTCACCCGCGTCCAAGGCCGGCTCGCGCTCCGCCATCGTGGGTTTGGTAGCGAGTTCCGGTCGCTCCGGCTCTACCAGTCCGACGACGACCTGCGCCACGTCGCCTGGCGACGTTCGCGACCCGGCCAGTGGTACGTACGGGAGTTCGAGCAGGAGAGCCGGCAGGACTTCGTGCTGGCGATCGACGTGACCCCGGCGATGCTCGTCGGTGTGCCGGGCACCAACGCGCTCGACCGGGCGGTCGAGGCCGCCTCGCTCGTCACCGCCGTCGTGGCCCGCAGCGGGGAGGACCGGGTGGGGCTCGCCACCGGCACCGAGCAGCTCCGACAGTTCCTGCGCCCCTCCCGTGGCTCCCGGCATTTCCGGCTGCTCGCGGAGAACCTGGCCTACCTCCGGAGCGAGGAGGGTAGCTTCGAGCTGCCGGCGCTGCTCGAGGGGTTGACCCGACGGCTCCGCACCAACTCCCATGTGCTGCTGTTCTCCTCGCTGCGCGGGTCGCTCGACGGGCTGCATCTCGCGCACGCCCGGTTCCGGCACCGGGGCCACCACCTGTACGCATTCCTGCCGCAGGAGGCCGCGTTCTACCCCGACGTCGCACCCTCGGCCGGTGCCAAGGCACTCGCCTGGGCACGTGCCGAGGAGCAGGACCGGGCCGCCCGGCTGCAGTCGGAACTCCGGGCCGAGGGGATCCCGGTGTTCCCGTACGACCGCCGGGGGGCATCGGGCCGGGTGCTCGAGACCTACACGCAGCTGCGCGCCTGGGGATTCGCATGAAGCTGCGCCCCACTCCCGAGATGCTCCTGACCGTGCCGGTGTTGCTCTACCTGCCGGTCGCCGGCGGGCTCGGACTGACGAACCCCGACGCCGGTTTCCTGCTCGGCTTCCTGCTCGCGGCCGCCCCGCTCGGGGGGCTACTGCTTCCCGATCGTTGGGTCGGCTGGTGGTGCCTGCCGGCGCTCGCCTTCGGCGCGGTAGGCATCGCTGTCCTCACCTCCGGCTTCAACCTGCGGGCTCCCTGGGACTCGGTGCTGGCCGGGGCCGTGTTGGGTGTGCCGCTCGCGTTGCTGGCCACGCTGCTCGGCGCCCCGGTGAGCGCGCCGAACCGATTCTTGATCCTCGTGGTGGCGCTCGGGGAGGGACTCGGATTGCGCGCCTCGGCCGGCGGATCTCCGCCGACGATCGCCCGCAACTTCCTCGGCGTGCAATCCGCCCAGCTCGGCGGACTCGGAGCGTGGGCGCACGGCATCGGCAACCCAGTGCTGCCGTTGACCTCGGCGAACGACCCGCTCTTCCTCGGGCTTGCGCTGCTCGGATTGGGCGGTGCCATCCTGGGACTCCTGAGCTCTCCCGGCGAAGGCGCGCCGCCGCGCAGCGGCCGGGAGTTCGACCTCTGGGTCGTGACCATCTCCCTGGGCGCAGGGGGGCTTTTCGAGGCGCTCGCGCTGGGCGAGCCCATCTACGCCCTCCTGATCCTGGGGTTGGGGGTCGTGGTCTGCACGCTCTGGCTGGTCCTGGTTCCCCGCGGCGTTTCCTGGCCGGGCTTCCTCTCCCGTGCGTTCCGCCGGTAGCCCGCAGATTCGGCCCGCGAGGGGCTCCCTCCGGCCTGCGAGGCGCGGGAGCGGAGGGGGCTCGCCCGGCGACCGCTGCAGCTTCCCCGACTAAATACCGGACCCGGTCCTTGCCGGCTCGGAGCGCATGACCGCCTTCGTTTCGACCGAAGCGTTCCAGTCGCTGCTGTTCATCTTCATCCTGCTCGCATTCGCCGAGCTGTTCCGTTCGATCGCGCTCCGCTACCGGTTCCCCCCCGTCGTCGCCGAGGTGATCGCGGGGATCATTCTGAGCTCCTTCGCGGTCGGCGGGATCGTCGACGGGCTGCTCCACACGAGCCTGTTCAACGTCACGCCGTACGTGCTCTTGTTCGCCGACTTCTCGGTGATCCTCGTCATCTTCGCCGCCGGCGTCGAGGGCGGATTCGCCTCCCTGCGGACGGCCGGATGGCACGGGATCGCCGCGGCGCTCGCCGGTGGACTGCTCTCCTTCGCGCTGACCGTCGTCGCGATCAGCCGTTTTTACCCGTTCGAAACGGCGCTCCTCGTGGGGGTCGCGGTCGGCCCGACCAGTACCGCGGTCGTGGCCTATCTGATCCGAGCCCAGGAGGTGGCCGGTGGGGCCGGCGGCCAGTTCCTGCTCGCCGTCTCGGCGCTCGATGATGTGGCCGGCCTCATCCTGCTCTCGGTAGTTCTCACCTCGATCGGAGGGAGCTTCAACCCGATCGCCGTGACCGGCGGCATCGCCTTCGCCGTCGTCGCCTGGCTGGTGATCCTGCTCGCGTCGCTCTTCGTCGTGCCGCGGCTCTTCCGGCTCCCGGCGTTCCGGCAGTCCCGCGAGATGCCGTTCCTCATCCTGTTCGTCCTTGTCGCCATCGTGGCCTCGCTCGGATTCTCCGTCGTCGTCGGCGCGTTCATCGCCGGCCTCGCCCTCGCCGACGCCCTCAAGAACTCCGGTGCGCGACAGCTCGCCGACGCGTTGTTGGCGGTGTTCGGCCCGCTGTTCTTCGTGGTGATCGGAGTCCAGTTCGACGTGGGTCTCCTGCTACAGCCCCGCCTGCTCCTGCTCGCCGGCCTCCTCACCGCGATCGCGATTCTCGGCAAGTTGCTGGGCATCCTGCCGTTCGCCTACGCCAAGTTTGGGAGCGTTCGGGCGGCGCTCCCGGTGGCGGTCGGTGCGATCCCGCGGGGAGAGATCGGACTCATCGTCGGCGCCATCGGCGTTTCGCTCGGGCTCTTCAACACGACCCTCTTCGGCGCGATCGTGGTCATGGCGCTGGTCACGACCCTCGTCAGCGGGTACCTGTTCCCCTACCTGCTGGGAGAAAGTTCTCCGCTGATCCCGTCGCCCGCACCCGTGCAGGAACCGCGAGAGTAGCGGCGCGGCGCCGTGGGAACCGAACCGGAGGGTTGGAGGCAGCCAGGCTCCGGGAGCCTGCCGATCGGGGGCGCGGGGCGGGATGCGGGCACCGGGATTTGAACCCGAGTTATAGGCTTGGCAAGCCTATGTGATAACCAGACTACACTATGCCCGCACTGTCGGAGGAGACGCCCACTCCGTCAACCGCGGGCCCCCTCGACCCTCTCCCCAATAAAACTCCCGCCTCCCGGCGCGGGTCTGGACCGGCCACGCCACCACGCCGCTGCGGGATGGGTCCGGCGCGCGCGAGGCCCGAGCCATCGGACTCGGGTCGAGCGTAACCGTGGGAGCGGCGCGCCTCGGAGTTTATCCGTGGCTGTCGCTCCCCGCCGGGCGCCACCGCACGGACCGGTCATGGATCGTTGGAAGGAGGGAGAGCTCGCCCTGCTCTGGGGCTCGGCGCGGGACCAGGTGCTCCTCGTGCTCCAACGGGGCAGCCAGTCGGTCGAGGGGCGTGGAGTGCTCGACCTCTCCGGCCAGATCGGCGAGCTACCGGGCACGACGGTGGATTGGGCGGGTCGGAAGTACCGGCTGCTGCGACCGGCACTCGGTGACCTGCTCGGTTCGCTCCAGCGCCGCGCCCAAGTGGTCACCGCCAAGGATGCGGCGCGACTGATCCAACTGGCGGGGGTGGGTCCCGGGAGCCGCGTCGCCGAGGCCGGCAGCGGGAGCGGCTGGCTCACGGTCGCCCTTGCGTTCGCGGTGGGGCCCTCGGGGCACGTCTACTCGCACGACCGCCGGCCGGAGTTCCTCGAGTTCGCGAAGGCCAACGTGCGACGGGTGCAACTCGGCGAACGGGTGGAGTTCGTGGAAGCCGATGTGGCCGAGCGCGGTTTCGCCGCACGCGACCTCGATGCCGTGATCCTCGACCTGCCGGAGCCGTGGACCGGTCTTTCGGCCGCGAGCGAGTCGCTCGCGCCGGGAGGTCGCCTCGCGGCGTACACGCCCACGTACAACCAGCTCGAACACACGGTCCGGAGCTTGCGGGAAGCCGGGTTCGAGGGCGCGCAGGCGGAGGAGCTCCTGCTCCGTCCGATCGAAGTAGGCGAGGGCGGCACCCGCCCGTCCTTCGAGATGCTCGGCCACACGGGCTTCCTCCTCGTCGCCCGCTGGATGGGACCGCCGTGGTGAACACCGCGCTCTCCCTCGGGGGCCTGGCCGGTGTGCTGCTCTCCGGCGGGTTCGTCTACTGGCAGATCGGGCGGTACGCGGCGCCCCAGGTCCCAGAGACGCTGTTCGACGAGCGGCGGGTGTTCATCGCCTACGCCGCCGGCCTGTTCGTCGGGGCACCGCTCGTGTTCCCGTTCCTGTTCTACCTCGCCGCGCTGCGCAACGACGCGCCGGACATCGCACTCGTCGACCTGCTGATCCTGCTCGCCGGTACCGAACTTGCGGCGTGGATGGTCCGACGTCTCCGTTACTTCGGCCAGGATGCGGCCGGACCGTTCTACGCGCTGGCATTGAGAGCGGGCGCCTCCGGCATTCTCACCATCGCCCTCGTGACGGCCGCCTTCGCTGCCGGCTCCCCAGCGCTCGCCACCCTCCCGGTGACCGCCGTGCAGGCCGTTGCGATCGTCGCCGTATCGACCGCTGCCGGGTACCTCGCGGTGCGGCTTCCGGACCGACGCGGACTGCTCGGCGGCTCGCCGTTCGGTGCGGCGCTGTTCGCGCTGTTCGGGTACGTCCTCATCGGCGGCGCCGAACTGCTCGACCCGCTGACCGGCCTGTTCGCGGCCGCCCTGGCGGTCACCGGCAGCACGTGGGTGGTCTTCCGTCTGCGCGAGCCGGTCCTCGGTCGGATCCCGCCGCCGTCCGGTCCTGTCCCGGCGCCTTCGGGACGCTCGAGCTTCGGGCGAAAGGACCGGTCGGCGGACAGCACCCTTCGGTGAGCGCCGCACCCAAAGCGGTTTGACCCTAGCCCCTGTGCCACGATGGCAAGCCCGACCGGGCTACGCTCCTGCCGAAGGCGCCTCCTCCGGCGGCGCGCACCCGCCGGGAGGATGGGCTCATGCCCGAACGCGCACGCACCCCTGCACCCGCCCGGAAGCGCCCGGCGCACCGGGGGCGGCGGCCGGCCAAGCTGGCCCGGGTCGAACGGGACCGGCGCAAGTCACGACGAACGCGGCTCGCGGAGCTGTCGGAACCGCTGCAGTGGGTCCGCCCGGCGGAAGCGGCGGCCCCGGCGCCTACGCGCGCGCCGCCCCGCCGACTCCACGTCCTGATGGTCGGCTGGGAGTTTCCGCCCTCGCACTCGGGGGGACTCGGGGTCCACTCGTACGAGCTCGTCCGGGAGCTCTCTCGGATGGGCCACCGGGTGAGCTTCCTCCTGCCGTACGCCGGCGAGTACACGCAGGTACCGGGGGTCGAGATACTCTGGCCGGGCGCGGTTCGACCGCGGCGCGCCGGCGCCGCGGCCCCCGGGCGTCGGCTCGGCGCGTACGACCGACCGCTCTCGCCGAGCGATGGGTTCCTCGAGAGCGTCGGATCGTTCACCGAGTGGGTCGCACGGTTCGAGTCGGAGGTGCCGGTGGATGTCGTGCACGTGCACGACTGGTTCGGGACCGAAGGGGGTTCGCGTCTCGCGCGACGGCTGCGCCGCCCCCTGGTGTTCACCGTCCACTCGACGGAGTACGACCGGAGCCTGGGCCATCCGTGGCAGGAGATCCTCGAACGGGAGCAGCTCGGACTACGGCAGGCCGACCGGGTGATCGCGGTCAGCAAGCATCTCAAGCAGCAGTTGGTCGAGCGGTACGGCGCCCGGGCCGACCGGATCAAGGTCATCTACAACGCGGTCCGCGCCCCCGAGCGGGTCGCGCGGATCTCCCCGGAGCGCCCGACGGTGCTCTACCTCGGACGGCTCGCCGCGATGAAGGGTGTGGACACGTTCCTGCGGGCCGCGGCGCAGGTGGCGCCGCAGCTCCCGGACGTGCTGTTCGTGGTCGCTGGCGAGGGGCCGGAGTACCCGAGGTTGCTCGCCCTCGCTGCGCACCTCGGGATCGCGGACCGGACCTTGTTCCTGGGCCGGGTGACCGACGAGGAGCGCACCTCGCTGCTCGCCCGCGCCGACGTGTTCGTGCTCCCGAGCGTCGTGGAACCGTTCGGGATCGCCGCGCTCGAGGCGATGGCCTCGGGCGTGCCGACGATCCTGTCCAAGACGAGCGGCGTGGCGGAGGTGGCGGGCCACGCCTTCGCCGTGGACTTCTGGGACATCGACGAGTACGCTAGCCGTATGGCCGAGCTGCTCAGCTACCCGGCGCTCCGGCACACGATGGGGGATCTGGGCCGCATCCAGGCGCTCACCACCGGCTGGGCCGAGCGGGCGTTCGAGACGGTGACCGTCTATTTCGATGCCATCGCCGGGCACCGCGCGGGGAGCGGCCGGTGAAGATCGTCTTCTACGCCCACCTGCACCAGCCCTGGCGGCTGGCCCGGTTCCGGTACCTGGACCTCGGCAGCGGACGCTCCTACTTCGACGTCGAGCGGAACCTCGCCATCTTCCGGCGCATCGCCGAGCAGTGCTACCGTCCGGCGATGGGACGGCTGTACGAGTCGCTCGAGCGTCACCCGGAGTTCCGGTTCTCCCTTTCGATCACGGGGACGTGGATCGAGCAGGCGCGGGAGGCCGCGCCGGACCTGATCGAGCAGCTGCGCAAGCTGGTGGGCACGGGACGGGTCGCGCTGCTCGCGGAGACGTACTACCACTCGCTCGCCTTCCTCGTCCCGCCTCCCGAGCTCGAGGAGGAGGTCGCGCTGCACGGGCGGCTCCTGCAGGACACCTTCGGCGTCAAGCCGGCGGTGCTGCGGATGACCGAGCTCGCCTACTCCGATGAGCTCGCCCGGTTCGGAGCGTCGCACGGTTACCGGGGGATGCTGGCCGAGGGGTGGGAGGGCGTGCTGGGCGGCCGCTCCCCCACCCATCGGTACACTTCGAGCGTGGCGACCGAGCTCTCGGTGCTGCTGCGGCACTACCGGTTGAGCGACGATGTCGGGTTCCGCTTCTCCTCCAAAGCCTGGAGCGAGTACCCTCTCACGAGCGAGAAGTACGCCCGGTGGATCGCCTCGACGCCGGGGGACCTCGTAGGAATCTTCCTGGACTTCGAGACCTTCGGCGAGCACCATCCGGCCTCCACCGGCATCCTCGAGTTCCTCTCCGCGCTCCCGGCGGCCGCCGCACGGGAGTCGAATCTCGGCTGGGCGACGGTGGAGGACGCGCTCACGAGCCCCAGCGCCGGGCCGTTCTCCGCCCCGGTGACGCTCTCCTGGGCCGACCAGAACCGTGACCTCGGAGCTTGGCTAGGGAACGACCTGCAGCGGTCCGCCTTCGAGGCGGCGAAGAAGGCCGGACTGCTCGTGCGCCGGACCGGTGACACCCAGCTGCTCGAGCGATGGCGCAAGCTGCTGACCTCCGACCACTTCTACTACATGTACCTCGGAGGGCACGGCGCGGACCTCGGGGTCCACCAGTACTTCAGCTCCTACGGCAGCCCCTACGACGCCTACGCGAACTACATGAACGCGCTCACGGACCTGCGCGACCGGGCGCTCGAAGAGTTGCGCTGACTCGTGGAAAGTTCGTGGGAAAGGGTAGGGACGGCGGGGGGCTGCCCCGCCGTCCGGCGCTAGGCTACAGGCCGACGCTGACTCCGGCCGCCGAGATCACGGGGACGGCCAGCATCACCAAGGTCAGCAGGAGCAACGAGATGATGACGATCCACCCGTTGAACCGGCGCTCCGACGCGATGTAGGCGTACTCTTCGGGCTTCGTATCGGCGGTCGGCTTGAGACTGAACTGCATCCGCAGGGCCGAGCCCAGCAGGATGGCCGAGAAGCCGATCACGGCGAGGATCCTTCCGACCAACGTCGCGGTCGCGGCGCCGTTGGCGTAGTTGAGTCCACAGTTGGTGGGCGGTGAGGTGCTGAAGCAGTTCGAGGGGGGGTTCGTGCCGATGACCACCACGAGCGCGGCGACGAAGATCAACACAAAGCCCAGTGCTCGGAAGACGGTGACAAAGCTGCTCGCGGAGTGCTCCATCTTCTCCATCCTCTGCTGCATCGACGCCATCGGGTTCTGCATCTGCTGCTGCATGGGTTGCCCGCCGGGCGGACCCCAGGCCGGCGCGGGAGGTGCAGGGCCCCAGTTCGGCGGTGGTGGCGGGTTCTGTCCCCAGCCCGGAGGGGCTGCGGGGGGAGGCGTTGCGCCCATGGGACCCGCACCCGGGGAGCGGGGCATTAAACCTGTCGGTGACGTCGAATGTCCGCCATCGAGCCCTGGGGACTAGCTGCGGGGCGCGGGAGCGGAGCGAACGACCCAGGACTCGACGCCCTCCGGGGCGAAGGCGAAGTCGACCGGGCGGCCGCCGGACTTCGTCACCGCCTTGGCGACCTCCTGCCGACGTTGGAAGTCGCAGAAGAGCAGCAGATACCCACCGCCGCCGGCACCCGTCAGCTTGCCACCCAACGCGCCGGCGGCCCGGGCGTGCTCGTACAGCGCGTCGATCTCGGGGTTGGTCACCCCTGCGGTGAACCGCTTCTTGGCTTCCCAGCCCCGATGCAGCAGCCCGCCCATCGCGTCCAAGTCCCCGGTGAGCAGCGCCTTCTTCATGTCGGAGGCGAGCCGCTTGGCCTCGTCGAGTCCTTCCACCGTGTCGACGTTGCGGTCCCGATAGGCCTGGGTCTGGGTCTCGATGAGGGTCCCGGAGTACCGAGTGGCTCCGGTGAAGCAGAGCATCAATCGGTAGGCGAGCTCGTTGCGCACCTCGGGGTCGATCCGCAGCGGGTTCACCACCGTCGCGTCCTTGGTGAACTCCATGAAGTTGAAGCCGCCGAAGGCGGCCGCGTACTGGTCCTGTCGGCCGCCGGGATCGCCGAGCTCTACCCGCTCGATCTGGTAGGCGAGCTCGGCGAGCTCGTAGGTGGTCATCGGCTGCTTGAGGTAGCGGCCGAACAGGGCGACCAGCGCCACGGTCAGGGTGGAGGAACTGCCGAGCCCCGTCCTCGGGGGCGCGTCGGAGTGGAGGAACACCTCCACCTCGTGGTCGGTGCGGTGGAAGTGCTTGAGCACCGCCTTGACGAGGTCCAGCTCGCCGTTGTAGACCAGCTCCTGCGGTGTGCGGAAGGTGGCGTCCAGGTCGAAGTCGAGGGAGCGCACCCGCGCGGTGCCCCCTCCGGTCTGGGCGCGGAGCGTGGCGTAGGCGAACTTGTCGATGGTGGCGTTGAGGACGGCCCCCCCGCGCTCCTCGGGGTACGGGCTCACGTCGGTCCCGCCCCCCGCGAAGGAGATCCGGAGCGGCGCCTTGGCCCGCAGGATCTCCATCGAGGGCGCGCCAGCGATACATATCTTGATAAGAATGCCGCTTTCCGGACGCCGATGGCGGGGGAAGGCTCCGACACCGGTGGACGCAAGCTGCGCGTACTGCTGCGCACGCACCGGTTCCTGGTGGCGGTAGTGATCTTCGGCGCCGGCCTCCTGCTGAGCACGCTCGCCCTCGGCTACTTCCTGCCGATCTCGAGCGACCCGCCGTTCAACACCATCAACGGGATAACGAACCAGCCGAACGGGGCGAACTACAACCTGCTGTTCGTCATCGCCGGCCCCATCGTGGCCATCGTCGGAGCGTACTTCGTCGGCGCCTACCTCGTGGCCCGCCGGAAGTTCGAGCACTTGATGCAGACTCGCAGCAAGGCGGAGTTCCTGCGCCACATACCGGAGCTCGAGCAGCTGCTCTGGGAGCTCACGCCCCACGACGAGCAGCGGTACTTCGACAAGCGGATCGAGTTGCGGGTTCGCCGGTAGCTGGCTCGGCTCCGCGCCGAAGGCGCGGGCAGTTCCGGTGCCTCAAGTACTTCGCCCCGGTCCGCGGTCGATGGCCGGCGCCAGCGGGCTCGAACGGGTCCGGGAATTCCGGTTCCGGCCGCTCGATAAGCCCGAGGAACTGCGCGCCGCCGAGGAGCTCGAGCGGCAGGCCATGGGCGGCGGCACGGAGGTGCCCGTCAATGTGAGCGTGCTCCGGGGCGCCCTGGACCACGGCGGACTCGTCGTCGGCGCCTTCGCCGACATCTACCTGGCCGGTGTGGGGGCCGACCTGCTGGGCTGGAACGGCAGCGAGCTGTACCGGTTCGCGCTGTTGACGGCGGTCCGGCCGGAGTACCAGCACCACCAGGTCGCGTACCGGCTGATGGCCTACCGTCGGGAGGCGGCGCTCCAGCAAGGCATCCCGGCGATGCGGTGGAACTTCGACCCGTTGCGCAGCCGCGCGGCGCGGCTCTCCTTGCGCCGGCTGGGGGCTCGGTGCGAGAAGTACCTCCCGCATCACCTGGGACGTCTGGGCTGGAAGGAGGAGGAAGAGATGGACTCCGACCGACTCCGGATGCGGTGGGGATTGAACGAGCCGGAAGTGGAGGCCCGACTCGCCGGAACCGTCCCTACCGGTGCCGAGGACCTGGCCGCGTACCAGTCGGCCCGTTCCGTCGTGCGCACCGAGGAGAACGACCAGGGTCTGCGCGTGCCCACGGAGGTCGGCGAACCGGCCGGACCGCTCGCCCATCTCGAGATCCCCTTCGACCTGAGCGCGGTCCGGGAGCACGACCTGCCGTCGGCCCGGCGCTGGAGGTACGCGGTGCGCGATGCCTTCCGAGCCTGCACGGACCTGGGCTACGCGCCGGTCGATTTTCTCGTGCTTCCCCTCGAGCATGAGCGCCGCGCGTTCTACCTGCTCCGACCGACACCGCCCGCGAGCGGTGGTGGGCCGGCCGCCCCGTCACCCCCTAAGTAGGGGTCGCGCGCTCGCCGAGCATGGCCCGGAACCCCGGGAGCTCGCGGCGAGGCCGGACGCTTCTCCTGCTCCTCCTGTTGAGCCTGGGCTTCGGAGCGGTCGCCGCGCTGATCGCGTCGCCCACGCACGCCCCCGCGCCTTCCGGCCCGGGCCAGTACCAACCGGTACCGGCCGTGATCTTCGTCGACCTGCTCGCCGCCGGCGTCCCCACCGCGTTCCTGATCTGGCTGGTCTTCACCATCCACGTCCGGCAACGGCAAGGACCGAGCAACTCGGTCCAGTACGGGCTGCTGACCTTCCTGATCGTGGTGTTCATCGTGGTGGGCCTTCTCTCCCTCGGCGGGCTGCTGCACCAGTCGGCTTGGCCCGGCCAAGCCGGCCCGGCCCAGCCGACCAACGGCACCTCCCCCGGAGGGGGCGGGGGCAACACGACGGGGCTCAACAGTTCGGGGAGCGGCGCGTTGCCCCGGGCATCGCTCAGCCTGCCCTCCTGGGTCTGGTATGCGATCGCCGGGTTTGGGGTCGCGCTCACCGCGCTGATCGCGCTCCTGTATGTCCTGTCGGCGCGGGCTCACCCGTCCTCCGACCCCGACGAGGCCCGGCGGGCGATCCGCGAGGAGTTTACTCGGGCGCTCCGTCGTCTGGCCGAGAGCGACCCGGAGGATCCGCGAGAGGTGATCCGAGCACTCTACGCCCGGCTGCTACTGAGGCTCCAGCTTCGAATCTCCTCCACCGAAGTGCTCACCGCCCGCGAGATCGAGCGCACGCTGGTGCACGACCTGGGCGTCCACTCGGGTCCGGCGGGGCAGCTCACCCGCCTGTTCGAGGAAGCCCGTTACTCCTCTCGCCCCCTGCGCCCGAACGCGGTGGCCGATACCCGCCGTGCGCTCGAGCTGGTGCTGGAGGATCTGGGGGGAACGATCCCCGAGCCGCTACCAGCCAAGGCCGCCTAGGGTGCGTCGCCCCGCAGCGCAAGCGCCATCCCACTGGGCCCGGTGTCCTCGATCGGCGCGGGAGCTGAGCATGGCCCCTTTCCCGAATCCAGCCGGCGATCCAGAGGAGTGGGCGACCGACGAGCTACCGGCCCACCGGCCCGCCCCACCGGCCCCTCGACGAATCCGTGCCTCCTCCTCGGCGCTGGTACTGCTGTTGACGTTCACCTTGGGCGTCGGAGTGGCGGCGAGCTACCTCGCCCCGGGGATCACCGGACTGCCGTTCGACCCGTGGGCCCCTAGTACCTCACTCGGCACCAACAACTCCACCGCTCCCCTGCCGCTCAACAGCAGCAACCCGCAAGGAACACACGATCCGAACGGGAGCCGTCTGCCCGAGCCGAACAACAACTCGACGGTCCCTCCGGGCGGCCACGAGAACTCGACCACGCAGAGTTCCAACAACTCCACCGCCCCCGGCTCGAACAACTCGACCGGAGGCTGCCCGCCCAATTGCCACTCGACCCCCGGCAAGGGAAACACCAGTTCCAACTCGACGAACGGTACCCGCGCGACGCCCGTCCGGCCACCGAAGAAGGTGGCAGTGGATCATCTGCCGTGGTTCCCGTGGCAACCGCAACTCCTGCTCGCGATCTCCGCATTCACCGCCATCGGGTCGCTCCTCGCGCTGGTCACGCTGGACTCGGTGCGCCCCCCGCCGCCCGCTCCCGCGGACCCGTGGCAGTCCGAGCGCCGGCCATCGCGCCCGACGGGCTCGGCGGAGGATCCGCGGGCGGCCGTAGGATCGGCCGCCCGAGCATTGGAGGCTGCGCTAGGCAGCTCGTCCCCGCTGCCGAAGGAGGAACTGCGGGCGTACATCTTCGCGTTGTACGGCGCGCTGCTGCAGGCCGTCGCCCCCGCACTGGGGGAGCTCGGACCCCGAACCCCGCGCGAGGTCCTGTGGCTCGCCGTGCGGTACCTCGGGGTCAGCGCTGAGTCCGCGGGGTGGCTCACGCAGCTGTTCGAGGAAGCGCGCTACTCTTCGCACCCGATCCGACCCGAGGCCATCGCCCCGGCGCGCGCGGCGCTCCAGAAGCTGCTGCACGAACTGCGCTGGTTCGCGGAGCGGTAGTGGCCGCTCGCGGACTCGCGGTGCTCCTAGCCGCCCTCGCGGTGCTCGGAGCCGTCGTGGCCTTCCTGACCAGCTCGGAGCTCTCCGCGGCAGTGCCGGCGGCGGTGCTGGCCATGGCGGCCGCCTCGGGGGCGGCGGCGGTGGTCCTGGCCGGCAGCACACGTTTCCGCGCCCCGCCCGATCCACCCCGCCTCCAGGACGCACCGGTGGAGCTCCTCGACGCGTTTCGGAGTGGCAGGCTCGGCCGGGTCACGCTGATCGGCGCGCTGCGACGACTGGACCGGGCGTTCGATGAGCACCGCGGCTCGCTCTCCGTGACGGAGGAGGAGCGGCTGCTCGCGGCCCCGCCGAATGAGTTCCTCGGCTGGGTCGAGGCCGAACTCGACCGACTGGAGGCGAGCACCTGAGCGCAGCCAACGAGCCCCCGCCGCGGGTCTCCTGGACGGGACGCGGGTTCCTCCTCGTCGCCTGCGGTGCAGCGCTCGGCATGCTGGCCGTGGCGCTGCGCTCTCCGGTGCCGCTGTTCCTCGGCGTCCCCCTCCTCCTGGCCCCCATCAGTTCCGGGCTGTTCCTCCCCCGCACCGACCTTCGGGCCCGACTCGACTGGGCCGAGACCGGGACCGGCGATCGCGTCCGACTCCTGGGGCGGATCACGGTGGAGCCGGCCGTCTCGGCCGCCCAGCTGTATCCGCGATTCCAGTTCCCCGATCCGCTCTCCGCGCCCCAGCCCCCCACGCTCGAGCCGGTCGGAGCCGAGCTCCGGTTCAACGCCGAGCTCGAGCTGCCGTTCCCGTGCGTCGTGGAAGTGCCACCGCCGCAGCTCCTGTGGCGCGACCCGCTCGGCCTCGTCGAACTGCCGGTGCACGTGGAGGGGAGCTCGCTGGCGGTCGAGCGGTATCCACCGGAACTCCATCGGCTCGGGACCGTTCACCTGCGGCGCACCACGACACTTCCGGGAGAGATCCGGTCGCACGCGATCGGCGCCGCGGGGGAGTTCTTCACTGCCCGTCCTGCCGGCCCTTCCGATACCGTCCGTCGGATCAACTGGCGGGCGAGCGCCCGCGCCGGCCGACTCATCGCCAACGACTTCCGGCTCGAGCGGACCGGCGACCTCCTCATCCTGATCGACGTGCGGCCCACCTCGGCCGGACCGGCGCGGGATGCCGTGCTCCTGTCCCTCGCCCGGGCGGCCGCGTCCGGGCTGGCCGCCGGATTCCTCGATGCCAAGAGCCGCGTCGGGGTCGGCGTCTTCGGCGAGTTCCTCGAGGCGGTGCCGCTCGGCACCGGTCGTCGGCAGAAGTTCCGCATTCGGCGACTGCTCCGCTCGGCCCGTGCGCCGGAGAGCCCCGGGCCGGCCGAGCGGCTCGCGGTGTCGCTCCGGCAGTACTTTCCTCCCGGGGTGCTGACCGTCCTGCTGAGCCCGATGTCGGAGGAGGAACAGCTGCTGCTGCTCCCCCACCTGCGTCGCCGCGGCTACCCGGCGATCGTCGTCAGCCCCTCGCCCGTGCCCTTGCTCGTGCCGGAGTGGCGCACGTCCCGGGCGGACCGACTGGCCCGCCGGCTGCTCAACCTCGAGCGGCGCCGGCAGTTGGCCGAGGTATGGCGCGAGGCACCCGTGGTCGACTGGACCGACTACTGGAGCCTGGGACAACTCGTCGTGCTGCTCCGTCGACCGGCCCGCCGGGGCGGTGGCACGTGAGCGGCGCGGCCGGAGGTCCCGAGCGGGCCCGGGTGTCCGGGCTGCGCCCGGAGTCGGTCGCGTTGTTGCTGCTGGTCGCGACCGGAGTGTTGCTCGGACTGAGCGCCTCGGTGGGAGCGCTCGAAGGGGTGGCGATCCCCTCGGCCGGGATCGTGGGCGGCCTGCTGTGCCGCCGGTTCCTGCCGGGCGTCGGCCGCACCTTGTCCGCGATCCCGATCGTCGCCGGGCTCGGGGCGGTGGCCGCGCTCGACCCGATCAGCGCCCCCGGAGAACTGCTCGCCGGAGGCGCCGGGCTCGCGCTGCTCCTGTGGCTGGCCAGCGAGCCGTTCCCGCGCGGCCGCTGGCGGGACGCCGCCGGAGCGCTGCTGCTGCCGTCGCTCGCGGTCCTGCTCGGGATCCTCGCGAGCGTCGCGCTCCCCGGTGCGCCGAACGCCTTCGGTGCGGCCGCAGCGCTGCTGGTCACCGAGATCCTGTTCGCTGCCTGGCTGTACGGGCACCCGGCCGAGCTCGCCGACGCCGGTCGGAGCCCCGCGGCAGTGATTTAGGGCCCACCGGTCTGGCTCCCCCGGGCCGCGCAAGCGGCACCCGGTCCCCGACGAAGGGTCCCTCCTGACCTCCGTGGGCGTGTCGCCCACACGGGATGAAGAGAGGACAACCCCGGGGCCCGACACCCCCGGCCGGGGTCAGGACGCCGAGAGGGCCGGATGGCCTCCTGGGACGCGATCCGTTACGGACGGGGCATATGGGAGCCTCGGGGGGCGTTCGGGCCAAATACGGGCGCTCGCCTCGGCGCGACGGGCCGGACCGTTGAACGGGGAGCAGGTGCGCGCCCGCATGGCGGACGTCCGGGCCGCCGTGCATCGGGCCGTCGTCGGCCGGGAGCGGGCGATCGACCTCATCACGACGGGAGTGCTCGCGGACGGGCACCTGCTCCTCGAGGACCTGCCCGGGCTCGGCAAGACGCTGCTCGCCAAGTCGTTCGCCCAGGCGCTCGGCCTCAGCTTCTCCCGCGTCCAGTTCACCGCCGACCTGCTGCCCCACGACATCACTGGTGGGGAGGTGTTCGATGCCCGCACCCAGTCGTTCACCTTCCGGCCGGGTCCCCTGTTTGCCCACGTAGTCCTGGCCGACGAGATCAACCGTGCCCCACCGAAGGTCCAGTCGGCCCTGCTCGAGGCGATGCAGGAGTTCCAGGTGACGAGCGAGGGCGGCACCCACCCGCTCGAGCGGCCGTTCCTCGTGCTCGCCACCCAGAACCCGATCGAGCTCGAAGGCACGTACCCGCTCCCCGAGGCGCAGGTCGACCGGTTCCTGATGCGTCTGTCCATCGGCTATCCTACCGCCGAGGAGGAGCGCCAGATCCTCGTGCGACGGCGGGAGCGAAAGGAGGACGTCGCGACCGTTCCCCAGGTGCTCCAGCTGGAGGAGGTGCGCGCGATGCAACGCTCCGTCGAGGAGGTGGAGATCGACCCCTCGCTCGAGGAGTACGCGGTCGCGCTCGTGGGCGCCACCCGGGTCGACGCCCGCGTCGAGGTGGGCGCCTCCCCCCGGGGCTCGTTGGCGCTGCTCAAGCTCTCGCGGGCCCGCGCGCTGCTCGAGGGTCGGGACTTCGTGATCCCGGACGACCTCAAGAGCATCGCCGCACCGGCGCTCGCCCACCGCATCGTGGTCAAGCCCGAGCCCTGGATCCGTGGCGTGCGGGGCGAGCAGGTGGTGCGGGCCGCGCTCGAGAGGGTGCCGGTCCCCAAGACCGGTGGCGTCCCCCCGCCGGCACCCCCGAGCCGACCTCCGGGAACGTGACGGGGCGAGCCGGAAACGACCGGCCGACGTCGCCGCCGACGTTTGTTCGTCGTTTGTGCGGCCGAGGCTTATAGCGGCCGGGAGCGCCCAAGGGACCGATGACCGCCCCGGACCACTCGAACGCGAACTATCGACCCTCCCGATTCCCGTCCCTCGATCTTCTCCGCCGAACCCGAGGATCACGGTGGGCGGTGATCGGCGTGCTGGCGCTCCTCCTACTTCTCCCGGTGAGCTTCACGGGCGGCCACGAGCTCCGGCCGAACGGCGCCACCCCCGCGGGCGGGAACGGTCGGCTGGCCGTCCACGCCGACGGTAGCCCTGCGCCCAACCTCTCCCTTTCGCACACGAACGGGTCGATGACGATCAGTGCCAAACTCTGGTACGTCCCCAGCGCGTACTCCTTCGCCGTGAACGCCACGGTGGTCTTTTCGGGCGGCACGGGCCCCTACACTCTCCTGGTCGGCTGGGGCGATACCTCGAGCTGGTCGTACGGGAACCGGAACGCCACGGCGAACAGTTCGACCACCCTCTCCACGAGCTACAACGCCTCGGCCCTCTACCCGTTCGAGGCGTTCGTGAGCGACAGCCTCGGCAACGGCTCGCAGGTCACGGGCACCATCCGGGCCGTCGTCCCGAACTCGATGCCGGGCATCCCCGTCACCGAGACCGACCAGGACCTGAATTCGAGCTGGACGAGCACCTTCTGGTACGGCCCCACCTACGGCGGCACGCCGAACTACACCCTCGTGCTCGATTTCGGCGACGGCGGCACGTTCAACACGACCCTCGGGCTCGGGTCGAGCGGAAGCGTCGACCACACGTACTCGGCGGCCACTGGTGGCAGCTACGCCGTCCAGGTGCTCCTGCACGACGCGGCCGGGATGTGGGGGAACTCTAGCCTGTCGGTCAACCCGAGCTACCTCGGCAACGGTTCCCGGTCCGGTGGGTCGGGCGGGCCGGCCGCGGCCTGTGCTCAGGCGGTCTTCTGCGCGCACCCCTACGCGTACAACGGCGGCTTCGGGATCCATGCCGTGGTGATCCTGAACCAGAGCCAGCCCTCGGGAATCCCGTTCTGGGGGCAGGTGAACGTCACCGGAGTCAACGGGACGGTCAACTACACGATCAATTTCGGTGACGGCGGCGGAGCCTCCTTCGCCAACATCGGGAGCGCTCGGACGCTCACCTTCGCCCACACCTACGCCATGGGCTCGCCGGGACAGCAGGTGAACTGGTCGATCGCGGCCGTCGCGTCCACAGGGGCCGTGGTCTCCGCCTCCGCGACCCTGCCGATCGGCTCGAACGGGAGCCGGAACTCGAGCGGCTACACGGTGGGCAGCTTCCCGTGCGCGAACGCGACCTGCCTCTACGTCCGCAACAGTTTGGGTCCGATCCAGTACGCGATTGACTTCCGCCTGAATAACTCCTCGGGACCGTTCCCCATGGCCGTGAACGGCAGCTTCAGCGGTGGCGTGCCGCCGATCGGCCTGCTGATGCAGTTCGGCGACGGGTACGCGGCCAACTGGAGCCTCAACTCGACCCCCGGCGTGTTCGGGACGCAGCACTCCTACGCCTTCGCCGGCAGCTACAACTGGTCGCTCGGCTTCCGGGATGCGAACGGGACCGGTGTGATCGTCCAGCTGCCGCTCACGGTCGGTCCGGCCGGCTCCGGCGGCGGGAACAACTCGAGCGCCCGGCACCCGGCGCCGGTCTCAGTCGTGGTCGCCGCGAGCCCGGTCACCGGCAGCAGCCCGCTCGCCGTGGTCTTCTCGGCGTACATCGACGGCGGCTCCCCGCCGTTCGCCGTGCACTGGAGCTTGCCGAACGGCTCCGGCAACGGCACCGGGAGCGCCACCGGGCTGATGGCCTCGGCGTTCTACTCGGTCGCGGGCTGGTATCCAGCGACGGCGTTCGTCTACAACACGACCAACGCGTACGGGACCGTGCTGGTCGGGTACGGGAGCGTCTGGGTCTACGTGACCGGCGGGAGCGGCGGCAACGGCAGCCCGAACGGCTCCTCGAACCAGTCGATCCGACCCGGCAGCGCCGGGGCGACTCCCGGCGGGCAAGGCGGCATGCTCGGGGGCCTGCTGGCCGGCACCACCTTCGTCGCCCTGCTGCTCGCGCTCGCCTTCGGTGGTCTGGTGGGAGCCATCCTCGGCTTTGCGTTCGGCCGGGGGGGACGACCGCCCCGCACGCCACCGTCGGAGTCCCCGCCGGGGTGATTCACGGCGCAGCACCGGGCGCTCCGTTGCGTGGGAGTATTCCTGCTCCTGGCGCTCGCGGCGCCCGCCGTCGCCTCGGCCGGGCACTCGGGCGTTAGCGGCGCCGGCCGGTTCGCTGTCGACACGCCCGTGCTCTCGCTCATCCCCACACCGCAGACCGGCGGCGCGCCGCTTCCGGTGAATGTCAGCGCCTCGGTGAGCTCCGGCGTCGCCCCGTTCACCGTCTCGGTCTGCTTTGCGACCTCCGACCACAGCAGCCCCCCCTCGAGCTGCAACGGCACGGTGAGCGGCTGGAACGGCGCGACCCCGTTGCGGTTCCCGCACCTCTACGCGAACCCCGGCAACTACAGCGTCACCGGCATTCTCACCGACGCGCGGGGAGCCGGCGTCGGCTCTACCGTCCTCATCGTCGTGACCAACGGGAGCGCGCTCCAGGCCCGGGCCACCGAATCCGGAACGGCCGGCGTGGCCCCGTTCTCCGTCCAGTTCACCGAGACGGTCGCGGGCGAGACCCCGCCTCTGTCGATCCAGTGGCTGTACGGGGACGGCAGCACCGGCTCGAGCCTCCCGGGGCTACCGGTGACGCACGTCTACTCCTCCCCCGGCAACTACTGGCCCTCGCTGGTCGTGGCCGACGGCGCGGGGCATCGCACCGTCCGCGCGCTGCCCACGGTGGCCGTCTCGGCACCGACGGGGGGGCTGCTCGGGCTGGGCGGTGGGAATCCCTGGGGGGCGATTCTGCTCGAGGCGGGGCTGTTCGTCCTGGCCGCCGTCGTCACGGTCGTCCTCGTGCGCGGGGGGTTGCGCCGGCGCTGGCGTCGGGAGGGGAACGAGCTCATCGACCGGATCCGAGCGCCCGAACCCGCCCAGTCCCTGCGCCCGGTGCCGTGAGCCGCGGCGACGACCTTCGGTCCGCGGCGTCGCTCCCGCTGGCCGCACTCACCACCTCCTCGCTCCTGCTTCTCGCCGGTCTGTTGGCAGCGCCCTTCGCGATCTCCCGCCCGAGCGCCTGCGGCTTCACCGTAGCGGTCTCGGCGCAGCCCTCGACCGGAGCGACGCCGCTCGTCGTGCACTTCAATGCGAGTGTCTCCTCGGGAGTCCCGACCGGCTACAACTGGAGCTTCGGCGACGGTAGCTACTGGAACTCGAGTTTCGCCGGAGCGGCCACACCGCTGCATCGGTACGCCGCGATCGGACTGTTCCTGGCGCACGTCGGTGTTTCCGAAGGAGCGTGCTCGGCGGGGAGCTCCATCTCGATCGGGGCCGTGGCCGGCCCGCTCACCGTGGTGCTCCTCGCCCACCCGCTCCAGGGGGGCGCGCCGCTCACCGTGACCTTCAACGCCACCGTCGCCGGCGGCAGCGGCACCTACACGAGCGCCACCTGGCGGTTCGGCGACGGCGGCGTGGGCAGCGGTCTCAACGTGGAGTACACGTACAGCCGGACCGGTGCGTTCACGGCGGTGCTGAACGTCACCGACTCCTCCGGCCACTGGGGTGTCGCCTCCGCCAATCTGTCCGTAGGTCCCGACTCGGGGACGGCCGGCGGACTGCGATCCCTTCCGGTGGCGGCGTATCTGGTCGTGGCTGCGGCCGCAGCCATCGCCGTCGCGCTGCTGGTCTACCGTCGGGTGCGGGGGGAACGCGCCGGAGACAGTTCAGCGCCGCCTCACCCCACATCGGCCGCAGCTGGTGTGGTCCCGGAGATCTCCGGACCTGGGCTTCCTCCGCCCCCGCCGATGGGGGTGGGGCCGAGCCGACGCACGGAGCCGCCAGGACCCGGCGTCCCGGCCCTACCGGTACCGCCCCGGAGCGACCGGCTCCAGCTCACGCAGCGGGTGATCCTCCACATCGGCGCCCAAGGCCTCCTCGGCCCGGACGACGTGGCCCCGTTCGAGCTCACGCAGGGCGGCATGGTCGAGCACCTCCGGGCGAGCCAGAACACGGTCACCAACGTGCTGCGGCGATTGGTCGCCGCCGGCGTGCTCTCCCAGGAAGTTCGGCACGTCCAAGGACGGCCCCGCCGGTTGCGGGTATACCGATTCACCGGCCGAGGGGAGTCGATCTACCGGGACCTCCGCACGTCGCTCGCGGACGCCGCGAGCTCCGCTCGACGAGGCACCCAAGGGGCGGCAACGCCCCCGGAGGCGCCGACTACCGGGCCGGTCGACCGGCCACGCCGAGCACCGCCGTGACCGGCACCGAGAGGCCGGCGGGGCTCGCATACGGCCCGAGACCCTCGGCCACCTCCGCGCGCACGCGCTCCCGATCGGCCTCCGACAGGGCGAGCAAGCTGGCTCGGGTACGTGCCGACCCTTCGAGAAACATCCGCCAGTAGGCGTCGACCGACGCCACGGGCGCGCGTGCAGCGAGCGGCTGTTCGGCCAGCGCGACGAGGCCCGCCCGCTCGAAACTCTGGGAGAACGCTCGGGGCGCGCCGTAGGCGAAGAACCCCGGCCCCGTCGGCAAGGAGGGCGTCAGTCCGAGCCGCTCGAGTGCTTCCGGAATCAGCCGGAGCCCCACCGCGTCCTGCCCCCAGACCGTGAAGGCGAGCCGCCCGCCCGGGGCGAGCAGTCGGCCGGCCTCGTGGATCGCTCGCTCCGGGTCCGCGAAATGCAGGAGCCCGAAGTTGCACGCGATCGCGTCGAACGAACGGTTCCGGAACGGAAGCTGCTCGGAGCGCCCGAGGACCCAGGCGTGCATCTCAGGCAGCGCCGCACCTGCCGCGCGGAGCATGCTGCGGGAGAAGTCGAGCGCCGTCACCCGGGCACCTCGTCGGTGGGCCATCCGAGCGACGGTTCCCGGGCCGCAGGCCAGGTCGAGCATCCGACGGCCGGCTCCGGCCCCGACCGCCTCGAGGAGCGGCTCGACCGTGAACCCGACCATCGAGGGGAATCCGTTCGCGTAGGCCGCGGCGACCGGCGCCGCGGTCCAGGCCTCTTGCTCGAGCCGCGCGAACGCCACGCCGGGGGGACCCGGGCGACCACTTGAGCGTCGCGACGGGCCGCCGCGCGGTCAAGCTTAATCTGGGCCGTCCGGGTCGCCGCGCCGTGCCGGCGTCCCTGCCGCTCGTCCTGATCGCCGACCCGATCGACCCGGCGGCCGCCCAGCAACTCGCGGGCGGCAGCTGCCGGGTGGTCGATGCGAGCGCCGGTGGGCCCGCGCTCGAGCCGTATCTCGGCGAGGCGTGGGCGCTCGTGGTCCGGAGCCGGACGAAGGTGACCTCCGAGTTGCTCGCCCGGGCTCCCCAGCTCCGGATTATCGCCCGGGCCGGCGTGGGCGTGGACAACGTCGACCTAGCCGAAGCGAGCCGTCGGCGCATCCGGGTCGTCAACGCCCCCACCGCCGCCACGCAGAGCGTGGCCGAGCTCACGGTGGCGCTGATGCTGCTGCTCGTGCGCGGCCTGTACCCCTCGATCGCCGCGACCAAGGGCGGTAGCTGGAACCGGGGCACCCATGGGCACGAGCTCGCCGGACGGACCGTCGGGTTCGTGGGGTACGGTCGGATTGCGCGGGAGACCCGCAGCCGCCTGCGCAACTTCGGCGTCACGGTGCTCGCGCACGACCCGTTCCTAGCGAGCTCGCCGGACGGCACCGTCCTGCTCCCGCTGCCCGAGCTGCTCGCGCGCTCGGAGATCGTGAGCCTGCACGCGGCGCTGACCGAGCAGAACCGGCACCTGATGAACGCCGACCGGATCGGCCGGATGCCCCGCGGCAGCTACCTCCTCAACGTCGCGCGGGGAGCGCTCGTGGACGAGGAGGCGCTGCTGGCGGCCCTCGACTCCGGCCACCTGGGCGGCGCGGCCCTCGATGTCTTCGAGGTGGAACCGCCGACACGTACGGCGCTCCTGCAGCATCCCCGTGTGATCCCCACGCCGCACCTGGGCGCCTCCACCGTCGAGGCGCAGGCCCGGGCCGGCGTGCACGTCGCCGAAGAGCTCTTGCGCGCGCTCCGCCAGGAGCCGTTGTTGTACCAGGTGAACCCCGAGGTGAGCGCCTAGATGCCCTACGACCCCGAGACCGCGACCTTCCTGATCGCCGGACCGGTCCGGATCCATCCCCGGGTGCTGCGCGCGATGAGCACCCCCTCGCTCAACCACCGCGGGGAGTACTTCCACGGGATCGTCGCCGAGATCCGCGAACTGCTGCCGGTACTGTTCGGCACCCAGGGCGCCCAGGTGGTCCTTTCCGGCAGCGGCACCTCGGGGCTCGAGGCGGTCTACTCCTCCCTGCTGCGCCGGGGAGAGCGGACGATCACCGTGAGCAACGGCAACTTCGGCGAGCGGACCGATGCGATCTGCCGCCGCTACTGCGAGCAGGTGACGACGGTGAGCGCCCCGTGGGGCCAACCGCTGCCGGTCGAGCGGATTCGAGAGGAGCTCGCCCGGGGCGATGTGCGCGCGCTCTGCGTCGTCTACAACGAGACGAGCGTGGGGCTACGCAACGACCTGGCCGCGATCGCACCGGACGTCCGCAAGGCCGGGGCGCTCTTCCTCGTCGACGGGATCTCCGCCGTCGCCGGCATCCCCTGCCCCATCGGTGAGTGGGGAATCGACGCGCTGGTGGCCGGGAGCCAGAAGGGGCTCGCGGCGCCGGCGGGCTTGGCGATGGTGCACCTGTCCGAGCGGGCGGTCGGCGAGCTGCGGCCGGCCACCTTCTACCTCGACCTCGCCGAACATCTGAAGAGCCTCGCCAACAACGACACGCCCTGGACCCCGGCGGTCCCGCTCTTCCTCGCCCTCCTGGAGGCGCTGCGGCTCCTCCAGGAGGAGGGGCTGGCGACGCGCCTGGAGCGCACCCGAGCGATGGCGCTGGCGAGCCGGGCCGCGGTGGCGGCCCTCGGCCTCGAACTGTTCCCGGACCCGGCGCACGCCTCCGACACCGTCACCGCCGTGCGCAACCCGCCGGGTCTCGACGACGCGAGGCTCCGCAAGGTGCTTGCCGAGCGGTACCAGGTGCTGCTGCAAGGCGGCCAAGGCGCGCTCAAGGGGAAGATCTTCCGGATCGGGCACATGGGGATCGCCAACTGGGCGGACCTGCTCGTCACCTTCGCCGGCCTCGAGCGGATCCTGGCCCACGCCGGCCGGCTCCCCTCCCCCGGTGCCGGGCTCGGGGCCATCTCCGCCGGCATGCCGAGCGCCGGCTAGATATCCACGATCACCCGGCCGCGGCCGGAGGACAGGTCGAGCTGCAGATCGTGGAGCGTGATGGCCTTGACCTCCTTCTTGCGTCGATGGCGCGCCGGGTCGTAGCGCTCGCCGCGGACCCGCCCCTCGAGCGCGGTGGGCGGCCGTCCCTCCAAGTGCACCGCGACGGAGCGCAGGAGGAACCCCTCCTGCTGTTCGAGGAGGAGCAGGCGGCCCAGATAGTCGACCAACAGGCTCGTGGGGTCGAAGCCGTGGGCCTGCACCCGCCGCTCCTCGAGCGGCCGCACCCCGCGCAGGTCGACGGAGAGCGAGGAGAGCGCCACCCCGAGCGATTCGAACACCCCCTCCGGCGTCCCGGCCCTCCCCCAGATCCCGACGTCGGCGGTGGTCGGGAACGATCCCCATCGGCGACGAGGGCCGGTCCGAGCGGTGGCTCGCCGATGCATCGGCTCCGAACGCCTTAAAGCGAGTAAAAAGGCTCGGTCCCTCTCGCGGTCCTATCGTGCGCGCGTCCCTGCTCATCCCGACCCTCAACGAGGGAGAATCGATCGCCCACGTCCTCCGTACCTTCCGCGAGGCCAGCGAGCGGGCCAACACCGGGATCTTCGCCTCCGACCCCGTGCACTGGGAGGTGATCGTCATCGACGGGGCCTCCACCGACGAGACCGTCGCGCGCGCTCGGGCGGAGGGGGCGCAGGCGATCGTCGAACCGCGCAAGGGCTACGGACGGGCCTACCTCACCGGCTTCGCACGTTCGACCGGGGAGTATCTGGCGACGCTGGACGGCGACGCCACGTACCCGGCCGAACGGGTACCGCAGCTCCTGCACTACCTGATCGACCAGGAGCTCGACTTCCTCAGCGG
The DNA here is from genome assembly GCA_022749995.1 of Thermoplasmata archaeon. GTDB lineage: Archaea > Thermoplasmatota > Thermoplasmata > Lutacidiplasmatales > UBA184 > JAKIVR01. The sequence continues at coordinate 164,820 of JAKIWO010000001.1, read as the reverse complement.
CGACCGGCTCGCGGAGCTCGACCCGAAGGCGATGACGATGGAGCACCGGATCGGCAACGGGCTGCTCAACCTGCTGCTGCGGGTCGCCTTCCACCGGTTCCTGCGCCCCGTGGCCGGCCACTCGATCCGCGACAGCCAGAGCGGCATGTGGGTGTTCCGTCGACGACTGCTCGAGCGGCTCGAGCTCACGCAGGAGGGGATGGCCTTCAGCGAGGAACTGAAGCTCGAGGTGGTCATCCGCGGATTCCGGTTCGAGGAGGTGCCGGTCCGGTACGCCGAGCGGTGGGGTCGGCCGAAGCTCTCCACCTGGCGCGACGGCCGCCGGAACTTCTCCTACCTGCTCACCAAGCGGCTCGCGCTCGAGAAGGAGCTGCGGGCCCGGGCGCGCCGGGAGGCCGCTCGGGCGCACCCGTCGGCGCCCTGAGCCGGTCTCACTCCTTCCAGGCCGGGGGCGGCATCGGGGGCGACGGCGCCGGAACGGTCGAGGGGGCCGGGGGAGTTCCGCCTTTGCGCCGCAATAAGAGCAGGGCGACGGCGGCGACGAGGATCACCCCGACGAGGGCCCCCACGAGGGGGAGCGGGCTCGTGTTGCTCGAGCCGCTGGCTGCGGGCGGCCCGTGCGAGGATCCGTTGGACGGGGCGGCCATCGTGCGGAAGATTACCGTGAACGCATGGCCGAGCCCGGTGCCCGCGGTACTGGTGGCCGAACCGTTCACGGTGAACGCGTAGCTCGTGTTGTAGGACAACGGCGCGCTGTGGCTCCAGGTGAGCTCGCTGCCGCCCACGCTCACGTTGCCGCTGGGCACCGCCGGGAGCACCGAGAAGGCCGACGCGGTGCTCTGGGCGTTCATGGAGATCGAGAACCCGATCGTCAGGTTGGTCGACCGGGCCAACCCCGTGCTACCGTTGAGGGGGTTCGAGCTGACGACACGCGGCTGGGGCGAGAGCGCGCCAGTGGCGAACTGCAGGAAGTAGTCCGAGGGGAACGGAATCCCCCCGGCCGTCACCGAGCCGACGCCGAGGGTCACGAGGTAGCTCGAGTTCGGGGCGAGCGGGGAGAGCGGCTGGATCGTCAGCGTGGAGTTGCCGGCGGACCAGTTCTCCGCGAACAGGACCCTCGGGACGATCCCGACGGCGGCGCCGGTGGGTCCCGGGGCCATCGAGAATCCGAACGCGACGGTCACCGGGTTACGGAGGTCCACCCCCGTCGCACCGTTGGCGGGGCTGGTGGTGTCGATCAACGGGTCGAGCGGCAGGAGCAGGCTGGTGCGGTACTGCATCGTGACCGCGTTCTGCGCCGCCTCCCAGCCGGAGGTGGCGCTCACCTCGTACTGGTCCTCCACGGTCGATCCGGTGGCACGGATCACCCGGTGCAGCAGCGAGAGCGCGACGCTCCCGTTCGGGTTGGTCGTCCCCGTGCCGGCGAGCGTGGAGTTGCCGGTCCACGCGGCACTCACCACGGCGCCGCCGACGGGCGCTCCCAACTCGGTCACGGACACGCTCAGGTTCCATTCGACATACACCGTGCCGCCGTACTCGGCCGCGTAGCTGAGCGTGGGGGTCAGCTGGACGTTCACCGAGGTCAGCGTCGCGGTGCCGGTGGCGAGCAACTCGCGGGGGGTAGGGCTGGTGTCGGAGGAGTTCACCAGCCGGATCGCCCCGTTCCCGCCCGCGATCAGTTCGTCGGAGATGCGGGTGTTGTAGACGACGAGCCGGGCGGAGCCGAGCACGCTGTAGTAGCCCCCGTCGCCGGTCAGGTTCGAGTTCAGCACGACGACCCGCGCGTTACCGGTCGCGATGATCTCGCCGACCTGGCAGCTCCGGAACTGGAGGGAGGCGACCTGGTCCGGATAGAAGTTCCAGGTCAGCACTGACGTGTTGAGCAGCTGGAGGTAGAAATCGGCGGGGTGGAGGAGGAGCGAGGGGTAAAGCTGCTCGCGCAGCCCGGTGAAACTGAGCGACTCCGAGAGCGGTCCGAACGCCACCGCGAGCTGCTGGGTGTCGTGGACGACGACCCGGCTGCCCGCGAGCAGGTAGAGCGCGTGCACCCCGACGTAGCTCTGCACGATCTTCATCGAGTAGCCCACGCCGCTCACGTTGAAGGCGCCGGGGAAGCTCCAATTCTCGTACGCCATCGGCGCCGGGAAACTCACGTTGGCCGAGGTACCGTTGCGGAAGTCGGTCCACAGGTTCATTCCGATCGAGCCGTTGAACCGAGCCTGGGCGGTCGACGGGTAGGTCGGGGTGTCGTACATCACCACGTCCGAAAGGAAGAACGAGCCCTGGACCGTCAGGTTCGAGGCGCCCCCGACGTCGATGGGGAACCAGGAGTTCGGATAGCAGAAGTTGCTGTAAAGCACCGTCAGGTTCGCGTTGCCCAGGAGCAGGGCCACCCACTGGTGGCCGTTGGCCGAGAGGTTGGCACCGAGGGCCACGAACTGGGTCGTGTTGATCGCCTCGAACGCCCACTCGTTGTCGTAGCTCTCGTTCACGAACAAGGTCGACGAGATGTTGAGCAGGAGCGACGCCTGCTGCTCGAGGAGGACGTTCCCGTTCACCTCGAGGGTGACCGGAAGGCCGCCGTTCTGCACGAGGACGATGCCGTGCTGCTCGATCGTCAGGCTGCCGATCGAGGTGTTCGAACCGATCACCAGGAGCTGGGTGCCGTTCACGACGACATTCGAGCCGGCCCTGGGCGCCGGCCGGAGGTGGGCGCCGTCCCGGAGCAGTGCCGACACGCTCGGTAGGACCGACGTGCCGGCCGGTCGCAGGGCCGGACCGGCGCGGCCCGAGAACGGTGCGAGAGTGCGAAGCGGGTGCCCGATGGCGGGAACCGGGAACTCGCCGCCGAGGGGGGCTTGGAGCATCCGCCCGACGGGCGAGGGGCTCGCGGGGGCCGCCCGGAGCACCCCTCCGGTCGGGGCCCCTAGCGTCGCGGCTCCGTGCGCGGTGGCGATTGCCGCCGTGGGCAGTAGGAGCAGCAGCACGGGCAGCAACGCCAGCCAAACCCGCCGACGACTAGCCCTCGCCCGGGCGGTCGAGCAAAGTGCCAAGAATGATGCGGCGGGAGGCGCCGCTGCGCGATTCACAAAACGCCTCGCGCAATGAAAAGGCGTGCGGCGAGGACATAAAGCCCGCCGATGCCCCCGAGGGGGGTCGGGCTACTGGGTTTTACCCGATCGTTCCTTGGATTTGACCCGAAGACCGTGGTAGCCGCACTTCCGGCACTGGACCGCCCGCGGCGGGTTGCGCGCGGAGCAGTTCATGCAGATCTTCTTGATCAGCAGGCGGTTCGTCGCCTCGGGAAACGGCATGCGGCCGCGCGCCAGCCAGGGAGCAGGATAAAAGCGCTACGCCATCGGCCGCAGCGATGACGAACCGCTCCTCGAGCGGACTCGGTTCCGGCGCCTCCGATGCCGAGGGCGCCGCGGCGGTCCGTCACGTGCGGCAGCGGCTCGAGAGCGCACTGGCCCCCCGCCCGGGGGCCGCCGATTCCCCGGCACCCGAGGCTCTGCCGGCGTCTTTCGAATCACGCGGCGGTGTGTTCGTCACGCTCCGGACCGCGGAGGACGGCGAGCTGCGCGGCTGCGTCGGCTTCCCGCGCGCCGCGCTGCCAGTGCGGGTCGGCCTGGGAGACGCAGCCCTCGCGGCGGCCACCGAGGATCCCCGGTTTCCGCCCGTGGGAGCCGGCGAACTCCCGGAGCTGACGATCGAAGTCTCGCTCCTCAGCGCGCCAGAGCGCCTCGGCGGTCGCACCCCCGAGGACCGGTTGAAGGAAGTTCGGGTGGGAGTCGATGGGCTCATCGTGGAGGCGGACGGCACGAGCGGGCTGCTCCTGCCCCAGGTGGCCGTGGAGCAGCGCTGGGGAGCCCGCGAGTTCCTCGAGGCCACTTGCACCAAGGCAGGGCTCCGCACCGACCGATGGCGAAGTCCGGAGGCCACGATCTACCGATTCCAGTCCGCGGTCTTCGCGGAGGAGCGCCCGGGCGGGCCGGTCCGGCGGGTCCTCGGCTAGACCGGCTCGAGCTGGGCCGCGAGGGCCATGCCTTCGATCGACCAGCGCAAGCCTGGCGCCCCTTCGGGCGGAGCGCCCTCGCGCAGCTCGAGCTGGTCGGCGAGCAACTCCTCGCTCAACCTCGCTCGCTCCGGTTCGAGCACGGCGAACAGCCCCGCATCGGCCCAGACCCGAAGGTGGATGCGGTCCGTGTACCTCAACCGGGCCTCCTTCCGGGCGCTCTGCAGCCGACGCAGCGCCTCCCGAAGCAACCCCTCCCGACGCAGCTCCGGCGTGGGGGTGCGGGAGAGTCGGGAGGTGAGCCCGCCGGGTAGGCTCCGGACGACCCACTCTGCTTCGGCGGTCGCGGGCCCCGAGCCCGGCAGGTCGTACCGCAGCTCCCGGACGTTGAGCTCCTCGCGGAGCAACTCCTCCCCCTCTTCCCCGAGCGCGCGGAGCGGGTCCTCCGAAGGGAGCTCGATGACCCAGACCGGCAACGGCATGCGGGACTTGACCCCGGCTCGCTCGCGCATTTCCCGGCCCACCTCGACCCAGCCACGCAGCGAAACCATGGCCCGATCCAGCCCGGGGTCGTGCCCGAGGAGCTCCGTCGGGTACGGCTCCCCGTGTACCGAGGGGGACCCATCGCCGAATCGCCCGCCGGTCACCTCCTGGTACACTGCCTCGGCCGTGAACGGAGCGAGCGGGGCGATCAGGAGGGCGATCTGCCGCAGTGCGTACGCGAGGTTCTCGTGCGCGGCCTGCCGGTCGGCCGGGTCCACCTCCGACCAGAATCGGGGTCGGGAACGCCGCAGGTACCACGTGGAGAGGTCCCCGATCAGCTCCTGGAGGGCCAGCGCGGCCTCGCGATCGTCGAGCCGCTCCAATCCGGCTCCTACCCGGCGGCCGGTGTCGGCGAGGCGCGAGCCGAGCCACCGGTCGAGCAACGTGCCGTGAGCCGGTGGGCCCTTCGGCGGTCGCAAGCGGTCCGCGGCGGCGTTCTCCCGGTAGAACGAGAGCACGTTGAGCAGCGTGGCGATCCCGCGCTGCGCGTCGGATCGCACGCGCGCCTCGCCGAGCCGGATCGGCTCGGTGTAGTCGTGCAGGAGAATCGACCACCGCAGCGAGTCGGCGCCGAGCCGCTGGAGCAGCGAGCGGGGCTCGAGCACGTTGCCTCGGGACTTCGACATCTTGAGGCCCCGCTCGTCGAGCACCAGCCCGTTGGTCAGGCTCGCGCGGTAGGCCGGGCGGTCGAACAGGAGCGTCGAGATCACGAGGAGCGAGTAGAACCAGCCGCGGGTCTGGTCGAGGCCCTCGGCGATGAAGTCCAGCGGGGCCGCCGGCTCGAACGGTCCGGGCTCGAACGGGTAGTGGTACTGCGCGAACGGCGCTGCGCCGCTGTCGTACCATCCGTCGATGGTGTACGGCTCCCGCCGCATCTCCTCGCGGCAGGTCGGGCAGGGGAACCGGATCGGGTCCACGCCCACGCGGTGGGGGTCGAATCCCACGGGGAGTGGCGCACCGCTCCGTTCGGCGAGCTCAGCGAAGCTCCCGAGGCACACGGTGTGCCCGGCCGGGCACTTCCAGATCGGGAGGGGTGTGCCCCAGTACCGGTTGCGCGAGAGGGCCCAGTCCTTGGCCTCGGTGAGGAAGTTGCCGAACCGGCCGTCGCGCAGGTGCGAGGGCTGCCAGTCGACGACGGCGTTGTGGGCGAGCAGTCGCGCCGTCGCCGTCGAGGTCCGGACGAACCAGGCGTCGAGGGCCCGGTAGATGAGCGGTGTCTGGCAGCGCCAGCAGAACGGGTAGGTGTGGCGGACCGTCTCGGAGAGGTACACCCGGTGGTTCGCGGCGAGGAGTTCGAGCAACACGGCGTCGGCGGCCTTGAACGAGCGTCCCTCCACCGCGGGTACCTCGTGCGTGAATCGTCCCCGTCCATCGAGCGGGTCGAACATCCCCACCCCCTCCCTCTGCCCTATCCGGTAATCCTCCGGACCGAAGCTCGGGGCGATGTGGACGAATCCCGTTCCCTCTTTCGCCTCCACCGAGTCGTCGAGGACGACCCGGTAGCGGCGGGGGCCGGGCCCGGCAAACTCGAACGGCGGCTCGTAGGTGAGCCCGTCCAATTCCTGGGCAGTGTAGCGGTGGACCGGTGTTGGCCCGTGGGGGAAGTAGCGAGGCAGGGCGGCCTCGGCAAGGAGGAGCTCGGTGCCGTCCTCTTCGAGTACCCCCACGTACGGGAGCCGCCCGTGGGCAGCGACGAGCAGGTTCGCCGGCAGCGTCCACGGCGTGGTGGTCCACGCGAGCAGGACGCGGCGGGGAGCGCCGGGGGCGGAGGTGAGCGGAAACCGGACGGTGACCGACGGGTCGGTCGTCTCGCGGTACCCCTGGGCCACTTCGTGGGAGCTCAGAGGGGTCTCGCACCGCGGACAATACGGCAGGCTGTAGTAGCCGGGGGTGAGCAGGCCTCGGTCGAACAGCTGGCGCAGCGACCACCAGACGCTCTCGATGTATTCGGGCGCCATGGTGTAGTACGGGTGCGCGTAGTCCAGCCAGTACCCGAGCTCGCCGCTCATCGCCTCCCACTCCCGGGCAACCTCGAGCGCGCCGGTGCGGCAGGCTTCGCAGAACTTCGCGACCCCGTAGCTCTCGATCTCGGCCTTCGACTTGAGGCCGAGCCGCTTCTCCACTTCGAGCTCGACCGGAAGCCCGTGGCAATCCCAGCCGGCCATCGGGCTCACGATCGCGTACCCTCGCATCCGGCGATACCGCAGCTCTACGTCCTTGAGCGTGCGGGCCACCAGGTGCCCGAGGTGCGGAACTCCGTTGGCGGTCGGGGGTCCCTCCGTGAAGCGGAACACTGGACCGGTAGAGGTCCCGGCGGCGAGCCGGGCCGGAATGCCCTCCCGCTCCCAGTAGGCGCGGACTTGCGCCTCCAGCCGGGGCTGGCTGCCTTCCCCCGTCGGGACCGCCTCCTCGGCCATCGGGCGCGCGAGCGGTGGTGTGGGTTATATGGGTGCCGGCGCGCGCGCGGCGCCTGGGGCGGTGCCGAGCCTCGCTAGCGGAAGTGGCCGGGAGGCGGCGGGCTCGAGGACTCGTATCCGACGACCGAGCTCCGGTGGCGCTCGACGATGGTGCCCTCCGCACGGCTCACGTGGCAGTCCGGTCCCAGGCGGATCTCCTGCGCGCAAAGGTACTCGACGTGGGCGGCCTCGAGCCGTACTTCCTTCGCATCGATCCGCTCGGCGCGGAAACTCCCGCCGCGCTTCCACGGGGGGAACGACGGGCGGCGCAGTTGCACCCGGTCGGCCGTGAGCGACGCCAGGTGCGTCACGCCCTCGAGCGTGCCGTCCACCTCTCGAGCGCGGACGGCGCCGGTTACCGCGAGGGCGCCATTGAATCGGAGCAGCTGCGCGTCGAGTGCACCGGCCACGGAGAGTTGCCCGCGGATCTCCAGCGGGCCGTGGACCTTCAACGATGCGGAGAGTTCCGCGCGGCCCTCGAACTCAGCCTCCCCCGCCTCGATCGAGGCGGCGCATCGGGCCTGGCCGGTCACGGACAAGCGGCCCGTCAGCCGGGTTTGCCCTACGGTACTGAACGAGCCGCGCACACGCGCGTCGCCCCCGATCAAATCGCCCCCGATGGAGAGCAGCCCGTTCACATCCAGCGAGCCCACCTCGACCTTGCCGAGCACCTTGGCCGCGCCGAGGACTCGCCAGGTGAGCAGGCGCACCGAGGCCCGTTGGCTCGACCCGTGCTCGCTCACCTCCCCCGCCAGCGGCGGCTCGGGTGCGGGGGCGGCCGGGGCAGGCGCAGCCGGACGGGGAGGAGCCGGCCGTGAGTGAGGCAGCGCGGCCGGAGCGGCCGCCTCGGGCGCGGACATTCGGCGGGGCAGCGAGGCCGGGGCTTAACGGCTCGCGGGTCGGTCCGGGATCCGAAGTCGCTTGTGGGTCAGCATGATGCACCGATCCTCGAGCACCGTCATCCCGGCGGCCCGCGCGCTCGCCGCGGCCGCGGGATGCGCGATCCCCAGTTGCATCCAGACTGTGCCCACCTGGCGGGCGATCGCGGCCTCCACCACGGGGGGTACATCCTCCGGGCGGCGGAAGATGTCGACGAGGTCGATCCGCAGCTCGGGGGGAATATCGCCGAGGGAGGGGTACGCCTTCTCGCCCAGCGCCTCGGTGATCATCGGGTTTACCGGGACCACTCGGTAGCCGTGTTCCTGCATGTACCGGGCCACTCGGTTCGACTCCCGGTCCGCCTTGTCGGAGAGTCCGACCACGGCGATCGTACGTGTCCGCTCGAGCAGCTCCCGCAGCGCTTGGTCCGAGGGTGCGTCGCTCATGTGCGGGCCAAGGGACACCCGGCCATAACTGTTCACCGGCGACCCCTCCGGGGAGCCGGCGGGCCTCCCGCCGTGCCCTAGAATCCGGGAGGTGGCAAGGGCACGGGCGCGTAGCGAGGAGCCCGTGGCCGGGTCCGCTGCCGGATCGCGACCGCCGCCGCGACCCCGAGCCCGAGGAGCACCAGCCCGTAGTGGAGCGCGAGCGCCACGTCGAGGTTCACCAGGGAGTAGAAGGAGGTCGCATCGAACGCTCCGTGGAGCAACGCCACGATCACGAGGTTCCCGCCCGAGAGCGCCATGGCCCAGGAGAACGCGAGCCCGAGCATCGTGAGCGTGATGAGCGGCACCGGCGCGATCACGCCGTACGTACCCCAGTAGTACAGGTGGACTCCGGCGAAGAGCAGACTCGAACCGATCGCCGCGCGCTGCCACTGGCCCGGGAACCGGCTGAGCCAGTAGCCAAAGATCCAGCCCCGAAAGATCGTCTCCTCGATCGCACCGACCGCGAAGGAGAGGGCGATCCAGAACCACGGGTTCCCGGCGGCTCCCTGCACCACCGGCACGCTCCGGGAGAGCTGGCGGACCGCCGCAGGGTCGAGCGCCTGGTAGAGGATGAGGGCGATGAACGACAGCAACAGCGCGAGCAGCGAGTAGAGGCCGAACCAACGCAGCCCCTCGACGCTCGCGTGTCCCATCCGCTCCTGCCAGTGGCGGAGCGGCGCGGTCCCCACGAGCAGCAGGAAGGAGAGTATCGGCACCCCGTAGACGATGGCAAGGTCGCCCGGAAGGTTGCCGTACACCCACCGCGTGCCGGGCAGCCACGAGGGCAGGAAGTACTGGCTGATCACGGCGAAGACCGTGATCACGGTGGCCAGCGCGTACGCTCCCAAGGAGGCACCACCGGCGACGGCCGTCGGCGCGGGAGGGGAGGAGGCGGTTCCAGGGAGCGTGGCGGAGGGAGCATCCGAGTACATGGGACCGGGGGCTCCGGGGCTCAGTGGACCGGCCCCGCCCGGTCCTCCTGTGTCCGTCCCGCCACCGCCCGTACGGCGCTCGAGCCAATCCCGCGGGTCCGCTCGGCGACGGCGAGTGCCGCGAGCAGGTCGTCCAGGGTCGCGCGCACGCTCGTAGCGCTCGCGGCCCGGACGGTGAAGGTCAGGGTGGGACCGGAGCGCTCGGTCGCGAGGTGCTCGGGCCGGTCCGCCTCGAGCGCGAGGCGGAGCTCTTCGGCCTCGCGCGCGGTGGAGTAGGTCCGCTCGAGCCGCGCCTCGACCCTGCGCGGGGGGTGCGCCGAAGTTGTGGAGCCGCCCATCGCGCCGCCGAGCGGATGGTCAGTGCTTACCCTTGCTGCCGCGACCGGAGACCGGCGCCGGACCGGTGGCCGCGCCCGGCCCCCGGTCGAGGGCGCCGGACTGGACCGGGGCCGTGCCCTGCCGACGGGTGAGCTCGGCCTGCGCACGCTCCTCCAGGTAGCCGAGAACGCTCGGCCAGATCGCTCCGGCGTCCTTGGCCTTGTTCTCGAAGTTGTTCTCCTCGATGAACCGGAGGTAGGCGGCCTTGGACTTCGCATCCCAGCTGCCGCCCATCGGGCCGATGTAGTAGCCGAGCACGCCGAGCGCGCGCTGCACGCGCAGCGCCATCTCGCCGGCGATCGGCTCTCGGGTGGCAATGTCCTCCCGCTCGAGCAGGGTGAGGTCGTAGATGCGGAAGACGCGCGCGAGCTCTTCGATGGGCGACGGGTGCTCGTCGACGCGGATGTCCACCCACCGGTCGCTCCCCTGGTCGTAGCCCCCCTGGGCCCGCACGACGAGGAGCGCGGCCGACTGCATGCCGCGCCGGTCCCCGCCTTCGCGCTGGCCGGCGGAGAGGGCGGCCAGCAGCCGCTCGGGCAGGTCCCCGGGCGTGCGCTCGAAGCTGCGGGCCATCGACTCGGCGACCGCCGGACCGAACAGGATGTTTCCCTGACAGGCGAACCGGTGGCCCACGACGTGGCCGGCCCAGTTGACGCAGCTCGCGCCCGTGAAGGACGCGCTCTCCCCCTTCCGGTCGACGACCCCGAGCTGCCGGTGGTCCCGCTGGGGGTCGGCCTCGGTCAGCTGCTTGACCACCTCGCTCGCCGACCGTCCTTTGCGCAGGAGCGCGAGCCCTTGCGGGCCGTACGTCACGTTGGCGTGCGCTTGCGTCGCGAGGGCGCCGACTTTCGCTTCGGCCCAGGGGACGACGGCTCCGACGGAGATGAACTTGGACTGGACGGCAACGCCCCAGGTGTCCGTTTCCGGGTCCGCCGCAACGATCGAGAAGGTCCCGAACCTGGGCCCCATGCGCCGTCCGCAGGGGGAGCTGGCGGGATAACGCTAGTCGACTCCGGCTCGACCAGCGCGTGCGCGCGGTCCACCTGCTCCTTCGCCTCGGCGAACCGGCCCGCGGCGAGTTCGGTCTGCGCCTGCGCGAGCGCGCGCCGGGCGCGAAGGATCTCGGCGTCGCTGCGCACGCCGAAGCCCAGCAGACGTCCGACGAGCTCCATCCGGTTGCGCAGTCGTTCGACATCGAGGGGCGGGCTCTCCGCCGGGCCTCCGCTCGGCGTGTAGCCGACCAGGCCGCGCGGCGGCTCGAGGACGCGGTCCGGCGGAGCGCGGTCCTTGAGCTCGGAGTCGAGGCGCAACAGCACCGACTCGGCCTCGCGCCAGATTCCACGCGACAACAGTCGTCGGGCGTGATCGAGATCCCGCTCCGCTCCCGGGAAGGCGTGGCCCTCCCGGCGCGCGACCGACAGCTCGTGTTGAACGCCGGCGAAGAATCCTTCGAGCTCGGCCGCCCCCCCGCGGTCCGAGCGCCTACGCGGGGGCGTCACCGGCTTCCGGCTCACGGGGAGCGCTCGCTGCCCGGGCGGGCGCCGCCGGCACGGGCACGCGATCGCGCAGCGCCGCCCAGATGCGGTCGGCCGCCGACCAGAACGCTTCCGTCTCCCCGGCGGCGAGCGCCGCCTCGACCGCCGCGGCGAGTTCGGCCAAGTCGGCGGTGGGAGTTCCCTTGCGGGTCTCGAGTTCGAGCGCCGCCTTCACGAGGCCGGCGTGCCCCTCGAGCGCGCGTCGTGCCTTGCGCGTCGCCTTCTCTTCCGGAGTCACCCCGTGATCGGGATCCCAGTGGGGCGGTTGCGGCCGCACGACCTGTACTTGGAGCACTTGGAACGGCGCGGGCAGCGTGGGCCAGCGCGGCTCGGCGAACCGGATCGCGAGCTGGTCCAGGCACCCGGACGCCAGTTCGATATCGCCCCGGCCGAGGCAAGCCTCCGCCTCGAGGTAGGGGCCGAGCAGCTCGGGGGAGAGCGGCTGCCGCCAGCTGTCGAGACGGAGCGCGATGCGGCTCGGCACCAGGCGCCGCAGGAGCTTCGCGGTGGAATCGGTAGGAGGCGCCGGAACCGCCGCGGCGGAATCCGGCGGCTTGTTCGGCGCCCCGGGCATGGTCTAGAGGAACGCCTCGAACTCGCGCGTGACTTCGGGGTACTTGGTGTGCACGGCCTTGAGGATGTTGTGGACGGTGAGCTTCTCGAGCTTGACGCCCTGGAGCGCGTCGACCACCTTGTCGAAGGTTTCGTCGGAGAGCGAGCAGAGCTTCTCTTTGGCGAGCCAGTTGCGGTACAGCTTCTCCTCCAGGCGCAGCCGCCACGCCCGGTCGTAGACCTCGAGCACGCTGCGGGGCGCCGCCCCCGCGATCGCGGCCTTGGCCGCCACCTCCCCGGCGATCTTGCCGGCGATGCAGCCGTTGGCGATCCCCCCGCCGGTGAGCGGGTCGATCATCCGCGCGGCGTCGCCGACGAGGAGGAAGCCGTCGGTCACCGACTGCTTGATCGGGGGCGAAATCGAGACACCGCCGCCGACCATGTCGATCTTCTTGCCCTTGGCGTAGCCCGGGTGTTTGTCGATCCACCGGTCGAGGTAGGACTTGGCATCGGCCGGGCTCTGGACCTTGCTGACCTGCACGCCGATCCCGACGTTGGCGAGCCCCTCGTCCTTCGGGAAGATCCAGACGTAGCCGCCGGGCGCACAGGTACCGAGATAGAAGTCGCAGTAGCGGACGTCGCTCTCGACGTTGGTCATCCGGTACTGCAGGCACGTGTCCATGTCCCGCAGCTGCAAGTTGGTCGGAAGGCCCGCCCAGCGGCCTACCTGGCTCTCGAAGCCGTCGGCGCCGATGGTGACCGTCGCGCGGATCTCGAGCGGCTCGCCGAATCGCTTGGCCTTGACACCGACGACCGTGCCGTTCTCCTTGAGAATGGCGGTCGCGGCGGTCTTGAGCCACACATCCACGCCGGCGTTGGCCGCATCGATGGCGAGCGCCTTGTCAAAGCCGTCCCGCTCGACGACGTAGCCCACCTCGTTGCCGGCGTGCTTTTCGTTGATCTCGAGGCACTTCTCGCTGGGAGAGTAGATCCGGGCGCCCTCCACCTCGACATTGATCCACTTGCCGGGGCGGATGCCGACCTCCTCGAGCCAGTCCTTGCTCATCCCCTCGCCGCAGCGGACCGGGGAGCCGATCTCCTGGCGCTTCTCGATCATCAGCACTTTGGCGCCGTGCTTGGCCGCCCACTTGGCGGTCATCGAGCCGGCCGGCCCGGCGCCGACGACGAGCACGTCCGTGCGTACGGTTTCCATGGGGGGGCCTAGCCGATCGCGATCGCCCCGACGGGGCAGGCCTTCACGCAGATCTCGCAGCGCGTGCAGACCGTCTCGTCGAAGGTGATCCGTGTCTCGTCCAGGTAGATGCAATTCAGCGGGCAGATCCCGACGCACGCCCCGCAATAAATGCAGAGCTGGCCGCTCGACTCGATGTGCAGGCTGCGCTTGGAGGGGGGCAACCGGGGGCCTCCGCGTTGGACCGCCCCCATCCCACTTAAAGACTTCCGAGCGACGGTCTCGACGAGAAATGTTCCCACGGGACCCGAGGCAGCACGGCGCTCCGACCGGGCACCGATACGCCCGGTGGGTCGGGCGTAGGAGCGGACGTCAGCGACCCCAGCCGCCAACCCGAGGGAGCACGGAGCGGACGCACGCCCTAGGCGTCAGAGCAGGCGGGGCCCGGCGGAGACAGGGGTGAGCGGACCGCCCCCATCCTCCGCAGAGCCGACGGCGATCATCGTCCTCGTGCTGGTGAGCCTCATTCTCGTTCGCCGGATCTACCTCATGATCCGCGGGACGGTGGTGAATCCTGCGCGGCTGTTCGCCACCGCCGGCCTGGTGGTGCTGCTGTTTGCATTCACCGTCGGTGTCGGAGCCGCGCAGTCGCCGCTGTACTTCGTGGGGCTCGACCTCGGGCTGCTGGTCCTTTCCTCCTTCCTCTCGACCCAGTACGTCCTCCGCCATGTCCGGTTCGAGCGCCGCCCGCCCTCCCCGGCGCTGTACGATCGGCTCGAGCCGTGGATCCCGCTCGCCTACCTCCTGCTCTTCTTCGCGCGGATCGGGGTCTCGGTAGCCGTGCTCGGGCCGGGAGTGCTCGAGTTCGCGCCGGTCACCGGCTCTCTCTCGACCGGGGCCCTCGTGATCCTTCAGGTCGTCAACGCGCTCTTCGCGGTGAGCACGGGTCTGCTCGTGGGCCGGAGTTTCGGAGTGTACCTCGCGTACCGTCGCCCGCTGGATTCAACGCATCCCTCGAAGACCCGAGGTCCTTTGGCTCCGCTCCCCTAGGGAGCCCAGGATCGAGCGCTCGGCCCCTGCCCTACTCGGACTGGTGGGTGAGCCACTTTTCCGCGTCCAGCGCGGCCATGCATCCGAGTCCCGCCGCCGAGACGGCCTGGCGGTACCGGTGGTCGTAGACGTCGCCGGCCGCGAACACTCCTTCGATACTCGTCCGGGTGATCTCGTGCGTGCGCACGTAGCCGCGCTCGTCCAGGTCGAGCACGCCGCGGAAGACCTCGGTCGCCGGGTCATGGCCGATGGCCACGAAGAGGCCTCCCACGGGTAGCGTCTCCACCGCGCCCGTTCGGTCATCATGAACCCGAACCCCTTCCACGCGGTCCGCACCGAGCACATCGACCACCTCGCTGGAAAGACGCCAATCGATCTTCGGGTTGGCGCGCGCACGGGCCTCCAGTATGCGACTCGCCCGCAGCTCCTGCCGGCGGTGGATCACCGTCACGCGGCTCGCGAACTTGGTGAGAAAGGTCGCTTCCTCCATCGCCGAGTCGCCCCCGCCGACGACCGCGAGCGCCTGACCTTTGAAGAAGAATCCGTCGCAGGTCGCGCACGCCGAGACCCCCTTACCCCGCAGCCGCTGTTCCGAGGGCAGGTCGAGCCACCGGGCGTTGGCGCCCGTGGCCAGGATCACGGCGTCAGCGAGCACCGTGCCCGAAGAACCGGCGTCGAGCTCGAACGGGTGGCGGTCAAAGCGGACCGCACGCACGTGCGCGTCCCAGAACGTGGTGCCGAACCGCGCCGCCTGCGCCCGGAACTTGTCCATCAGCTCCGGTCCCAGGATCCCTTCGGGGAATCCGGGATAGTTCTCCACGTCGCTCGTGAGCATCAGCTGCCCGCCGGCCGGGACCCCGGCGATGACGAGCGGGGCGAGCTCGGCCCGCGCCGCGTAGATCGCCGCGGTGAGGCCCGCCGGGCCGCTCCCGACGATGACGAGTCGATGATGCACCGGCTCCTGCGCGGCCATCGTGCGATGCACCGGGGAGTGCGGGATAACCCTTCGGCCTACGGTGGCGCGCCGGCCAGCGTGAGCCGCCCGGCCGGGTCGCTCTCGCCGTAGTGGCTGCGGTAAAACAGGAGCGGCGGAGCCTCCCGTCCCTCCACGATCTGCTCGACCGTGCCGAGCAGCAGCTGGTGGTCGCCGGAGGTGAAGCTCTGGGCCAGGGTGCATTCGAGGCTCCCCAGGGTACCTTCGAGGAGGGGAATCCCGAGACGTCCCTCGCGGATCGGCAGCCCCTCGAACTTCTCCTCGGGCGGCACCTGGCGGGCAAACCGCTCGGAGAGCGGGCGCTGGTCATAGGCCAGCAGGTTCACCGCGAACCGGCCGGTGCGCGCGATCACCGGCTCCGTGTCGGTGTCCCGAGACAGCGAGACGAGCACGGTCGGTGGCGAGAGCGCGACGGAGAGGAACGCGTTGACGGTGAGCCCGTGGCGACGCCCGGCCTCCGCGGCCGTCACGATGCTGACGCCCGTGGGCCACCGGCCCATCCAAGCGCGGAACCGGGCCGGCTCGGCGCTCACTCCTCCCTCCACTTGAAGGTCACGATCGCGGCCAGGAAGATCACGACGGAGATGACCAGCACGATGCCGAAGTCGGTGAGCGCACGGGTGCTGTTGCCGAACAGCATCACCGAATTGAGCCCGTCGATGACGTAGTACAGCGGCAGCACCTTGGCGATGGCCAGCAGCGGGGGGCTGAAGGTCGACGTGGGGAAGAACGTCCCCGAGAGGAACATCATCGGGAAGGTGACCACGTTCCCGATCACCGCGGCGGTCTCCGGGCTCTTGGCCACCGAACCGGCGAGCATGCCGAGCGAGACGAAGAGGAACGGCCCGACGAAC
The DNA here is from genome assembly GCA_022749995.1 of Thermoplasmata archaeon. Lineage (GTDB taxonomy): Archaea > Thermoplasmatota > Thermoplasmata > Lutacidiplasmatales > UBA184 > JAKIVR01. Next base: position 148,952 of record JAKIWO010000001.1, on the reverse strand, counting down.
AGGAACGGCAGCATGGCGAGCGGGATGTTGACCTTCGCGCCGAACCCCTCGATCCCGACCAGCAGCATCAGCGCCGCGGAGACCAAGGTGAGCCCGATGTACCACAGGATGCGGGAGGAGAGCCACTCGGCCCGCGTGAGCGGCGTGAGCGAGAGCTGCCGGAAGAAGCCGTCCTTCCGGTAGGTCGAGACGAGCTCGACCATCGAGAACATCGGGCTCGTCAGGATCGCAAAGCCGATCAGGCCCGGGATCAGGTAGTCGATGTACGCGAACGACTTGCTGCCGACGGTGAGCGCGTGCACGCCGATCACGGGGTGGGCGCCGGCCGCGCGGAAGTTGAGCTGCGTGACCGCCGAGTTCACCGCCGCGTAGACGGTGCCGGAGGCGGCCGGATTCCCCGGGTCCGTGTACAGGGTCACGTTGATCGAGGTATGGGCGGCGACGCCGGCGCCAAACCCGGGAGGGATGACGAGACCGACGGGAGCTTCGGCGGCGTAGAGCTTGCTCGAGAACTCCGACGCGCTCACGTTGTTCCAGATCTGGACGTTGACGAGTCCCGTGGCGTTGAGCGCGTCGAGGAAGGAGCTGCTCTCGTTGGAGTGGTCGAGCAAGAGGACGGGCAGGTTCACCGAGTTGTTGCCGGTGTTCTGGAAGATGAGGCCGAACAGCCCGATCAGGATGATCGGGAACACCAGGGAGAAGAACAACCCGATCGGGTTGCGCGTGAACTGCCGGCTGACGATCGGCAGGTCCGCGGCGATGCGACGGAGCTTCACGACGCCTCCGACTTGATCACGCCGTCGTCCATCCGCCCCACCAGACGGACGAACACATCCTCGAGGGTGTCCCGCGCGACCGACAGGTGGTCCCAGCCGAGCTGGCTCGCCTCGAGCACCGTGAGCACCTGCAGCGCGTCCTGCTTGCGCCGGAGCTCCACGTCGACGTACGGCGGCTCGTTCGTGACGGCGAACGGCAGCTTCCCGGAGAGATACCGGGCCACCTCCGGTCCCGCCTCGAACCGCAGCCGGTCGGGCCGGCCGTGGGCGGCGATGATCTGCTCGGGGGTTCCGGAGGAGATGATCTGGCCGCGGTGGATGATCGCCACCTGGTCGGCGAGCAGCGAGGCCTCCTCGAGATAGTGCGTCGTGAGGAACACCGTGCGGCCCTCGGCCCGGAGCGCACGGATCACCTCCCAGATCCCCCGGCGGGCCTGGGGGTCGAGCCCCGTGGTCGGTTCGTCGAGGAACAGCACCCGCGGGTTGTTGACGAGGGAGAGGGCGAGGCCCAGCTTCTGCTTCTGCCCGCCGGAGAGGGTGTCGAAGCGTGCGTCGGCCTTCTTCTCGAGGTAGACCCGCCGGAGGATGGCCAGCGGGTCGACGGTCGAGCCGAACAGCCGCGCGTAGTACACGACCGCCTCGCGAGGATGGATCTTGTCGAAGAACCGGAACTCCTGCGGGATCACACCGATCTGCTCGTGCAGTTCCGGACCGTCCTTCCACGGGTCGAGCCCGAGCACTTGGACCGAACCGGCGCTGCGGTTGCGCAGCCCCTCCAGAATCTCCACCGTCGTGGTCTTGCCGGCGCCGTTCGGGCCCAGGAAGGCGAACACCCGTCCCTCGGGCACCGTGAAGCTCACGCCATCGACGGCACGGAGGGTGCCGTACCGCTTCGCGAGCCCCTCCACGCAGATGGCGTCCGGCATCGGCGACCGGCGAGCCGCTTGGCCTTAAGACCTCTAGCGGGAACGCAGCAGCTCGAGGCTCACCGACGGGCCGGTGGCGGAGCGCTCCCCGCCCGGACCGACGAGGGTGAGCGGCGCCGTGCCGGCGTAGCTCGCTCGATATCGCCGCGCGTCGAACTCGAGGTCCAGTCGCCCGCCGCCGAGCCGGATCCCCCGGAGCGCACCGTGCTCCCAGCGCCGGGGCAGCTGCGGCGCGAGCTCGACGCGGCCCTCACCGAGCCGAGGACGCACGCCCCAGAGCCGCTCGAACAGTACCGTGAGGAACGGAGCGACGGAGAAGCCCAGCAGGAAGCAGGAGTTCCACGGTTCGGACCGGTCGCCCCGGTAGCACTCATTGGCATACCCTCGCTCCTCGATCAGGGTCTGGGCGAGCCGCTCGAGGTACCCGAGGGCGAGCTCCTCCTCCCCGGCGGCGAACGCGGCCTCCGCCGCCCAGCCCGTGGCGAGCGGCCAGACCTGCCCACCATGGTAGGCGAGCGGGTCGTACTCGGCGTCCCGGCTCGAGAGCGTCCGCACTCCCCACGGGGTGGACAGGTCCGGCTGGGCCGCCCGGTGCACCATCCGGCGCGCGAGCTCGGGCCTCAGCAGACCGGCGGAGACCGCGAGCAGCGCGTTCGGCCGGAGCTGGCGCACGGGTACGCCGCCTCGGATCGAATCGGCGAGGTAGCTCTCTTCGGACCAGCCGTAGGTCGGCTCGAGACGGGCCGCGAGCGCCCCGGCCCGCGCTCGGGCGTCGGAAGCCTCGCTCCGGCGGCCGGCGTGGGCCTCGAGCTCAGCGAGGGCGCGCCAGGCCGCCACGCCCAACACCTGGATGTCGATCGCGGAGTCCCGGCGGTCGGCCGAGTCCCAGATGGTGGTGTCCGTCGCGTCGATCCCGAACCGGACTCGAGAGAGTCCCTCGGTGGCCTCCTCGAGGGCGGCCACCTCCCCTCCGTGACGGAACAGTCCGGTGCGGGGGTCCTGGCGACCGAGCAGGTACTGGCGGGTCAGTTCGAGCGCGTCCCCCAGGTCGGCGAGCAGCTGGGTCGACCCCGAGTGCGCGACCTGCCTCGCGAGCAGCGCCGGGTAGTACAGGCTGGTGTCCGAGGTGCCGAACAGGAAGACCGGTCCGGGCGCTACCTGCATCGGCAACTCGCCGGCCTCCGCTCCCAGCAGCGGGATGCGGGCAGGAGCCTGGTAGCCGTAGACGCACCGGAGCGACTCCTCGGCCCACGCGAGGTCCCCCATCCACAGGATGGCCGGGAGCGCCCACGCCAGGTCCCGGCACCACAGCGCGGCGTACCAGGGAACCCCCGCCCGGACTCCGGTGCATCCGCGCTCGGGCGCGTAGTACAGGGCCCGCAGGGCCGAGCGGGCGAGCCGATAGCCGGCCTCCAGCGCCGGGGCGTCGGGCAGCGCAAGCTCCGGCGTGCTCGCCAACCACTGTGCATAGTACGCCTCCGAGGCGGCGCCGGCGTCCCAGGGGATCGGAACCCGGGCCGGACCCGAGCCGAGCCGCACGGCCCGCTCGGCACCCCCCCACAGACACATCCGGACCGAGGCCGATCCTCCCGCAGGGATCTCCAGCGCCCAGCGCGCCCCCATCTCCCCGAGTTCGCCGCTCGCCGGCCGGCCGTCCCACGCCGCCCCGTCCCGGAACCAGCGCGCCGCTTCCGGCTCGGATTCCAGTCGCAGTCCGAAGCCCGAGCTCTCGACCCGGAGCCCGCGGGCGGAGAGTGCGAACGCGTACTCGTACGGCTTCACTCCCTCGAGCAGGATCGGGGCGAGGAACGGGCGCAGCGAGCATTCGAGCCGCGCGTGCGCCGGGCTGCGCTCCTCGGCCTGCAGCCGGAACTCGCGCGCCACCCCCGGCGGTTCCCCCACCGGGTAGACGCGCTGTTCGAGCCGAACCCCGTCCGCTTCGTGCCGGCTCTCGAGCACGCCGCGTCGTACCGTGAGCGCCCGCAGCGAGCTCTCGAGCGGCGTGAGCGGTGTGCCGGTACCGAATCGGACCGTCCAACGGCTGACGAGCCGGAGGCCGACCGCCGTCACCTCGGCGCATTCGGTCCTCTCCCCACGACACTCCCGGAGCCAGTGGAACTCGCCCGCGCCGGAGAGCACGGCCGCCGATCGGGGCCCGGCGAGCAGCACCGGCTGCTCGGGCTCGGCACGGCTCGCCACCCACAGCGGCGCCTCCCGTGGCCTCGCCGCCGGCGATGAGGTGCCCATCGTCACGCCGGACGCTCGAACCGCTCGGTGAACTCGAGCCAGGAGGTGAGGGGAATCGCCACGCTGCGCAGCTCGAGCCGAACCGTGTGTTCCCCCGGGCCGAACGGGGTGACGGCGCAAAGTCGAAGCCCGTGGCGAATGCCCATCGGCAGTGCCACCGGCGCCCCGGCCACCACGCTCGCAAAGCTCCGCTCCGGGCCGGAGCAACCGACGTCGATGAACGCGTGGTCGGGAGGTAGGGTGCGGCCGTCGACGCGCGCGGCGAGCGATCGGAAGGCGCCGACCCGCAAGGGCGGGTTGCGGATCTGGAAGCGCAGGCCGTCCGGCGCCGCGAAGAAGGAGCCAGGTTCGAGCATGTTGGACTGGAGCAGCTCGGCGGTCCGGACGAGCCCGGCGAGCGAGCGGCCGCCGAACGCCCAGCCGATCACAACGCCCTGGCGCAGCAGCGAGAGGTTCGTGCGAAAGGAACGCAGCTCCACCGCAGGAGCGGAGCGACTCCCGGGCTATGCCGTTGACGACGCGGCGGGGCGGAGGGCTCCCCCGGACGGCGCGTACCGGGCCGGCCAGGGTGGGCCGCGGAGCAGGCGAGCGCGTTGGCCGCGGTCCGAAGACCGCCTAGTGCACCGGCGCCCGACCGCTCGCGTCCGGTCCAGCACCGTACTGGCCCGGCCGTCCCGCGACGTCACGAGGACACCACGGGAGGCGGGCTACTTAGCCATATTCACGTTAAATCCGTTTAATAGGTTACTCTGCGGCCGCCGGCCGGACGCCCCGTCCCGACTCGCCAAAGAGCGTGAGCGCGAGCCGGCCCTGCTCGGTGATCGCCACCCGTCCCCGCGCACCGGTCGGCTCCGCCGCAATGAATCGCCAGCGATGTTCGAGCGGCTCGAGCCGGTTGCGTAGCCGGCTGTGCTGCGCTTGGGGGGACGGGGGACCGGAGGCGCCCTCGCCCGGTCGGTCGAGGCCCAGCTCCCGGATCAGCTCGCGTTTGCGCAACCGGCCGCCGTGGCGCTCGAGCGCTTCCAGCACCTCGACCAGCTCACGCGAGGGCGAGCGCAACTCGTAGACCGCTACGGGCTCGATCCGACGCACGACGTCGTTCACCGGCTGCACGCGGGGCGTGCGACGAGAGTACCAGCTCTGGGAGACCTGCACGTAGTACGGCTCCCCCTTCCAGAGCATGCAGGCGAGCGTCCCGGCGATCGCGGTGATCTTGGTGCCGGTAGAGACGTTCACGCGGATCGGCAGCACGTCGCCGGCGTTCCGGTCGACCCGGCGCTCGGCCGTGAAGATGGCGCGCAGCTCGGCAAGGGCGCCGAAGACGTCCCAGATCTCGGTGCGCACCACACGCACTTCCACCGGCCACGGCGCGCGCTCGAGCCGCCGCAGCACCTCCTCCAGGAACGGACGTGCGGCATCCTCGGTGCGGCGGGTCAGCAGGTAGACCCGGTCGGCCCGCTCGGTGAGCAGCGGTTCGACCACCCGCTCCACCTCGAACCCGACTGCGGCCACGTGCACGCGCGCGTGAGGGTCGCCGACCGGCGCCGTACCCCCGCGGTGGGCCGCGACTCGGGGCCGACGGGTACGGGAGCGGTTCGGCATCGTCGACCGGTGGCAGGGACGGGGCCGGAGTTAAGCGGCTTGCCCCGCCGGCCGCCACGCTCGCATAACGGCTATGCGCCGACCGGCCTCGAGCGGCCCGTGCCCGAGGAACGCCCGGAGTGGAACCCTGGGTTGATCCTGGCCGCGGGCTACCGCGCCGCGGTCACGGGGGCCGACGCGTACCGGGCGGTGCGCTCGGCGCTGCGGATCGACCGTGGGATACTGCGGGTGGGCAACCGGTTCCTCCCGGCCTCGCGGGTGCGCGAGATCGCGTTCCTCGCCCTGGGCAATGCCTCCGCCTCGCTCGCCCTCGCGGCCAGCGAGTCGCTCGGGGAGCGGCTCACGCAGGGCTTCGTCGCGGGGCCCGTGGCGCTGCCGGAGAGCGTGCCGTTCCGGTCGGTCCGGCTCCCGAGCGCGCTCCCCGGTTCGGCCGCCGGCGCCGAGAGCGCCCACGCGGTGCTCGAGCTCGCGGGCGATCTGGGGGAGTCGGACCTGCTCGTCGTGCTGTTGAGCCCGGGCGCCCTCGGCGCGCTCTCGCTCCCGCCGGAGGGGCTCGATGGCCCGGCCTGGGGCCGGCTCCTGGAACGCCTCGCACGCGAGCACGGCCCGGCCCTCGCGAGCCGACTCGCCCGAGTCGCTGGGCGCGGAGCGACCGGCGGGCGGCTCGCGGCCGTCACCTCCGCGCGGCTCGAGACCCTGGTCGTGGAGGACGGCTCGGGCGGGGCGAGCATCGGCGGTGCCCCGACCCTCCGCCCGGACCCTGCCGAACGGCTTCAGCTCCGTGCCGAGCTTTCGACCTTACCGGGACTTCCGGAAAGTCTTCGAACCCCCGCGCCGGAGCCGTTGGCTAGGCCGGTACCGGCGCTCTCCCGTCCGGTCGTGGTCGCCTCGCCGGCCGACGCCATTCGCTCGGCTGGCGATGCGCTGGTCGATCGCCGGTGGATCACCCGGCTGGGCATCCTCACCACGGACCGTCCGCCGGAGGAGGCCGCTCAGCTGCTCGTGCGCCGGAGCGAAGAGGAGTTGCGCGCGCTGGGCGGCCGGCTGCCCCGGAGCGGCGGACGCGGCTCCGGGAGCTCGGCGGGGCTTGCCGTGTTCGCGGGGGTCACGCTGGGCGGCGTCGAGGGCGCGCCGCCGGCCGGCGCGGCCTCGGCCTTTCTCGATGCCGCCTACCGGGCGCTGCCCTGGCGCGAAGCGGTCGTCGCGCTGCTGCCGAGTGCCGGCGCCGCTACGCCCGAGCGCGCCGGCGCGTTCCTGCAATCGCTCGCACCCGGTCGGCCCGCACCGAGCCCGCTTCCCATGCGCGAGGGAATCACCGACGTGGGGTTCCTGGCGGTGCTGCTCCTACCGGCTCCCGATCGCTAGCGTCGGCCGGGCTGCGTCACCCTACGGAGGCGCCGCAGGCTCGACCGGGCGAGAGAAATGGCGCTTCAGCGACATGTACTCGTCGTAGGAGATCTGGCGGCGTGCGCGCACCGCGCCCGCCTGCTTGAGCGAGGCAATCTCGTACGCGCGCAGCAGATCCTCCACTGGCCGAGCGTGCGTCGGGGCGGTGTCCCGCTCGAGCGGCGCGGCCGCGAGCGGTTGGTTCGGCGCCGGCCCCGGCCGGGAGTGACCTGGGGCGCTCGCCGGCGCGCCGGGCTCGGTCACGGCGAGGTGGCTGCGCAGGCGCGTGTACTCGGTCTCGGTGATCTCGCCGTCCTCCCGGAGCAACTCGACGAGCTCCCCCTGGCGCGGCCGATAGGTCTCGAGGAGTTCTTCCACGGACCGCTCTCGCGGAGCGCTCGGCGTGAGTTGGGCGGATCGGAGCGCCGCGTCCAGCGCGGAGCGCAGCTCAGCGATCTCCCGGCCCACCGTCTCCGGATCCCAACGGCCCTCCGCGTCCGGTTGCAGCTCACGGCTCAAGCGCACCCGCTCCGGGATTGCCGCGCCGGGAAGGGCAAGATCCCGCTCGACGCTCACCCGCCAGGGCCTCGGCCGCTCGGCCATCTGTCGTCCGAGCGGGGGCGGGGAGAAGGCCGTTGCGCCCTCGCAGAACGACGGTGTACTCGACCTAGAGTTACCTTCGGTTACCCAGTTACCTTGGGTAACTTTAATAGCCCCGGCTCCCTAGCCTACCCGAGGAAGACCATGCCCGTTGCCCCATCCCCTTCGATGCCTCATCTCGGTCCCGTCGCCGATGGTTCCCGTCGCGTTCCGTGCGCAGAGGAGAGCCGCTCGATGTGTCCGGTCGTCGCCGCGATCGGCGTGATCGGCACCGAGTGGCGGCTCGCGATCATTCATCGGCTCCTCGAGGGTCCGCAGCGGTTCAGTGAGCTCCTCCGCTCCAACCCGCACCTGAACGCCAAGACGCTCTCGGCCACGCTCAAGTTCCTCCAGGGTGCCGGCGTCGTCCAGCGCACGGTCGTGAGCACGCAACCGTTCGTCGTCACCTACTCGCTCACCGAGATGGGGTTCGGCCTCGCGCCGGCCGCCAAGGAGCTCCGCGACTGGGGGCTGCGCTGGCTCCGTCCGCGCTCCGCGGTCGACGCGGTCCACACGCCCGCGGTCAGCCACGACATCGAGCCGGCGCTACCGGCGCCGACGACGACCGAGATGCCCCCCACCCGAGTACACGTGCCTGGTGCCATCGCCGCCCCCTCGTCTCCTCCGGCACCCGTACACCGTGAAACGGCTTCTCGGCGGAGCGTTTCCCGACCTCCTCCGTCCCGGTTCAAATAGCGGGCCGGGAATCTTCCCATCACCACCCCGAAGGTCCCCGCCCAGATCGCAATAGGGAGACGGCACCGCGTCTCCTGCGTGCAGCGGGGACCTTCAACCCCCGTGTGTTTCGAATGGAGTGCGCAAGCCCTGCTCTCCTTGGCCGCGGAGACGCTCGCGAGTACCGGCATCGAACTTCCCGATGCAGCGGCCGGCCCAGGGCAGTCCAGGTGAGGACCTATCCGATCCGAAACGGGCCCCATTAAGGAGCGTTCGACTTTTCCTTCATCACCCCGAAGGTCCCCGCCCAGATCGCAATAGGGAGACGGCACCGCGTCTCCTGCGTGCAGCGGGGACCTTCTACCCCCGGCCGTCTAGACAGCTGCTTCCATTCCAGCGGGGGGGGCACGCGTCAGGCCTGGCCTGGGGGTGCCGTTCGCGGATCGCGGGGTGTCGGGCGCGGCGGGGACCGCACGGGCACGAACACCAGCATCTGGGCCTGACTTCGGTAGAACTCGATCTCAGGTCGGTCCGGGTCCACGTTGTCCCCGAGGACGCGGACCATGTCTTTGAACTGGACTGCCAGCTGGGTGATGTCCCGTTCCCAATCTCGAATTTTTCGCCGTGCGTACCAGCCTCCCGGGATCTCTCCAGCTTCCAGCCCCAGCTGTGCCGCGTCGTCCCCCTCGACGCGGGCCACGCAGGCGAAGTACTCCTCGCCCTCCGGGGTGGGCCGGAACGTTCCGTAGAACTTGCGCCCCTTGAGGGTGGGTAGCTTGGATTCCACGTTCGCCATGGCCGCCGCCGGCCCTCCACCGTTCCAGTCGGCCCGGAGGCGAAGCACCGGGATCGGCGGCAGATCGACAAACACCTCGGGCATGGTTAGATCTCAGCGGTTACGTACTGTAGCAGAACCCGCTGAGTGTCGCGGGGGGATAAACCGCCGGGAGACTCCGTGAAACGGGTCCCTAGCCGTACCGGCGGGACCCAACGCTGCGGTCTACCGTCCGTTGGTTCCGCGACCGATCATGGCCGGCATGGAGGACTCCATCGACCTCGTGCGAGGTCCACTTTCGGCTCCGTTCCTCCATGGCGTCCCGTTGCCCCAGAGATTGCTCGTGCGAAACCGCCGAGTCGGGGGCTGGGAGCCGGTGCTCGAGTCGGGGGAGAGATTCCCCTGCACCGGCACCACGTCGCCTACCTCTCGAACCGGTGGAACGACGCCCACGTCGTCATGACGGGCACGACCGGGAGCACGGAACGGCTCCGGGTCCGGGCCGTAGGCTGGGTCTGGAGAGTACCCCGGACGATCCTGCGGTGCGGAACGTCGAACGGACGAGATTCCCCACCGGCGAGTCGACCGGTTCGCCTCGCAATGGTTAGGGTTCTCGCCCGCGGGCTGCCGCATGAAGCCACCCGGCGAGGCCGCTCGGTACGCGCTGGGGAGCAGCTCCTCGATCCGCACCGGATGCTGGATCAGGGAAAGTGCTCGGCGATGACTCTGCGCCAGGCCCCGGTGTGAAGGTGCGGGTGGCCAGCATCGGGGCCCGGGATGGGCCCGGCCGGCAGATGGTCGAACCACCTCCCAGCTGGAACCGGTCCGGCTGTGGGCGCGCCTTCGTTCACCTTCCACCCGGGCCGACGCCGTCGACCCCGTGCGGGAGGTTCTGCTCTCACACAACCCCGGTCGATCCTCCACTCCCCCGAGCCCGGATTCCCGCCCCCTCCCGCGCGCGAACCCCCCTCGCGGACGATCGACCCCGACCTGCCGAGGCTCCTGCGCCAGCTCCGGTCCTCCTCCGTAGGACCCGAACGCCGCGCGGATCCCAACGTCTTGCCCTGACGGCCCGGACGAGCACGGGAATGCTCTCCGGTCGTCGGCGCGGATAGCGGAGCGGCTCGACCGCCCCGTTCCCGTTCCGGCCTGCCGCCCGGCAAGCCCTTCCCGGTCCAACGACCGGTCCTCCCCGAGGGCGACGTCCGGTCCCAACGAGTACCGGGCGGGGTCCACGCACGGGGAGGGGCCCCCACCGCCACTCGTGGGCTCCTCCCCCGGGGACCCGCGGGGTGGGAGCCGGGAGCTGTCGATGAGCAGCACTGGCGGGAGCACCCGCACCGTCTCGGAACCGTTTCCGCGCCGACCCGAACACCCCGTGTCTCTCCCCGCGCCGGCGCGCCTGCGCCAGCTCGGACGAGTGCGCGTCCCCCTCACCCTCGGGCACGCGCCATGGGCCACGCTGTACGAACTGCCCGACCACCGACTCCTGTTCTGCCTTCGGTTGTGGGAGGCGGACCGGCCGGTCCGCCGCTGCGTGGGCACCTCCACGCTGCTCGCCTACGCCCGGCGCAGCGGGCTCGCGCACCTCGAGTCCGAGATCCGCGAGCTCCTCGCGCGGCGGGAGGAGGGTCGTGCCGCTCCGTAGCCCGTCGTTCGCCGCGCTTTCCGTGGCTCCCTCCAATCCCCCCGAGCGGGTCGGCGAGGCGCTCGCCCGGGCGACGCTCGAGCTCGCCCGCCTGCCGCGGGAGAGCGCACTGCTGGCCGAGGAACGTCAGGGCCCGCCCGGCTGGGAGCTGCGCCTGACGGGCCGAGCCGGACTGCTCGAGCTGCTCGCTGCGCGATTCTCCGAATGCGGCGTGGACGTTGCGCCGGTGGCTACGGGCCCGGCCCACTTCCCGGACCGCGTGATGGGCTGCGAGGAGTTCGCCGTCGTCGAACCGGTGGCGCCGGTCGAGCCGGTCGGGCGACCGGAGCGGGCCATCGAACCGGCCACGGCCGAGGAGCGGCTAGGTCCTGTCGCGGTGCCGCTCGCCGAGCCCCGGGCCGGGGCCGCCGGGCTCTGGTTCGGGTTGCAGACGCACCTGCGGCCCGATGGCCGGGGAACCGTCGAGCTCTGGATGCGGCTGCGCGGTGCGGGCCCACCGGGTTCGGCCTCCGCGGTGGAGCGGATCGCGCCGGAGCTCGGCGCGCGCGGCTCGCTGCAGGGGCTGCCGGTCGCCGAGCTGCGCTCGATCCGGCCCGGGGGCCGGACTCGCCGGGAATGGGAGAGCGGTGCGGTCCGCCGGTTCCGCTCGGCCCGGCCATTCACCGTGCGGTCGGATCTCGTCGGGCGGCTCCTCGCGGCCGGAGTGCCGGGGCCGGCGGAGGGGAGCGCCGAGCTGCGGCACACGATCTGCTTCGGCGCCTCGGGTTCCGGCAAGAGCGCGTTCCTCGCCGAGATCGCGCGGGAAAGGGTGCGGGCGGGCCGGCCCAGCGTGGTGCTCGATGTCCACGGCTCGCTCGGACCGGAGCTGCTCGCCGGTCTCACGGAGGCGGAACGCCGACGGATGGTCGCGATCGACCCGACGTCTCCCTTCGGCAGCCCCGGCCTCGCGCTGCTGCGCGGCGGCAGCGGCCCGGCCGCCGAACTCGAGCGGGCGCAGCTGCTAGCGGCGTTCCGACGCCTCGGCGCGCGCGACGGGGAAGTGTACTGGGGGTTCCGGATCGACCGGGTGCTCGACTGCTTCCTCGCGCTGACCCAGGAGTCGGGCGGGGACCTCCGCGCGCTGGGCGGGCTGCTCACCGACCCCCACCGCCGCGAGCTGGCGCGTCTCGGCACCCGTTCTCCCACGCTCGCGGCATTCCTCGAGGAGCTGCCCGGGCTGCTCCGGCGGAACCCGGAATTCCTGTGGCCCGCCACGGCGCGACTCGGACGGCTGCTGCTCTCCCCCCGGCTCCTGGCCTGCGTGGCACCGCGCGGACCGGGGATCGAGCCGCTCGCGCTGTTCGCCGCCGGGCGCAGCCTGATCCTCCGGCTGCCGATCGGCGAGATCGGCCCGGAGGGCGCCGAGCTGCTCGCCACGCTGCTCCTGACCCGCGTGTTCCTCGAACTGACCCGCCCGTCGCCCCCCGGTGCTCCCCCTCGCCCACCGGTGCTGCTCGTCCTGGACGAGGCCCACCGGCTCTCTCCCCACCTGCTCGCGGACATGCTCGGCGAAGGGCGGAAGTTCGGGCTCGGGGTGGTGGCCGCCAGCCAGTACCCCGACCGGCTCGACCCGCAAGCCCGCGCCGCGGCCGCCGGAGCGGCGAACCGGCACCTCCTGTTCCGGCTTCCCCGCGCCGTCGCACGGGAGACGGGCCGGTGGGCCGGCCTCGACGGGGCACTGGCCGAGACCCTGCTCCCGTCGCTCCCTCCGGGGAGCTGCGTGGAAGCCGTGGTGGGCCCGCGGGCTCCGCGGCGGCTGCGCTCGGTCGCTCCGCCGCTACCGGCCGATCCGTCCGCGTGGTCGGAGCTCGAGCGACGCAGCGGCGACGAGTTCGACGTGGAGCCGGCCGAGGGAGAACCACCCGAGGAGGAGGTGCGCCTCGCGCTCCTGCGCCTGCCTACCCCCGGCGGGGGCTCCGCCACGGGAGAGCTCCGCCGGCGCGGGTGGGCGAACGAGGGTACCCACGGGCCGGAGCTCACGCGGGAGGGGGAGCGGGCCGCGGAGGCACTCACCTGGACGGGGGCGGTGCGCGAGAGTGCGGCGCACCGGGCGCTGTTGCTGGGTGCGGCCCGGATACTCGCCCGTCGCGGCTACCTGCTCGAGCTGCCCCGACAGGGCGGCTTCGACCGGCAGATGCCGGACGGCCGGTGGCGTCAGCTCGGCCACTCCGCGACCGGCCGACCGCAGGACCTCGCCGCGGCGCTCGATACGGCCCGCAGCGGATGGGCCTGGAAGCTGTTCCACGGCAAGGACCTGTTCGTGGAGGCGGAAGTCTCCGGTGCGCTCCGACCGGAACGGATCCGCCACGGGCTCGCGAAGGCCCGGCGGGAGGGGGCGTTCGTCCTGTTCCTGGTCCCGGACGCGCGGCGGGCGCGACGCGTCCGGGCCGCGCTCGCAGCAGCTGGCGCCACGCGCTCGGAGACGATGGTCTGGACGCTTCCCTCGGCGGCCACCGGCGGGGCTTAGGGCGGGGGGGCTCTCCCCCCACGATGCGGGCGTTCCTTTCCGTCCCGATAGACCTCGAGCGGCTCGTCGGGCTGCCGGCACCGCCGGAGTTGCACCTGACCGTTCGATTCTGGGCGGAGCTCTCCGATCCAGATCTGCCCCGCGTGCGGGAGGCGATGGACGAGACCGGCGGGGCGAACGCGCGCTTCGATCTCGAGATCCGAGGGCTGGGGGCGTTCCCGTCGGCGGCGCGGCCCCGCGTGCTCTGGGCGGGAGTGGGGGTCGGTGAACTGCCTCTCCGGGCGCTCGAGAGTTCGCTCCTGGACGCTCTCGGCCGGCGGGGGTTCCCCCCAGAGCCCCGCCGATTCACGCCCCACCTGACGCTGCTCCGTGTGCGATCCGGGACGACTCGGGAGCAGGCACTGGCTGCGCTCCGACAGCTTTCGGCGAGCTCGTTCGGCTCCGTCCCGATCGACCGGATCGACCTGCACTCGAGCCGTCTCACGTCGACCGGGCCAATCCACGAACGGCTGCATTCGGTTCCCCTCACGGGACCGGGCGGGCAGCTCCCAACGCCACCCGTTCCTTAATGACCCGGGGCTCCGCTGTGCCCACGCGCGGGGCCTCGGCCCGGCGCGGGGTGGCCGCATGGGACCGAGCCGGGCGCTCACGCTCGTCCTCTTGGGCGCCAGCCTATGCCTTAGCGGTGCGCTGGCACCGGCCACCACCGGTCGCCCATCCGACGCGGGGGCCGTGCCCGCCGTCCTGCTCGGCCCACAGCCTCACGCCTCGCCGTGCGGCGTCTCCGACGCGAGCCGCTTCCCGGGGACGCTCACCGAGTTCGGGACTCTGAGCCCGGTACCGACCGTCGCTGGGGTCGGGGTAGTGTACTACTACTCGGTCGAGAGCGACTACCAACCCTCCGGCGGGGGGAACCGCCAGGTGAGCTGCGTGCCGGCCGACTCCGCTGCGAGCACCAACGGCTCCGGAGCGTTCGCGATCGCGGTGGCGCTCCCTTCGGGCGGATGCGACCTGCACGGCTGCACCAGCTACGCCGGCCCGTTCGGTGCGATCCGGTTCGGATTCAGTAGCCCGCCACCGGCCGGGTACTTCGTCCACGGGAACGTCAGCGGCGGCCGGGCCAGTGTCGCCGTGGCCGAGGCGTTCACCACACTGACGGTGAACCCACCGGGCCCGGTGCTGCTCAGCGTCGCCGCACCGGGGGAGTTCACCGCCGAACCGCTGGCCGCCGACGGCGCCCCCTCGCCCGTCCTGTTCGCCTTCGCCTGGCAGCTCGCGACGGCCGGATGGAGCCTCTCCCCCACCGCCTCCAACCGCACCGTGACCGCGACCGCGATGGAAGGGGCCGGTCCGGCGTTGCTCGGCGTGGACGTCAACGGCTCCTTCGGGGGAGTCCCGTTCTCGAGCGCGCTCCACGTGGCGCTCCTGGCCGTCAGCACCAATGTCGGTTCGGCGGTCCTGCTGCCGTCGCCGGCCGACGTCGGCGCGCCAGTCACGCTCTCGGTGACCGGTGCCGGGGCGCCGGGATACGCGTACTGGGCGAGCGTTCAACCGACGCTCGGCGTGGCGTCGGTGAACACGAGTTGCACCGCCGTAGGGGCTCCGGAGGAGGAGGTGGCGATCCATTGCACGGCGAGTTGGACGTATTCCAGCACCGGGACCGCCAACCCCACCGTCACCGTGAGCAACGGCTACTCGAATGCGACCCGGTCGCTCCCGAGCGAGCGGGTGAACCCGGCGCTGGCGCTCGCCCTCGCCCCGCGGCCGCTCGCGACCTACACCGACCTACCGCTGCCGTTCACCGTGAGCGTAGCGAACGGGACCGGTACGGCCCCGTTCGGCCCGGCCTGCGTCGAGCCCGGGCGGGGGCAGCGGATCTGTTCGGATGCGCCCGGGCCCAGTTGGTCCTTCGCGCTCCCGTATCCGATGGTTGGCAACTACTCGCTCCAGACCAGTGTCGCCGACGCGGCGAACCGCTCTGGCTCCGCCGACGGGATCGTCACGGTCGCCGAGCGGCCCACCCTGCCCTCGATCTCGATCGCCGGGGGTCCCCCGACCGAGGGGAGCTGGAGCGTGTTCGGCGGCCAGCTCCTGGGCGGCGTGGCTCCGGTCCAGTACTGGTGGAACGCGAGCGCGCCCGGCGGCACCTTCGCGAGCGGCCTCGTGCCCCCCTCGGGCGTGCTCGAGGCGAGCTTCCTTCCGGCCGGTGCCGGGTCACTCACGGTGACGCTCACTTGCCTTGACGCGCTCGGCAGCCGGGTCGCGAGCGAGATCGAACTGTACGTCACGGCGGGTCCCGCCATTGGTCTCGCCTCGGGCGCCGGCCCATTCCCGAGCACCGGCTATGCCGGTGTTCCGGTACCGTACTCGTTCGTGGCCCACGCACCCGACGGCGAACGGGTGACCGACTTTGCCCGCGCACTCACGCTCGCGGTGAGCGGGCCGACGGGGGCACCCGTGAGCCTCGACTCGGCGATCGTCGGCAGCCTTCGGCCGGTCGGCGGCGCATTTGCCGTCCCCGCGAGCGCGTGGTACTCGGGCTACCTCAATCTGAGCCTGGAGGGAGTGCGCGCCGGAGCGTACACGGTCTCGTTGACCGCCGGCCTCCCGCTCGAGGCGGGTACGGGCGAGGGCCTGGCGCTCGTGCTCGGCGCCGACCCGTACTCGCTCGCGCTCACGGGCGCGCACACCGTAGTCTCCGGCGACCGCACCAACGCCACCGAGTATCGCCTCGCCGACCAGTACGGCAATCCGGGCGGCGCCGGCTCCCTCTGGGTCGAGAGCCGGTTCGGGGCTACCGAGTCCAACCTGTCGGCGCCGGTCGAGTCGACCGCGAACGGTTCGCTCGCGTGGGTGAACTTCTCGGCACCGGTCCCGGGTTCGGGGACGGTGCGGGTCTGGAGCAGCACGGGCCAGCTGGTGCTCGGCCCGATCGAGGTCCCGGCGGCGCCGGTCGGGGAGGTGCCGATCGTGTCCATCGCCCTCGGCGGACTCGCCGGCCTGATCGCGCTCGGGGGAGGCGTACTGTGGGTGCGCCGCGGCCGTACGACCCCACCGCCGGGCGGACCAGCCTCTGCGGTCACGGAGGCCGAGTTGCGTCGCACCGCGCTGGGGAGGGACCGGATCCTCGAGCAGCTGACCGTTGCCGGGCCGACGAGTCTGGAGAAGTTGCGCACCGGCTGGCCGGAACCGGTGCCCGAACGGGAGGAGCTGGCCGAATGGCTGGCTTCGCTCGTGGCCGAGGGCGCGATCCTCGCCGCCGAGGGTCCGGGAGGCACGACGCTCTATCGTGCGACGGTGACCGGCGATTCGGCCCTGCCCCGCGTGGAACTCGATGCGGCCGAGCTCGACCGCGCGCTCGCCGAAGGCGGAGAGCCGCCCTAGGCGGCCGGCCGGCCGACGAGGTCGTAGTACCGGTACGCCGCCTCGCCGGCGGCGAAGCAGTACTGCAACCGGGTGAACTCCCGCTTCAACTCGCCGGCCTCCCGTGCGATCCGTTCCGCCGGAGCGTTGCGGTGCAGGAGGGCGTCGAACAGCTCGGCGATGCGGACCATTTCCGGTTCGGTCATCCCGAGGCGCGTGACCTCGGGCGTGCCGAGCCGGACCCCCTGCGGTTCCTTCGGGCTCTTGTCGCCCGGGAGCAGGTTCTTGTTCGTGATGAGGCCGGCCTCGGCGAGCCGCGCGGCCACCGGCGCGCCACCCCCCTCCCGTCCGACCCGGACGGCGATCGTGTGGCTCGCCGTGTAGCCCAGCTTCTCACCGAGCACGTCGAACCCGCGTTCGGCGAGCGCCCCGGCCAGCGCACGTGCGTTGGCGATCACCTGCCGGGCGTACGCCCGGCCGAACGCGCGGGCCTCGGCGAGGCTCACCGCGAGCGCCGCCATCGCGTGCAGGTGGTGATTGCTCGTGACGCCGGGGAAGGCGGCGGAGCCGAGCTTGCGGTACAGCTCCGGGTCGGCGCTCTCCCCCAAGAGGATCCCGTGCTGCGGCCCGGGCAGCGTCTTGTGGGTGGAGGCGGAGAGGACCGAACAGCCCTCGTGCAGCGGGTCCTGGAACTCTCCGCCGGCGATCAGACCGAGGACGTGCGCGCCGTCGTACCAGCCGGTCGCGCCGATCTCCTGGAGTGTCGGCGCGAGCTCCCGCACCGGGAGCGGGAACAGGAACAGCGACAGGCCGAACAGGCAGAGCTTCGGCCGTGCCTCCCGGAGGATCGCCTGTGTCTTCGGCACGTCGATCGTCATCCGCTCCTCGTCCCAGGCGTAGTAGACGGGTTTGACGCCACGCAGCCCGAAGGCGCCGAAGACGGCGCTCGAGATGTGCGCGCCGTCGGAGAGGCGCGTGGTGCCCACGGGATCGGCAGGGGCGGCGAGCGCCTTGAGGACGGCCAGGTTGGCCACGGTGCCGGAGATCGGCCGGACGTCGGCGAAGGAGCAGCGGAACAGCTCCTTCGCCAGGGTGAGGCAGATTCGCTCCACCTCGTCGACCTGCTCGTTCCCCTCGTAGTACCGCTCGCCGGGCAGCCCCTCGGCGTACCTCGAATGGAAGTCGGAGATCAGCAGCTCCTTCGCGTACGGGCTCAACAGGTTCTCGCTCGCGATGAGCGGGATCGACCGCTCGAACCGGGCGGAGTGGGCCTTGACGGCCGAACGGATCCGCTCGACCACCTGAGCCATCTCCTCCCGCGGCGGGGCGCTCGGGTCAGCCACGGCTACCCCCCCACCCCCCCGTTTCCACTCGAACGGTGCGGGGAGGCTCGCGGTTCACGGCGGGAATGGCGTGGGAGGCCGTTCGGCCCATATAGCTACCCCCGGTGCGCGCCGCCGTGAGCGACAGTCCGACGGCTCCGAGTGCCCCGCGGACCGATCCGTGGCCCCTGCGGCAACGGTTCGTGGTCACGTATCACGACGTCGACGCGCTCAACCATCTCAACCATGCCACCTACTTTCCGTTCATGGAAACGCTGCGCTGCGCGTACTACATGCCGCTCATCGGAGCGAGTGACCCGAGGGAGCTCGACATCATCCTGGCGGAAGCAAGCTGTAGGTACCTGGCACCGGCAGGGTATGGTACGGAGATGGTAGGGGAGGTGGCTCCGGCAGCTCCGATAGGACGGACCAGCTTCTCACTAGTGTATCGCTTTCATCGCCCGGAGGACTCCACCTCGCTCTACGCCCGGGGTCGAACGGTGATCGTCTGCTACGACTACGAAAAGGGAGAGAAGAAACCGATCGTCCCGGCGGTGCGCGCGCGGCTCGCCACCGACGCAATTCCTCTGGAAAGCGAGGGCTGGAGCCCCCGCTAAAGGTTCCACTCGCAGCGGGGGGGTGGGGGTCTAGGCCGGGCTGTAGCCCGGATGGGAGGGTTGGCTGCGGACGATCGTCGGCGGCCAGGTGGTCGGTTCGATGAATTCAGGGCTCTCCTCCACCGATTCGACCCGGTAGCTGGCGTCCGAGCCCTGGAGGGCGTCGTGGATCGCCGAGAGCTTCGTGCGGAACTCCTCCACCGTCTGCCAGTCGAAGGCGATGTCGTGCGGCCCGACGATCAGAGAGACTCCGGCCTGGCGCCGCAGGCGGTCGGCGATGGCGAGCGGGTTCTCCCCGTTGGGGGAGAAGTAGAGGTCGACGTACGTATGCATGGGGGTCCGTGAGGATAGAAAAAAGCGAATCTCGCTTACTTAAACCATGCGCCCGGGACGGCTTTGTAGGCTAATCCCCTGAGGGGGTCCCTCCCGTCGTGCTACGTCGCGCAAACGTGGGCCGATAGGTCCCAAAGTGACAAGACCGCGCTGGAAGCAGATTTGATAGGCAGTGGGGGGTGTGTTGAGTGCGGGTGCAGATTGCTGGCTGTCCATCCAAATGCTGACTTCAGTGACATCGGAATGGCGACTTCCTGGTCGACTGGGGCCATGCACGATCTGCCATTGGGCCGCCAGAAAAGCCGTCTGCGGACGCGGACTTCTGTCCCGAATAGGCAATCGCACGAAGAGCTGCTAGCGCTTGTTGCCAATCAGGACACGCTTCTCATGAAGGAGCGTCTCCAAGGACTGAATCTCCCTCCCCGGTTCAATCTCGAATCTGTATTCTCCAGGCTGAAGGAGCTCAACGACAAGGACCCCCACCGAGAGCTTCGGCAGAAGATTGACATCGAGACTGTAAACATAATTGAGTCGTGGACTAACTCCGAGGGACCTCGCCGAAGTCAGGAACTAATCGACGACGGCGTTCGGTCGTTTAGAATCGAGGTCGAATCCTTCCGTCGACGGTTTGCTCTGCTGCGTGTGCAACGAGACCGCAGCTTTCTCTGGGGTTTTGTTTGCCTGGTTAGCGGCGATCTGCCAACAAAGCTCGCAGACTCTCTCGCGGCTGCGCACTTCTGGGAGACGGCGCTGTTCGACGCAGCCGAGAAGGCTGTCTTGCCTCAGGCCCTCGATTCCGTGGTTGAGTCAACATCCCGGCGCGCTCTCGACAACGAACGCCGCGCTGCGAGGAAGGCAATCCTTGAGCTGGGCATCTTTGGAGACCGTGTGCAGGATGCGTACTCTCGGCTCGTTCTCACGGTAGACGCCTGGAACTCCGAGTCGATTGAAGACCTTCACATCTCCAAGGCCTGGAAACAAGCACGGCTCGAAGGTGTGGAGCTTCGCCCGGTAGAGGCGAAGGTCACGGAAGCCACAAAGGGATTGCAAGCGGCACTTCTCTCCCGATTCGGTCGCTCGAGAGTCAGCGAAGCCACCCGGGACCCGGACTCCCTTTCCCTATTCGGCCGAGCACTTGCGGAGGCCCTCGCGAACGAGGCCCCTGCGTGAGTGTTGGAATACTAGTTCCTGACACCGGTATCCTGCTGGCTATCGGCTTCGGGCCCCAGGATCCCAAATCTGCGATGGCGGCCAGCGCACTATCGCGCGCAGTCGCCGCCGGAGTCAAGGTAGTAGCACCCCCGAGTGTCGATGTCGAGCGGGTGCGAAAACTCAACCTTCTTGACCAAGTCTACGAGGATCTGCAGGTGGTGACTTCAGCCATTCCCATTGAGAACGGCTCTCCAGCGGCACTTGAGGGGGCTGAACAGCTCCTTATGGCTGTCCGTGCGAAGAAGGGCTACCCAAGGTTGCTTTTCTTGGACGCAATCGAGGAGGAGGTTTCAAGGGCTGTGACGAGCAATCCGACGGCCCCACTGAGAAATGTCTTTGCCTACGTCGCTGCGAGCGCGCTCCACTGGAAAGAGTCTGCTAAACTCGCTAGCTGCCCAAGCGCTGTGGAATTCCTGAACTGGCCCCAGCCCGATTACACTCCGCTGAATCCAGAAATACGTGAGGTCAATGGGCCCGATTTGGCTCATCTCCGGGCGTGCCAAGAGATAGGCGACAAGGAGGGCGTTTCAGTCGCCTTTCTGATACTTGAACGGGCCATGTATGCTCACAAGGCAGAGATCGAAGCCAGATTCCCCAGAGTGAAGGTGGTCAAACCGGCATTCCTGAATCGCTACCTCGAGAAGAGCTAGATGAGACGTAAGTGCTGGGGTTTCTAGACCGCACGCCACGTCGACCCCGCTGGTGAATGGGGGCCAACAATGTCTCCTCTCCGCACCGAACGCGGGCATGCCGGCCAGCCAGATCGGCCAGCGCGGGCTTCAGGCCGCGACCCTCGGCGCGATGTGGGGGCCACCCGGTGACGCCCGGCTGGCGACGCAATCCCGGCGCCCAGCCGGGATTGTGCTGGGGGCTGGGACGCCCAAATGACCACAATGCAGTTCGCCGGCTCACTAGCCGCCGGTTTCTTGTCCTCTGTCGAGATTCAGGCTTGATGGTCGAGACGATGTTCGGTGTGGTGTGCCCCGACGCTGCCGATCCTTTCAACTACGCACTGAATCACACGATGGATCTTGTCCCGTCAAAGGGAGTGAGGTTCGGCCCGGGGCACTTTGGCAATCGCTGGAGCGAGTCTTCAGCTTCTATGTCACTGACAGACCTCGCGAACCGGGCCGACCAAAGGCGGATCCGTCGAGCGATGTGACAAAGGTGGCCGGTGACTTCGCCATGCGAGTCCTCGACAAGTGCGTTCGCCGGGGAAAGATCACGCAGGTTCAGCCTGGAGAGTACGAGCGAATCTAGCGGCTGGCTGAGAATCTAGCCCGCCCCCAAGGACCGGAGCCCCCGGGGGTTTCTCCTACAACCGTGTCGATTCTCCTACACCACCGGGTTTCCCCTACAAAGCCGCCCGGGACGCCCCGGGGCGAGCGCCGAGGTCCAGGGGGGCCCGCGCCCTCCGTCTACGTGCGAGTGACCCGAATGGCATCGCCCCGCCGGACGCGACCGGGCCGCAGAACGCGGGCGTACCAGCCGCGTCGTCCGAGCAGGGTGCGGACGAACTCCGGCCCCCGGTCCTTTCCCACGTACGGCAGACCGTACAGCTGGCGGCACGGGTCGCACGGGCGGGTGATCTGGGCCGCGGCGCTGCCCATCGCGAGCACGACGCCGGGCTGGAGCTCTTCGTACGGCACTCCGGAAGAGGTCAGGTTCTCACCGAGGTCCCCCGGCGCCACCGGCCAGCCTTCCGCCCGCAGCGTCTCGAGCATCTCGAGCGGCATGACCAGTACGGCCGAGGTGGGCTCGTCGGCGAGGAGCTCGTGACGGTACCGGTTGAAGTCGCCGCGGACCCCGCCGGCCTCCAGCTCGACCTCCTCCACCGACGACTTGGGCAGACCCCGCTCCCCAGGCCGCTCGGATTTCACGTGGAGCGAGTGGACGAAGGGGGACGGCGGGTCCGGGCGCTGCGGAGGGGGGTTCGGGTCCGTTCGGGGCGGTTCCGATGAGGTCATGGACGTGGGGGATCGGTGCTAGGCCAGCCGGATGGCCGTCCGGGAAAGCGGTCCGTGGTTCCCGCGGGCTCCTCGGCCCCGTCGCCCCACCAGCGTCGACGAGTCACGGTAAGGCTGCTCCCGTCAGGACCTAACCCGGTGCCCGTGATGGATAACCGCTAGGGCGCCCCTCCAGGCGCTCGTCGCGATGCCCGCGGCCCGATGGAACAGAGCTTCTACGGAACCCTACGAGACGGATCGCTCTCCCGAACGTCGCTCCGGCCTGTCACCCCCGCTGAGGACGGTTTCGGTGTAAAAGGGGACGCCCAACCCCCCGGTCTAGCCTAGCAGGAGCGGGGAGCGGCCGGACCGTATTTATAACTAGGTTTGAGCCCCGCCGAAAACCCATACCCCATATCTGGGGTGCCGGGATTCCGCCGATGTGCGGCATCCGCTCGCCGGCGGGCTTGGGCTCGCACTCGGATGGGGGCTGCTGCTCGTTCTGCTGCTGACTCCGGCGGGCGCTACCGGGGCCGCAGTAGGTACGCACCCGGCGGGGGTAGCGCCGGCGGAGCTCACGCGCCCGGGATACAGCGCCCCGCCTCCCGGCCTGTTCGACTGGGCGACCTTCCACGGCTCCGACAATCGATCCGGCTACACCCCGGTCTCCGGCCCGTCCGGGACCGGCGAGGCCTGGGCACCGGTGGGTGCCTCGACGCTGCCGATCCGCGCCGGCCCGGCCGTGAACGCGAGCCGGATCTTCGTGGCGGACATCATCGGGAGGGTCGTGGCGATCTCCCGACTGAACGGGACCGTCCTGTGGAACGCGAGCCTCTGGGCGAACCCGACCACGCCTACGCTGGCCGGGGGCCGCCTGTACGTCGGTTGCGACAACGGGGTACTGTACGCGCTGAACGCGAGCACCGGTCGCACCCTGTGGAACCGGAGCCTGGGCTCCGCCGTTATCCAGGGCACCCTCGACATCGGCGGAGAGCTCCTGGCGGCAACCGAGGCCGGCGAGCTCTTCGCGCTGGACGACGGCAGCGGCGCGGTGCGGTGGAGCCTGCCGCTCGGCGGCGCGAGCGCCGGCGCCCCGGCCGAGCAGAACGGGACCGTCTACGCCGCGACCACCACGGGTGGGCTGCGGGCGGCCACGCTCGCCGGCTCGCTGCTCTGGTCGACCAACCTCTCCCAGAGCCGGCTCAACGCCGGTCCGGCGGTCGCCGGTTCCACGCTGTTCCTCGGAGCGACGAACGGGAACCTCACCGCGCTCGATGCATCGAACGGGAGCGTACGCTGGAGCTTCTCGAGCGACCGGTACGCCGGGGGCGGGTCGATCGACGCGCCGCCCGCCTCCGACGGCCGGTCGGTCGATTGGATCTCCGACGGTGGAACGGTCTTTTCTCTCAATGTGAGTAACGGGAGCCTGCGCTGGGTCACCAACGGCTCGGTGGGCGGCTCGGCCGGTTACCCACTGCTCTCGGCGCCCGTCCTCACGCCGACGGGTCTCTACCTGATCGACGGGCAGGAGTCGCTCGACGACTTCAACCCCGAGACGGGGGCGCTGCGCTGGAGCTACGAGTACGGTGGCCTCACCGTGTACTCCTCTCCGGCGGTCATCGCCGGCGGCCTCGTCATCGGCACCGACGACGGAGTGGTCGACTACTTCGCGGCGGCCTCGACGCTCGCGAGCTGGCCGGTCACGGGGCTCACCGTCGACCCGAACGGCACGCCGCTGCCGAACATCACGCTCGAGCTCAACTCCCGGCTCACGACCAGCGCCGCCGACGGCAGCTTCACGCTCTACGCGCCGAACGGCACCTACACCCTGCTCGCCGCCGGCCCGGCCACCGAGACCACGAGCCTCCCGCTCACGATCACCGGTCCCATCCACGGGCTGCGCGTCGTGGTCCGGCCCCTCACGCTCTTCCCGGTCGACGGTCGTCTGATCGATGGGGCGAGCGCGCGGGCCGTGGGCGGCGCGTTCGTATCGATCATCGGCAGCGGCGGCTACACGCGCTCGACGCTCACGGCTCCCGACGGGAGCTTTGCGCTCCGGGCCCCCAACGGCACCGACTACCTGACGGTGGGCGGGCTCTCGGCCTACGCGGGCTTCGCCGAGCACGTCCAGGTGAGCGGTGTCCCGCTGCTCGGGCTGGTCATCGAACTGAGCCCGGTCGGCCTGTCCACGACACCCTACCCGGCGAGCACGGAGGTGACGCTGCTCTTGCTGGTGCTGGTGGCCGGGGCACTCGTGGCCTGGCTCGCCGAGGTCTCCCGGCGGCGCCGCGACCGGGGTCTGTCGGGCCGGCTCCTGTCGCGGTTCGGCCGGTACGTGCTGATGCGCGCGAGCCTGATGCCGGTGCAGCTGCTGTGCCTGCTCGCGCTGCTGTACGTCTTCGGTAGCTTCCTGCCGCAGGTCGCCGAGCACGCCATCTCCACCGCCGACACGGGAGCGATGCTGCAGAACTTCTTCCTCAACCTGTTCAGCTTCGCGTACTCGATGGTCACGGTGAACTGGGGGTATGCCTCCTACGGTCACCTCATCGAGCCGGTGACCACGTACATCCAGTGGTGGCTGCCGTACACCCTCGAACTGATGGCCTTCGCGCTCGCGATCTCCGCGGCGCTCGGCTACGCCGTCGGGCTCCTCGCCGGCTGGCGCTCCGACGGCGCTTTCGACATCGGGAGCCGGATGGCCTCGCTGCTCGGCCTTCTGCTGCCGAGCTTCCTCGTCATCCTGCTCGTGCTCGGCGGCACGTACACCTACTTCATCCACGCCGTCGGCGACACGCCGTATGGCATCCTGCCGAACCTGAACTGGTACGACAGCCACGGGGGCTCGGCGCCGGGCTGGATCGGCATCGGCGGCAACACGCTGCCGACCGGCTTTCCGCTGCTCGACAGCGCCTACCATTCCGACTGGCCATTCTTTGAGGTAGTGTTCGCCAAGACGCTGTTCCAGGCGACGCTGATCGCGATCGTGTACGTCGCCATCTTCCTGCGGTACGCCCGCCACGCCGCCGCCGAGCACGCGCGGGCGCTCGCGGTGGTGGCCGCGCGCTCGCGCGGAGTGCCGGAGCGACGACTGCTGTGGCACCATACCGGCCGGCGAGCGCTGCCGGAGTTCGTGCTACTGTTCGCCATCACGCTGCCCGTGTACATCGGCACCCAGGCGGTCGCCGAGGCGCTGTTCAGCGACCCGGGGGTGGGCAATGTGCTGCTCACGGAGATGACGCAGGTCGCCTCGAGCGGTTTCGGCCTCACGCACGGCGGCGGGTTCAGCGCCGGCAACCTGTACCAGGTGGCGATCCTATTCCTGTTCCTGCTCGTGCTCGGGGGGAACCTGCTCGCCGACGTGGTCGCGCGGTACCTCGACCCGCGGCTCCTGCCCGAGGGACGATGAGCGCGCTCGTCGAGCCGGCGCTCGCCGAACCGTGGTCGGAGGAGAGCCTCCGCGTGCTGCGCGGCGAGCGGGCGCTGGCGCGACGGCTCCTCGGCGCGCTCGTGCGCAACCCCTCGCTCTTCGCGGGCGTGGTGCTGCTCGGGACGTTCCTCGGGCTGGGGCTCGCCGCCTTGGTGCAGTACGGCACGGGCGTGGGGACCCTCGCGATCTCGTACACCTGGGCGAACTCCGCGCTGCCACCGGGTCCGAGCGCTGCGCACCCGTTCGGGGTGATGAACGTGATCGGGGTCGACCTCGCGAGCGCGCTGTACGAGTCGATCCCGTGGGACCTCGCCATCGTGGGAGGGATCCTGCTGCTCGCCGCCGCCGTCGGCACGCTCGTCGGGAGCTGGGCCGGCTACGCCCACGGCGCGCTCGACTGGGTGGTGACGAGCGCGGTGGACCTGCTGCTCTCCGTCCCCCCGTTCTTCCTGGTGATCATCCTGTTCGTGGGCTTGTACAACTTCGTGCCGGTGCAGGACACGCTGCTGCTGTTCGTCCTCCTGTTCGCCGCGGTGCTCTGGCCGTACTACGCCCGACCGGTGCGGGCGCGCTCGGAGTCGGTGACGGCCGAGCCGTACGTCGAGGCCGCGCGCTCGGCCGGGGCGAGCCGGTGGCGTACCCTGCTGCGGCACGTGCTACCGAACTCGCTCGACCCGGTGTTCGCGCAGGTGCCGATCGACGTCTACCAGGTGTTCTTCGTGCTCACCGTCTTCCCGTTCCTCGGCTGCTGGAACCGGACGAGCCCCTCCCACACGTTCACCTGGCTCACCCCGCTGCCCACCTCCAACTTCCCGGAGTGGGGGAACCTGCTCGCCCAGGGTGTCTGCTACGGGCTCGTGCCCGGCAGCTCGACCAATCTCTGGTGGATGTACGCCTTCCCCGCCCTCGTGCTGATCCTCTTCGGCGTGGCGGTGGCGCTCACCACCGATGGGCTCTCGGCTCAGTTCCAGTCCCGGATGGCGCGGTGAGCGCCCTGCTCCACGGGCCTGGGGCTCTCGAGGCGGGTCGGTAACCCCGTGCTCGCACCGGCCGAGGCCACTGTCGAGGAAGCGTCGGACCCGTGGGATCCGGCCGCGCTGGCGGCGCTGGCCCGGACCCGTGGGCTCGCGTACCGGACGATCGAAGGGCTGGCGCGCACGCCGCCCCTGCTCATGGGGACCGCGCTCCTCGTTGGGTTCGGCGTCCTTGCGTTGTACTCGTTCGCCCTGTTCGGCCTGCCGGAGCAACTCCTCGGCCGGTTCGCCTGGCAGGTAAACCCGTACCCTCCGGGTCCGTCCCGCGCTCACCCGTTCGGGATCATGGCGGGCCTCGGCGTGGACGTCGCCCACGCCCTGTTGGTGGCCACTCCGTGGGACATCGGCATCCTCGGCTCCATCCTCGGGGTGGCGGCGCTCACCGGCACGCTCGCCGGCGCCAGCGCCGGCTACTTCCGGGGCCCGCTGGATTGGGTCGTGACCGGCCTCGTCGACCTGCTCCTCGCCGTACCCCCGTTCTTCCTCGTCGTGATCCTGTACCTCGGCACGGTGCTGTTCGTCCCGATCGCCGACCACCTCACGCTCTTCGTCCTGCTCTTCGCGTTCGTGCTCTGGCCGTACTACGCCCGGCCCGTGCGCGCCCGGGCCCAGTCGGTCACGGCCGAGCCGTACATCGAATCCGCGCGGGCGAGTGGCAGCCTTCCGTCCCGGACGCTCTGGCGCCACGTGCTGCCGAACTCCCTCGGACCGGCGCTCGCCCAGCTGCCGATCGATGTCTACCAGGTGTTCTTCGTCCTCACCGTCTTCCC
Organism: Thermoplasmata archaeon; assembly: GCA_022749995.1. Lineage (GTDB taxonomy): Archaea > Thermoplasmatota > Thermoplasmata > Lutacidiplasmatales > UBA184 > JAKIVR01. Next base: position 121,748 of record JAKIWO010000001.1, on the reverse strand, counting down.
GTTCCTCGCCTGCTTCGGCAACGACTCGCTGCTCTCTCCGCTGCCGTCCACCAGCTTTCCCGAGTGGGGGAACCTGCTCGCGCGGGGCGTCTGCTACGGCTGGTCCCCCCTCGCCGAGACCAACTTCTGGTGGATGTACGCGTTCCCGGCGCTCGCCGTCGTGCTGTTCGGGATCGCCGTGGCGCTCACCGCCGATGGGCTGGGCAGCCTGCTCGCGACCTCGCAGCGCCGGTAGCGGGCCGCCCGGGCGGCCCAGTCATGTCCATCAGCATCTACATATATGGTGTAGACCTGCGTCTACATGATGACGCGAACGCGGGTCGAGGACGGGCTGCCCGAGCGGCTCGTGCGGCTGGGGGGCAGGGAGTCCGACTGTTGCGTCCCCGAGTACCAGCGGATCGCGAAAGAGGTGCGGAGCTCCGCCGCCTTCCCGAGCGCACTGCGCCGGGTGAAGGCGCTCTCCGATGAGAACCGGCTCCTGGCGGCCTCACTCCTGCAGCGACGCGGCGAGCTCTGCGCCTGCGAGATCCAGGCCGCGACGGGGCTCACCCATCCCACGGTGAGCCACCACATGGGGGTGCTCGTCGCCGCCGGCCTCGTCCGCTCCCGTCGCAAGGGCAAGTGGTTGTACTATCGGCTCAGCAACGACAGCCGGATGCCGCTGCCATGAGCGAGACCCCACCGGGGCGCCGGGGAGACGCCGAGATCCGGCAGGAGGTGCGAGAGCGGTACGCCCAGATCGCTCGCGGAGGGGGCTGCTGCGGAGGCTCCTCCGAGACGAGCGCCTGTTGCTCCGGATCCTCCGATTGCGGGGACGGAAGCTCGACGGTGCTCGGCTACTCGAGCTCGGAGCTCGCGATGCTGCCGGAGGGCGCCGACTTGGGCCTCGGCTGCGGCAACCCCTCGGCGCTCCTCTCGCTGCGGCCGGGGGAGACGGTCCTCGACTTGGGCTCCGGGGCCGGCATCGATTGCTTCCTCGCGGCCGCTCGCGTCGGCCCGCAGGGCAAGGTGATCGGCGTCGACATGACGCCGGAAATGATCGCCCGAGCGCGACGGAGCGCACGGCGCGCTGGCCACACCCAGGTCGAGTTCCGCCTGGGAGAGATCGAGCACCTGCCCGTCGCGGACCATTCCGTCGATGTGGTGCTCTCCAACTGCGTCATCAACCTCGCGCCGGACAAGGCGCAGGTCTACCGGGAGGCGTTCCGGGTGCTGCGACCCGGCGGGCGGCTCGCGCTCTCCGATGTCGTGGCCACGCGGCCGATCTCCGCGCGGGAGCGGGCGGACCCATCGCAGTGGCCCTCCTGTTCGTCGGGGGCGATCGAGGCCGAACAGGTGCGAGCGCTCCTCGTCGCCGCCGGGTTCACCGCGGTCGAGCTCCACTTCCGTTCCGCGTCCGAACCGCGTGCGTCGCCCGCCGGCCCAGCGTCCCTCGGCGTCGTCGCCGCTGACATCCTCGCTCAGCGGCCCACGGAGGGATGATCCCACCGGCATGCCCGTCGTGCTGTTCCTGTGTGTCGGGAACGCCGCGCGTTCGCTCATGGCGGAGGCGATCTTCAACGCCGAGGCTCCCGCCGGCTGGCACGCCGAGTCGGCCGGCACTCGACCGGCAGCTCACGCGAACCCGCGGCTGGCGGCCATGCTCGCCGAGATCGGGCTCAGCGTCCCAGCGCATGCCCCGCGCGCGGTGACCCCTGAGCAAAGCCGTGCGGCCGACCTCCGGGTGTCGATGGGATGCCTCGACGACGAGAGCTGCCCGGCCTATCTCGCGATGGGATCGATCCGGGACTGGGCGCTGCCGGACCCGGCCCGGCTCGATGACGCGGGGTTCCGACGGGTCCGCGGGGAGATCCAAGAGCGGGTCCACGCCCTCGTCCGGGAGCTCACGGCCGACGGAGCTCCCGGGAAGGGCTCGAGCTCACTTCCAGAACCGCCGGGGAGATGAGGGAGCTCGCGCGACGCGCTCTGGCCGAGCTCGTAGGTACCGCGCTCCTCGTCGGGATCGGCACGGCCGCGATCGTCGGGGGAGCGCGAGCGGGGGGGACGCCACAGTTCCTGCTGGCCCTCGCCTGGTTCGCGGCGGTCACGCTGCCGATCCTCCTCGTGGCTTCCCGCTCGGGGGCTCACCTCAATCCGGCGGTCAGCCTCGCCCTGGTGCTCAGCGGACGGACGCCGTCCCGTTGGCTCGCGCCATACATCCTGGCCCAGCTGTCCGGCGCGTTCCTGGGTAGTCTGGTCGTCTGGGCCGCGCTCGGTCCGGGCGCTCATCTGGGAGCCACCCTGCCAGCCGCGGGGCAGCTCGGGCTGGCCCTCCTCGCAGAGGCGGTGTTCACCGCGCTGTTGGTCCTATCCGTCTTCGTCGTATCGGACGTGTCGAGCCGATGGGGTGCAGGGCCGCTCCTGCTCCCCGGCACGGTGGTGGGAATCGCGACCTACCTGATCGGCCCGCTGAGCGGAAGCTCGCTCAACCCGGCGCGTTCGATCGCGCCGGGCCTGCTCTCCGGCGCGAGTTCCTACCTGCCAGCGTACGTCGCGGCGGTCCTTGGGGCGGCTGTCGTGCCGGCGCTCCTTTGGCGGCGGCGCTATCCCGCCGGTAGATGACCCGGAGCCTCCCGGCGCGTCCGGCAGGAGGCTCAGCGGATGTGGTCGAGCGAGAAGGAACCGAGCGAGAAGGCGCGCTTGGAGAAGGTGTAGCCGACCCACGCCCGGGACTGCACGTCGGTGATGCCGCGCACCGAGAGGAACGTCTTCAGCTGGTCCACCTTCAGGTTGAGCGAACCGTCCATCATGTGCTCGAGCGTCTGCAGGTCGCTCTCCGAGTGCATACCGGTCTCGATCTCGTAGTAGCCGGACGCGCCGTCGAGCTTGCGTCGGCCGATGAGCGGCTGGAGGACGCGGAAGGCCTGGCTGCTGTCCAGGTAGGCGGTGACGGTCGAGACGCTCTCGAAGAGGAACCGGTAGCCGCTCGCCTTCTCCTTGAGCTCGGCGGCGAAGCTGTTCACCGCCTGCGGGAGCTGCTCGAGCAGGTTCTTGTCGGTGGAGGAGAGCAGCTTGACGCTCCGCTCGGCCTCGGTCACGCCGAGGCTCCGGGAGTACAGGTCGATGTACCGGACGAGCCCGCGCCGCTCGAGCTCGGCGTAGTTGGGCAAGAGCCCGGTCATCTCCTCGCGGACCGCCGTGTACGTCCGGTCGGTGATCACGAGCAGCGCGCCCTGGCCCTGCTTGAGTCCCTCGACCAGGAAGAACCGGCCCAGCAGGTCCTTGCCCGTGTGCGCCGGCCCGTTGACCAGCACCTGGCTCCCCGGTGGCAACCCGCCGAAGAGGAGGTCGTCCAGCCGCCGGACGCCGGTGCGGACCTTGGCACCCTTCTCCCGGACCGACTCGATGGCCTCGGCGTGCAGCGTTTCGGCCTCCTTCTCGGCGGCCTGCTTCTCGAGCCCCTCGACCTCCTTGAGCCGCTGGGAGAGGAACGCCTCGCGCGTGCGCAGCTCCTCTTCGTGCTTGCGGAGCTCCTCGGCCCGGTCCTCGAGCCGGTCGGACTCGACCGACTTGCGCGCAGAGGGGGACGGCAGCGACGCGCGCGCCTCCTCCAGTCGTCGGGCCTCGACCTCGAGCGTCTTCTGCTTGAGCGCGAGCTCGGACTCGCGAGTACCGAGCTCCCGTTCCTTGTAGGCGAGCGGCTCCCGCTTGCGGTCGATCTCCTCGGCGCGGATCCGGATCTCCTCGAACCGGCTGCGCAGCTCGTTCTCCCGCCGGACGATCTCCCGCTCCCGTTCATCCGCGCTCGGCATCCCGTCGGCGAGCGGCCGTCGTGTCTCGGCGCCGGCGCGGGCGGTGCGGAGCTCGCCCTCGAGCGCCACCACCCGCCGGCGCAGCTCCGACTCGCGGGAGAGGATCTCCTCCTCGCGCGCCGCGTACTCGCCCTTGAGGCGGGCCTCCACCGCCGGGAGTCCCTCGACGCCGGCCGAGCCGGCCTGGTTGGCGTTCAGACGGCCCACGATCTCATCGAGCTTCTTCTGCAGCTCGACGAGTTCGCTGTCCTTCTGCTGGAGCAGCTCCTCCCGCGACTTGGCCTCGCGGGTGCGGACGTACTTGATGACGGCGATCGATCCCCGCTTCACGTGCTCGAGCTCCTCCTCGATGACCTTGCGGCGCTCCCGTTCGTCGAAGAGTTCCCGGTGTAGTTCCTGCGATTCCTGCAGGAGCGAGGCCGGGTCGAACGACTCGCTCTTCACTCGGTCGAGGAGGTCGGTGAGCCAGTGCACGACCGTCTCCTCTCGGGCGATGAGCTTGGCCGGTAACGGCTCGGCGGCGCTCGGACCGGTCGGCGCACCCGGTGACTCGGGCATGCCCGACTCAGACCCCGAGGGCGCCGGCGAAAGGTTCGGGGTGTTGTCCTCCGACTGCTTGATCCATCCCTCGAGCGCCCGGTCGTCCCCGCCCACCCAGCGCTTGACGACGTCCGTAGAACCGGCCGAGCTGGTGCGGGGACGGCGTCGGGAGCGATCCGGCTTGCGGGCCGCCCGCATCCATTTCTCCACGGGAGAACCCGTGGCGGGTTCCGGCTCGGCCGCCGCGGGGGGATTCTGGATCCGCCCGACCGTCTCGGGCGTAAGACCGGCCTCGAGCAACCGGGTCCCGGGGGCGCCGCGGACTTGCTCGGGGGTGGACAGTCCGGCGGCAACCAACGCGCGGGCGCTGTCGGTCTCGATGGCTAGCGCCCGGGCGAGGGCGTCGGCCGGCTCCTCCGGCACCGTCGCCGGGGCGACCGCCTCGGCGGGTTGCCCCATCTCCCCGGAAGAAACCGCTCCTCGGGGCTTAAACCGTGCGGCACGTCGGCGGTGGAGAGAATCTTCGCTCCGGCGAGATTTCTAGCGATTCTGGGCCACGAGTTGGCACCTCACCCCTCCTTCCGGGTTCATTCATGGCAGATAGATTGCGTACGATCGTTCCGACCGCCTTCGGGGCCGTACTCGTGTCGATGCCGCCGCCTCCCGTCGCGCTTTAAGGGCGGGGCGACCCTGGAGAGACGTGGACAGCGCCCGACGCCTAGAGCTGGTGCGCCGTGGGACGGTGGAAGTGCTCACCGAGCCCGAGCTATCGAGCCTGTTCGCCACCCACGAGCGGCCGCGGGCCTACATCGGCTTTGAGCCATCCGGCCAGTTGACGATCGGGCACCTCGTCTGCGCCCGCAAGATGCGGGAGCTGCTCGCCGCCGACTGCGAGCTCACGCTGTTCTTGGCCGATTGGCACGCCTGGATCAACGACAAGCTCGGCGGCTCGATGGAGCGGATCACCGCCGCCGGCCAGTACATGGTCGAAGCGTTCGCCGCCCTCGGGGTGAGCTCCGACCGGCTGCGCGTGCGCTGGGCCCACGAGCTCACCGGTTCGACGGAGTACTGGACGCGGGTGGTCCGGATCGCCAAGGGGCTGTCGCTCGCCCGCACCCGCCGGGCCATGGCCATCCTGGGCCGAAGCGAGGAGGAGGCCAGCCTCGACACGGCCAAGCTGTTCTACCCCGCGATGCAGGCGGCGGACATCTTCGAACTGCCCGTCGAGCTCGCCTACGCCGGTCTCGACCAGCGCCGGGCCCACGTCCTGGCCCGTGAGACGGCCCACGCCCACGGCTGGTCGCTACCGGTCGCCGTGCACACCCCGCTCATCAGCTCGCTCGCGGGCGGGTCGCGGATGAATCCGGCCGGACCAGAGTTCGAGGGGAAGATGTCCAAGTCCGACCCGCGCACGGCCATCCTGTTGCCCTCCCCAGAACTCGAGATCCGCGCCCGGATCGGTGGGGCGTTCTGCCCGTCGAAGACGGTGGAGGGGAACCCTGTGGTCGAGATCGCGCGCTCCGTCGGTTTTGCCTACGAGGGCGCACTGACGGTCGAGCGGTCCTCGGAGCACGGCGGCACGGTCGCCTACCCCACCGAGGAGGAGTTCCTCGCGGCCTGGAGCACCGGCGCGCTCCACCCGGCCGACCTCAAAGGCGCCGTGGCCGAGATGCTCGTGCGGGTGCTGGCTCCGGTCGAGCGGCACTTCCGCGCGCATCCCGAGACGCTCGCGGCGCTCGCCGCGTCGACGAGCGCGGTTGCGCAAGGATAAATACCGACGGCATTAGCCGCCCTCTACCCGTGAGCTGAGGACCCCGTACGGGGCCCGCTGACGCGAGGAAAACGATGGCGCGCGCGATCTACATCCGGTTCGAGACTCCCGCCGAACTCGCCGACAAGGCCCTCCAGCTGGTGCAAGTGGCCCAGGAGACCGGGAAGGTCCGGGTGGGCACCAACGAGGTCACGAAGTCGAGCGAGCGGGGCGAGGCCAAGCTCGTCGTGATGGCCGAGGACGTGGACCCGGTGGAGATCCTCGTGCACATCCCGATGCTCTGCGAGGAGAAGCACATCGCGTACGTCTACGTCCCCAAGAAGGCGCGGCTCGGGGCGGCCGCCGGGCTCTCCAAGGGCGCAGCGAGCGTCGCCGTGGTCGAGCCGGGCGAGGCCAAGGGACTGCTCGAAGAGATCACCCAGGCGGCCGGCCTGCTGAAGGCCTAGGCGCCCGGAGGACCCGTCCATGGCCGAGGAGAAGGGCTCGCCGGCGGAGGTCGTCGAGCTCATCGGCCGAACGGGGATGGCCGGGGAGGCCACCCAGGTCAAGGTTCGCGTCCTCGCGGGACGCGATCGGGGCAAGATCATCACCCGGAACGTCACCGGCCCGATTCGGGTCGGGGACGTGCTGCTGCTGCGAGAGACCGCGCGCGAGGCCCGAAAGCTCTCGGTGCGGTAGTCAACTATGGTGCTCAAGCGACAGTGCTCCTTCTGCGCCGGTGAGATCGAGCCCGGCACGGGGCTCATGTACGTCCGCCGGGACGGGTCGGTCTACAATTTCTGCTCCTCCTCCTGCCGCAAGCAGCAGGTCGTACTGGGCCGGGTGGGCCACCGGATCAAGTGGACCCACGCCCACGCGGTCAAGCGCGCCGCCGCTCACGCCCAGGCCCGTGCCGCGCCGGCGGTCCCGGCGTCTGCTTCCAAGTCACCCCGAACGCCCGCACCCGCGGCAGCCTCGAAGGCGCCACCGAGCCCCGCATCTAAGTCGGCTACGGAGCCGGCCACGCCGGCAGACACGACGCCCGTGCCGGCAGTTCCTGCGAAGAAGCCGGCCCGCGCCCGAGCTCCGCGCAAAGCCTCGGCCGAGAGCGCTGCCTCCCCGCCCCCCTAGGTCGTCGGCTGCGTTCCGCCACGCACGAAAGTAGAAGCTCCCTCGCTCGGCTCGCGCGCAGGTGCCGCGCCGGCCAGGCCCGGGCGCGCCGGCCTGGAGGAGTGCCAGCGAGCTCGCGGAGTACGCGTTCTGCGAACGGGCGTGGTACTACCGGGACCACCCGACCGGGATCCCGACGGCCCCGGAGGATCTGGCCCAGGAAGTACGCGGCCGGGCCTACCATACGCGCGAACTCTCGCGCCGAGTGGTCGAGGAACGCAGCGGAGCCGGCCTCGCGGGCGTCGCGCTCGCGCTGCTCCTGCTGGCCGTGTTGCTGCTGTACTTCGGAGGGATCCGATGAACCCCCTCGACCTCGAGCTGCTGGCGCTCCTCCTGATGGGCGTCGCCCTGTGGCTGCTCTTCCTCGTTGCCGCGCGACGGTCTCGGCGGGGACCCGGTCGATTGCGCTCGGTGGACTTGCCTTCCGCGCCCGGACCCGTCCTGCGTTCGGAGCGGTACCGGCTGACCGGTCGTCCCGACGAACTTCGCGAACTGCCCGACGGGCGATGGATCCCGGTGGAGTGGAAGAGCCGGCCCCTCCCGCGCGGCGGACCTCCTTGGTCCCATCGGATCCAGCTCTGGGCGTACTGCCTGCTCCTTGAGGAGAACTTGGGACGCGCGCCGCCGTTCGGGCGTCTCAGGTACGGGGACGGGACGGTGGTCGACCTCCCCTGGGATGCGTCGGCTCGGCGCGAGCTCCTCTCGCTCCGCGCAGGGATTGAGGCCCCGTACGACGGCCGGGCGCGGCCGAGTCCCGCCCGCTGCCGGCGCTGTCGCTACCGCGGGGGTTGCGATGTCCGGGCGGCGTAGCCGTCCGCGGGGAGTGTCCGAGCCCAGTACACTTCGGTCTGGTAGGGCAATCGGACCCGTCCCCGACGGCGAAGCTCCGGGTCCTCGAGGCCGGCCTCCCGGACCTGGGCGAGCAGTGCGGTCCGGCGTTCCTCGGGCAGGGCGGCAACGAAGCTGACCGAGGCGACGCGGTCGACGACCCCCTCCAGATCCATCTCGAGCTCGAACGGGATGCGGAAATCCGAGAGGGCCGAGAAGCCCCTCGACCGTTCGAGGGCCTTCCGCCATTGGCCCGTCCGGTGACGGGGAACTCCCGGATCGACCTCCTCGAGCAGCCGGCTCATGTTCGCGTGGAGCGGGTGCGCGTCGTCCCGCTGGTTCCAGAGTAGGGCAAGGCCGCCGTCCGCTCGCAGCACTCGGTGGATCTCGCACAGTGCGCGTTCCGGATCGAACCAGTGGAAGGCCTGCGCCGCCATCACGGCGTCGAACCGGTGGTCCGCGAACGGCAGCGACTCGGCGAGGGCCGCCACCAGCGGCACACCGGGGAAGCTAGCGCGCAGCGGAGCGGAGAATCGCCGGAGCGGTTCGACCGCGATCGGACGAACACCCGCAGCGACCAGGGCGCGGGTGAACTTGCCCGTACCTGCGGCGAGCTCCAGAATGCGGGAGCTGCGGGAGAGCCCGAGCTCGCCGAACAAGCGCTGCACGACGGCGTCGGAGTATCCCGGTCGGGAACGGTCGTACGCCCCCACGGCCGACGTGAACCCCTGGGCGGCGACCGCCGCGACCGGCATCGAGGAGGGAGGTCGGTCGGAGGGAAAAGTTCCGCCCGGTAACGTTTTGTCGGCGGGAACAACTCCGAGCCCATGGCGGAAGGGACCCTCGAGCGGACGCTCGTGCTGGTGAAGCCGGACGGGGTCAAGCGTGGGCTGATGGGGAAGATCCTCGACCGGTTCGAGCTCAAGGGGCTCAAGGTCGTCGCGGTTCGGTTGGTCCAAGTGACCCCGGAGCTAGCGGCCCGTCACTACGCCGAGCACGAGGGGAAACCGTTCTACCCCGGTCTCGTGCAGCACATTACCTCGGGCCCGGTGCTCGCCCTCGCGCTCGAAGGGCGCAGCGCCATCGCCGTCACCCGGCTGCTCACCGGTGCCACCAATCCGCAGGTAGCAGCGCCCGGCACCGTCCGGGGTGATTTCGGCCTCGCGATCACCCCCAACCTCCTGCATGCGTCGGACTCACCGGCCTCGGCCGAGCGGGAGCTCGGGCTGTACTTCCACGCCGAGGACTACCTCGCCTACACTCGCTCGGACGAGAAGTTCCTCTAAGCGCACCATGGGCGCGGCGATGGAGGCGGCGCTCCGCGCCCTCGAGGAAGGAGAGCTGGTGGTCTACCCCACCGACACGCTCTATGGCCTCGCCGCACGGGCCGATGACCCGTCGGCGCTCCGACGGCTCTTCCGGGCGAAGCACCGGCCCCCAGGGCAACCGGTCTCCGTGGCGGTCAGCTCCTGGGCGGAGCTCGAGCCGCTCGCAGACCTCCTGCCCTCCCACCGGTCGTTCCTGCGACGCCACGTGCCGGGCCCGGTGACCGCGTTGCTCCCCCCCTCGTCGCGTGCGCGGCACCGACTCTCCGGGCTCATCGCAAACTCCGGATGTCTCGGAGTGCGGATTCCCGACCACCCCGTCGCGAGGGAGTTCGCCCGGCGCGCGGGCCCCATCACGGCCACTTCAGCGAACCGACACGGTGAACCGACAGCGTCGAGCCTCGCCGGGGTGCGGTCCCAGCTCGGCCGATCCGTAGCCGTCTACCTGGGCGGTGGACCCCCCCCGAGCGGACGGCCCTCGAAGATCGTGGACCTCACCGGTGTTCGCGTTCGCGCACGGGGGCGGTGAACTCCCTGGCGTATCCGCCCGACTTGGATCGTTGGCGCGCCGCCGCTCGCATCTCGGCGAAGGCCCGGGAGCTCGGGATCTCTCTCGCGGTTCCCGGCGCTTCCCGCCGGGCGATCGCCGACCGGGTGGAGGGATTCATCCGGTCCCAGGGCGCGGAGCCGGCGTTCCCGGCCAACCTCTCCCGGAACGTCGAGGCGGCCCACTACACCCCGTCGCGGGAGGACGAGGAGGTGCTGCAGGCCGGTGACTTGCTCAAGGTCGACGTCGGGGCGCACCTGGACGGCGCGATAGCGGACACCGCGGCGACGGTCGAGGTCGGGGGCGGCCAGAAGTTCGCCACCCTGCGCCGCGCCGTGGAGGAGGCGCTCCGGGCCGGCATCGCTCAGGTCCAGCCGGGCGTGAGCGTGGACCGAATCGGCAGCGCGGTGGAAGCCGCCGCGCACCGGTACGGCTTGAAGCCGATCCGGGATCTGAGCGGCCACACCATCCAGCGGTACCTCCTGCACGCCGGCAAGTCCATCCCCAACGTCGGGGGCCTCTCCACGGTGACCCTCGAGGAAGGGGAGGTGGTCGCCATCGAACCGTTCGTCACCAACGGCGCCGGTCGTATCGCGAATGGCCCGTTCGGCAACATCCAACGCTTTCGCGAGGACCCCGGCCCGAGCGATCCCCGGCTCGCCGCGCTGTTCGCACGGTTCCGCACGCTCCCGTTCACGCTCCGCTGGGTGGACGACGAGGAGGACCGGAAGCGGCTGCGGCGAGCGCGTCGCTGGTTGCAGACCTATCCGGTCTTCGAGGAAGCCGGCGGGGGCGTCGTGGCGCAGATGGAGCACACGGTGCTCGTCGGCCCGCAGGGCGCTGAGCTGCTCACGGCGCTGACGGACTAGCCCGCGGAGCCGGCGAGACTCTCGCGCGCAAGTCGCGCGCCGCTGACCAGGCTCTCGAGCTTCGCCCAGGCGACCTCGAGGCTGCGGGTGCGCAGCCCACAGTCGGGATTCACCCAGATCCGCCCAGGGTCCCCGAGCGCTCGGGAGGCGCGGAGGATCCGGTCGCGGACCTGCTCGGGACGCTCCACCGCATCGCGGTGCACGTCGAGCACGCCCAGCCCCACCTCCCGTTCGTCGCCGTACTCCCGGAGCATCGCCAGCTCGGCGTAGGCGTCGTGGTGGTCGGTGTCCCGGTTGGCGAACTCGAGCGCCCACTGCCGGCACCGCTTGGCCTCGAGCAGCGCCGGGAAGAGCGATCGGTAGTCGGAGAAGCAGATGTGTATCGAGAACTCGGCGTCGATCCCCTCGGTGGCGGCGTTGAAGCCCGCCGCGACGAGCTCGGCCTCGTCCGGATGGGTCCCGGCGGCCGGTTCGTCGACCTGGATGACCCGGCAGCCGGCCGCGACGAGCGCCTGGAGCGTGGGCCGGATGGCCTCCCGCGCCACCGCCTCCACGAACTCCCGTTGCGCCTCCCGACGGGCCGCCCGGTGCTTCCAGCCGGGTCGTCGGCCCAGGTAGTATTCGTTGAACGACCAGTCGGCGATCGTGTACGGCCCGGTGACCGGCAGCTTGAGCTCGCGTCGGGCGTGCTCCTTGGCGTACCGGAACTCCTCGAGGTGGTAGGGCGCCTCGAGACCGACCGGCCCGCTCGCCGCGGCCTTGCGGTAGTACTTTTGGTCAAACGACCGGACGTGACCCTCGAAGGTGAAGCCGCGCATGTGGCGGACGGCCGCCTCGTACATTTCGACGCGTCGGGCCTCGCCATCGTAGACCCGGTCGAGGCCCACCCCCTCCAGGTACCGTAGACCGAAGAGCGATCCCCACTCCCGGACGGTCTCCGCCGGGAACGCCCCGGCCCCGGAGGAGAGGAACTGCTGGAGCCGCTCGTCGGTCTTCGGCAGGAAATCGAGCCGGTCGTTCCACCGCCGGAGCTCCCGGCGCGCCGCGTCGTCCAGCGCTGCGCCCCGTTGTCCCAGCAGCTGCCAGCGGGGACGAGCGAGGGAGCCGATCTCCTGCGCCGGGAACAGAGGGCGGCTCATCCGGCCGCTCCGGTGGACACAATCTCGGCCCTCGCTTTCGGCAGCATGCGGAGCTTGCGCACCGCCGCAGGCCACGGCAGCAGGTCGAGCGCCGCGCCCGGGCCCAAGGTGATGCGTCGCGGGTGTAGCCGCTCGACCGTCCGGGCGACGATCCGAGCCAGCTCGGCCGGCTCCTCGACGAGCGTGGTCCGGGGGTCGATGCAGCCCAGGCCCAGCCCGGGAAGGCCCTGCGGCGCCGAGAGGGCGTCGGGGTCGGTCTCGGCGAGGTCGATGCCGACGTAGCTGACCGGCAGCGACGCGAGCAGCGGGAAGGTGGGAGCGGCATCCCCGAAGAAGGTCCACAACGCGCTCTCCGACGGGCCGAGCGCATCGGCGAGCGCCCGGTAGGCGGCCCGGACGCTCTCGGCCGCCGGTCCTTCCGGTGGCCGGAGTACGAGGAGCGGCTCTTGGAACTGGAACTGGCCGTAGCCGAGCGACCGCAGCTCCCGGATCTCCTCCGACAGCAGGCGACCCAGCCGATGGATCAGCGAGAGCGAGGTCTCGCCGGACTGGTTGTCGAGGAGTTCGGCGAACGTGTACGGTCCGGGAAGGATGACCTTGGCCTCGGACGCCGGCAGCGACGTCGTCGCGGCGGGCAGCCAGGCGCTCAGGGCACCCGGCGTACGTTCGGGGGGGTGACGCAGGATGGGTTGTCGATAGAACGTGTTCGTCTCGAACCAGCGGGTGAGCGGGCCCACCTCGAGTCCGCGCCAGCCGCTCGCGAACGGCCGGAACAGATCCGGCCAGCGGAGGTACCCCCCGGTCCTGGGGAGTAGGCCGAGCTCCCGTTCGAGGCCGACGAGTTCCCGCTCGGCCGCACGGTAGGCGGCTTCCACCTCTTCCGGCCGGGCGCGTCCCCGGTCCAGGTCGCGCGTCGCGGCGACGACGGTCTCCGGGCGGGGGAACGGGCCGGTGAGGCTCGTCGCGAGGGGGATCACGAGGGAGAGCCGGGCGAGGAGCCGTTTAACCGTGACGCCGCCGGCAGCCCGAGAAACGCGGTTGCGCCGGCGACAAGGCGCCTACCCAGAGAGATTCTCGTGGACGATCCGGTCGAACTCCTCGGGCTTGGGTGGCCATCCCGAGGTCATGTACTGCAGGAACGCCTCGCGGGAGCCTTGGGTCAGCGCCTCGTTGGTGCTCCGTTCGATACCGATCGTCGAGACGTAGCGCTGCGGGAGCGCATGCCGGGGTCCGTAGTGCGCGGGGTACACTTCGGTCGCCGCCGGCAAGGCGAGCAGCTTCTGGGTCAGGCTCTCCCAGAGCCGCTCCGGGTCTCCGTCCCCGAGGTCGGTGCGCCCGCAGGAGCCGAGCAGCAGCGTGTCGCCCGTGAAGACTCGCCCGCCCACCCGCAACGACAGATGGTCCTGCGTGTGGCCGGGGGTCTCGAGGATCTCCATCGCGTGGCGCCCGAACCGAAGCTCTTCCCCCTGGGAGAGCCGCAGGTGGGGGTAGGCCGCAGGCGACTGGGCCGAGAGGTAGATCCGCGCCCCCGTACGCGCCGAGAGCGCGGCGTGGCCGGCCCGGTGGTCGGCGTGCGTGTGCGTCTCCACGATCGCCCCCAGGGTCCACGCTCGCTCCTTGAGCCAGCCGAGGTAGGGCTCCGGCTCGGCGCCGGGGTCGACGATGATCGCACGTCGCTCGTCCAGGTCCGCGAGCAGGTAGGCCAGGCATCCGGTGGACGGCCGAGGCAGCTGCACCAGGAACACCCCATCGGCTGCTCCGGGGGCCGCATATCGCCCGAGCTCGGGTCGCTCGAGCCGGGCCAGCTCATCGATGCCTCCTTCGAGCGCGGCGACCGAAGCGAACCCGGCCCTTGCCAGGAACTGCGCCGCTCGGACCGCCACCGCTCCGAGGTGGTCGTACACCACGATCCGATGGCCGCGCGGGAGCTCCGAGAGCCGGGACGGAAGTTCCGCTAGGGGGATCGACCGGTCCCTCTCGAGGTGGGTGATCGCTCGCTCGAACGCCGGGCGGACGTCCACCAGCACCGGCGGGTCGGGTCCATCGATCTCACGCACCAGCTCGGCGGCGGCGACGAGCCGGACCGGCTCCTCCGACGGCGCGCGAGGGAACGGATGGGGGAGCGCGTGCTCCTCGGGCACAACGGCGTCTACGACGTCGCGGCCTTAGCGTTCCGGGGGAGGGGTCCCGCAGGGGCCCCCTTCCGTCCCGAGAATCGTCAATCGACGAAGGAGGGATTCGTCGAAATGCAAACGGTTAAGTCCGTCCCGGGTGCTTTTCGGGCTCCAAGATGGGAGGGACTGCCCGTTCCCCTCCGACCGACAGCGCCGAGCCCTCCTCGGCCGAGGCGGAGGCGAACCAGACGCTCGAGCTCGGCCGCCGCGCGGTCCGGCTGGCCCGCTTCTACCACGGCAAGATGGAGACGGTGCCCACGGTGCCGGTCCGCAGCCTCGAGGATTTCTCCGTATGGTACACCCCCGGCATCGCCTCCGTATCGGAGGAGATCCGGCAGGAGCCCGACCTCGCCTTCGAGCTCACGGGCCGAGCGAACACCATCGCGATCGTCACCGACGGCAGCCGGGTGCTGGGCCTGGGCGACATCGGTCCGGAGGCGGCCCTGCCGGTCATGGAGGGCAAGGCGCTGCTGTTCAAGACGCTCGGCGGCGTCGACGCCGTGCCCATTCCGATCCGTGTGAAATCGGCCGAGGAGCTCGTCGAGACAGTGCTCCGGCTCTCCCCGGCCTTCGGGGGGATCAATCTCGAGGACATCGCCTCGCCGAAGTGCTTCTACGTGCTCGAGGAGCTGGCGCGGCGCTTGCCGATCCCGGTTTGGCACGACGACCAGCTCGGTACGGCGGCGGCCACCGTCGCCGGGCTGCTGAACGCCCTGACGCTGACCGGACGCTCGCTCCAGGAGGTCCGGAGCGTGTTGCTGGGCGCGGGAGCCGCCAACGTCGTCACCGCGCGGCTCCTCGTCGCGCTGGGCCACGACCCGCATCTCCTCTCGGTGGTCGATCACAAGGGGATCCTCGACGCCGAGCGGGAGGACTTGGACGAGCTCTCGGTGCGCAATCCGTGGAAGTACCGGCTCGCCCTGCAGACCCGCGGCGGGGGACGGCGCGGGAGCCTCGCCGACGCGCTCGTCGATGCCGACGTGCTGATCGCTGCCTCCACGCCCGACCCGAACACGGTCCGCGCGGAGATGGTCCGGTCGATGCACCCGGGTCCGGTCGTGTTCGCGCTCGCCAACCCCGTCCCCGAGATCTGGCCGGCGACCGCCCGCGAGGCCGGCGCCGCCATCGTGGCGACGGGCCGAGGCGACTTCCCGAACCAGGTGAACAACTCCCTCGTCTTCCCCGCCGTCTTCCGCGGAGTGCTCGATGCGCGGGCGAGCCGCATCCCCGACGAGATCGTACTCGCGGCGGCCCAGGAGCTCGCCCGGCACGCGGCCGACCAGGGCCTGACCCCCGAGCACCTGCTCCCCACGATGGAGGAGCGGGAGGTGTTCCCGTTCGTGGCCGCCGCGGTGGCGACCGAAGCGGTGCGCCTCGGGATCGCGCGGCGCAAGCTCTCCCACGAGGAGTTCCTCGAGCGAGCCCGCACCCGGATGGCCCGACCTGCGGCGCTGGCCAAGGCGCTGAGCGACGCGGGCCTCATCCGCTCGATGCCGGAGGAGGGGAATCGGTGAACGTTCCATGAGCGAACCGCACGCCGGCGACCACGGCGGAGGGGACCGGATACGGCTGCGGCCCGCGCGGAGGGAGGATCTGCCGCACCTGGTGCCGCTCCTGTTGCGGCTCAAGCGGCTCAACGAGGAGTTCGACCCCCTGCTCAAGGTCCGCGCGGACGCCGAGGAGAAGGCGGCCGCGGTACTCGCGGCGGACCTGGAGAACCCGCAATCGGTGCTGCTCGCCGCCGAAGGAAGTGGGCCGGACCACGGCAAGCTGGTCGGCGTCGTGCGCGCCACGGTGCGCGAGCGGCCCTTCTACACGCCCGAGAAGGAGGGCGTCATCCTCGACATCTACCTACTTCCGCTCTACCGCCGCCACGGCGTGGGGGAGTACCTGCTCGGCGAGACGACTCGGCGGCTGGCCGAGCTGGGCGCCGGGATCGTCACCGCAGAGTTCCCCAACCAGAACGAGATCGCGGGGAAGTTCTACGCCAAACGGGGCTTCCGCCCGATCACCGCGTTGCACGCCAAGACGCTCTAGCCTCGCCCAGCGATTGCCCCGTCAGGTGGGGAGCCGGGCGAACTGCTCCACGAGGAGCTTGACCGCCTCGCGTGGGATTCCGCCGGCGGCCGAAACGATCGCGGCGAGCTCGGATTCCCCGACCTGGAACCGTGTCTTGGCAAGGGCGATGCGCAGCAGCCGATGCATCTCGGCCTCACCGATCGTGTGGAACTCTAGCTCGACGCACCGGGAGCGGATCGGCGGCGAGAGTCGCTCCACCTCGTTGCATGCCAGCACGAACTGGCAGACTCCGGCGTCGACCTCGAGCGCCGGTCGCAGCGCATCCTGGGATTCCGGCGGGAGCAGGTCCGCCTCGTCGAAGAAGATGATCCGCAGCCGGGCGCCGCGACTCGGTGCCCGCCGGGTCAGTGGAAGGATCCGGTCCGCGATGAGCCGGAAACTCCGGTCGTCGGAGGCGGCCAGCTGGTGGAAGCTGTTCTCCCAGTCGCCGGAGAGCACCTCCCGCGCGTACGCCCGGGCCGCCGTGGTCTTGCCGACCCCCGGCGGTCCCACCAGGAGCAGGTGAGGTGGGACCACGGTGCCTCGACGCATTCCCTCGACGAGAGAACGCAGCCGGTCGATCGCGGCCGTCTGCCCGGAGATCTCGGCGAGCGAGCCGGGGCGGAGCGACTCCATCGTGACGCCGCCGGTTGCGGTGGGCGTCACGGGGTAGCGTCCGTGCGGCGTCGTATTCAACCTATCCCGGGAAACCAGGGCCGTACGCTCAAGTAGTCCGGCTCGGCTCCCCGCGCATGGTTCCCCGCGCAACGCCGCCGGGCGCGCCCAAGTATCTCCGCCGCGGGAAGGTCAAGGAGGTCTGGGAGCTCTCGCCAAGCGAGCTCGAGTTCCGGTTCACGAACGACATTTCGGTGTTCGACAAGCACATCCCGAGCGAGATCCCGCACAAGGGCGAGACGCTCGCCCGGACGAGCGCCCACTGGTTCGAGCTCTGCTCGAAGCTCGGCCTCCCCCACCACTTCCTCGAACTGTCGGGCCCCACGGCGATGCGGGTACGGCGGGTCCGGGTGGTGCCGAAGCCGCGGTCGCTGGGACCCAAGCCCGTCGACTATCTGGTGCCGCTCGAGTTCATCGTCCGCTACTACGTCGCCGGTTCACTGTGGGACCGGTTCAAGGCCGGCAAGATCCGGCCGGAGGCGATCGGCTTCCCGGCCGGTAGGGCCGTGCAGTACGGCGACGTGCTGCCCGAGCCGATGTTCGAGGTCACCACCAAGCTCGAGCCGGTCGACCGTCCGCTCGAGTGGCCCGAGGCGCTCGAGCTGGCCGTACTCGAGACGGCGCAGAAGGAGGAGATCCGCGAGGCGATCCTCAAGATCGATGCGGCGATGAGCCGCGAGGTGGAGCCGCGGGGGCTCCTGCACGTCGACGGGAAGAAGGAGTTCGCCGTCGACCCCTCGGGCCAGCTGATGCTGGTCGACACCTTCGGCACGGCCGACGAGGACCGGTTCTGGGACCGCGGCGCTTTCGAGCGGGGTCGGTTCGTGGAGTTCTCCAAGGAGTTCGTCCGGCAGCACTACCGAACCACCGGCTACTTCGAGCAGTTGCAGAAGGCGCGGGAGAACGGGGGCGAGGAGCCCCCCATCCCGGCGCTCCCACCGCTCCTGGTGGACGAGGTGAGTCGACTGTACACGACCGTCTTCCAGCGGCTCACCGGCACCGCATTCCACCCCCTGGCGGCCCCCGACGGGGCGGGCGTTTCTCGCCCTCCCGCCTAGCCTTATACCGTAAAACCGAGTCCATCGCCCCATGCCCGCCAAGGCCGCGAGCCGGCCCCCGGTCGAGGAGGAGAAGCACACCGTCGCCCTCGAGGACCTGCCCGGCGTCGGCCCGACCACTGCCGAGAAGCTGCGCGAGGCGGGGTACACCGACCTGATGGAGCTCGCCGTCGCCTCCCCCGGAGATGTGGCCGAGGCGGCCGAGATCGGGACCCAGATCGCGCTCCACATCATCGGCGAGGCGCGGCGGCAGGCCGACGTCGGAGGCTTCGAGGCGGGCACGGCGCTCCTGGAGCGTCGCCGACTGTTGGGCCGGATCAGCTCCAACTCCAAGGCACTCGACGAGCTCCTGGGCGGCGGGATCGAGACCCAGGCGATCACCGAGTTCGCGGGAGAGTTCGGGAGCGGCAAAACCCAGATCGGTCACCAGGCCGCCGTGATGGTGCAACTCCCCGCCGACCAGGGCGGGCTCGCCGGCGAGGTCGTGTACATCGACACCGAGAGCACGTTCCGGCCGGAGCGGATCGTGGACATGGCCAATGCCGTGGGCCTCGAGCCGGAGGTGGCGCTCTCGCGCATCCACATCGCCCGTGCGTTCAACTCCAACCACCAGATGCTCCTCGTCACCAAGGCGCAGGAGCTTGCCCGGACCAAGCCGATCCGGCTCCTCGTGGTCGACTCGCTGACCGCGCATTTCCGCGCCGAGTACGCCGGTCGTGCCGAGCTCGCGCCCCGCCAGCAGCTGCTGAACAAGCACCTGCACGAGCTGCTGCGCTTCGCCGATACGTACAACGCCGCCATCGTCGTCTCGAACCAAGTCTCGGCGCGGCCGGACATCATGTTCGGCGACCCGACCCGGCCCATTGGCGGGAACATCGTCGCCCACGCGGCGACCTACCGGGTCTACCTCCGCAAGTCCAAGCCGCCGAAGCGGATCGCCCGGCTCATCGACTCGCCCAACCTCCCCGAGGGGGAGGCGGTCTTCTCGGTGACCGCCGAGGGGATCCGGGACTAGCGCGGCCCCGCCGCCTCCCGGTGCAACGCGGTCGCCTTGAGATAGATCCAGAGCCGGCGGCCGGACCGCACCTCGAGCCGCTCCACGGCGGCCGGCGTGATCGCAGCGCGTAGCCGCTGGCCTCCCACCCCCAGCGTGAGCTCCACCCGCTCGGTTCCCCGACCTCGCACATGGACCACGCGGGCCTCGAGCACGTTGCGCGCGCTCGACTCAAAGCGCCTCCGCGCGAGGAGGATCGTCTCCGGGTCGAACCGCACGGCTTGCCGCGTTCCCTCCGGCGCGCGGAACGCAACCACCAAGGCCGGTCCTCCCTCCAACTCGAGCCGGGGTGGAGGCCCGCTCCGGTACGTGCCGGTGAACCGGTTCGGGCGGGCGGTAGCCGGGGTGCCCTCGCGGGCCCGCGCCAGCAGCGTCCGACCCAAGCGGGTCAGCTGCGAGCCCCCGACCCCCCGTCCGCCCCGGCGTCCGTGGACCACCGGCCCACCGAAGCCGGAGGCGAGCCGCCGGAGCCGGTAGTTTCCTCGATCCCGGGTGAGGCCCGCTCGGCGGCAGGCCGCGGCCACCGAAGGGGAACGGGTCAACGATTCGAGGAGGAGCCGATCGACGGGCGTCAGCCAGGGACGGACCCGGTCCGCTCGGCCCCGTCGGTTAGGCGGTGATGGCACGGACCTCCCCCTCCTCCAGCTCGAGGTGCACCGTACCGCCCACGGAAGGAAGCGGCTGCGCTGGATCGGCCTCCCCCAAGAGGGAGAGGCCCGCGAGCTCAACGAGCACGGTCCGGGGGCCGCCGCGACGGGCGCGAAGCCGGGCTTCCGGTCCGTCTCCTCCGGCACGGACCCGGAGCGAGCGCGCCGGTACGGCCACTCCGCCCGGACCGGCCAGCGCCGACAGCCGTCGTTCGATCGCCCCTGCCGTGGGAGCGCTGAGGGCCTCGGGAGGCAGCACGTTCTCGAACCCGAGGAAGCGGGCGGCGAAACGATTGGGGGGTCGCTCGAGGAGCTCCGAGAGCGTGCCGTCGAATCGGCTCGCCCCCCGTTCGAGCAGGTGCACGCGGTCGGCCAATGCGAGCGCGGTGGGCGCGTCGTGGGCGACGAGTAGCAACGCCACCGACTCCCCTGCGAGCAGCTCGCGCAGGGTCCGAACCAGGGCTTCCCGCGCATCGGCGTCGAGCGCTGCGGTGGGCTCGTCGAGCAGCAGGAGCGAAGGTTCGACGGCCAGCGCACGGGCGATTGCCACCCGTTGCCGTTCCCCAGAGCTCAGTTGACGGGGATACCGGCGCGCGAGCTCGGAAAGCCCGAGCCGCTCCGTCCACGCGCGTCCCTTCTCCCGCGCGGCGGGGTCGCCCCGAAGATCAAGACCGTACCGGACGTTCTCCTCGACCCGCCGGTGCGCCAGGAGCCCGAGGCCGGCCGGGACCCAGCCGATGCCCCGCTCTTCGGGCGGGAGCGGACCGAGTTCCTTCCCGTCCAGGCGGACCGTCCCCTGAGTCGGGCGCTCGAATCCCGCGATGGCCCGGAGCAGGGTCGTCTTGCCCGCTCCGTTCGGCCCGATCAGCGCCGTGACCGTTCCCGGTGCGGTCGCTAGTCGTGTGGGTCCTAGGCGGAACGCCCCTCGCGGGACCACGAGATCTTCCACCTCGAGCCCGCTCACGCCCCCACCTCCCCGCGGCGCCAGGGTAGCCGGCCCCAGCGCTCGAACAGCTGGACGGCCAGGAACGCCGCCAGCGCGAGCAGCAATAGCAGGGACGCCGCCGCGGCCGCCGCGTGCAGGTTGAGCCCGTACAGATTGTAGATGTAGACCGAGACCGGGCTCGTCACGGGACCAGTGTAGCCCGCTCCCGGATAGACCGCGTAGGCCAGGATGAGGAACGCTCCGATCTCGCTCACGCCGCGGGCCCAGGTGAGGAGCGCTCCGGTCAGGATCCCCCGTCCGGCGGTCGGCAAGGTGACGTCGAGGAAGGCGTCGGTCCGGCTCGCCCCCAGCGAGCGGGCTGCCTCGAGCGCGTCCTCCTCGACCGACCGGAAGGCGAACTCGCTGGCCAGGACGGTGTAGGAGGCCCCGACGTACACCATCACGAGCGCCACCGCCCAGATCGAGTCGAGCAGCGGCACCCCGGCCCAATGGGCGATCCGGTAGACCGTCCCGCCCGGCTCGATCCACAGGAACAGCGCGAGCCCGGCCACCAGGTGCGGGATCATCACGGGGAGCAGCACGACCGAGCGGATCACCGCCTTTCCCGGGAACCGCTTGCGGGCGAGCAGGTAGCCGAGCGGCACCCCGAGCAGGAGGGAGGCCGCGACCGCGATGGCGCTCGCCTGGAGCGTGACGTCCAGCGCGGCCCAGAACTGCGGGTCCGAGCTTTCGTGGACGATGCCGGCCGGCGTGGCGAAACCGAGGAGCGCCCAGACCGGCAGGAGGAAGAGCCCGAGCAAGGAGGCCGAGAGGACACCCGCGAGCGCGCCCGGGGCGGCCGCGCGCGCCCGGGCAGCCGTGCTCAAGGGAGCGTCGAAGCGAGCGACGCCGGCAGCGCCTGCGTCGTGGCCGCCAGCGCGTTCGGCAGCGCGGACAGGTGGTCCGTCCACGGGGTGGGGAGTGGAACGAATCCGGCGTTCGCGAGCTGGGGCGCCGTGGCCGGAGAGAGCAGGAAGGCGAGGAACAGCTGGCCGAGGGCGGGGTTCGGGGCGTTCGTGGGCACGGTCGCGCCGAACAGGACCGGTGCGCCGGTGACGACGTGCACCGCCCGGCTCGCGTTGAGGATGCCAGTGCTGGCCTGGGCGTAGTAGGAGAGGGCGCTCGCATTGAGCGAGCCCAGGTTCACCCTCCAGTCGAGCGAGAGGAAGCTCAGGTGCGCCGACTCGGCGTACGACTGGTAGAGGAGGAACACCTGGACCGTGCCGCCCATGAGCTCGGTGGCCGCCTGGGTCTCCGGTGAGAGCCGTGTGGAGGAGGAGAGCGGCACCGCGAAGCTGCCGGGGGCCCCGGAGAAGAAGTGGGAGTAGACGGAAGTGAGGTCGCTCGATTGCAGCTCGCCCTCGAGCTGGAGCGTGAAGATCGCTGCGTACCCGAGCGGGTCGGTCGAGGCGTTGCTCACGCCGAGCATCACGCCCGAGGACTGGATCTTGGTCGCCCAGTTGCCGGCCGTGATCCCGGCGAGCGCACTTGCCGAGGGGCTGAACGCCAGCACGACGGGGTCGGAGGCGAAGATCACCTCGTAGCTGGCGTAGGTAGGCTCGAGGATCTGGGGGATGAGGCGGTAATCGGCGGCGAGTGCCACGTCGTAGGCCTGGTGGGTCTGCGCGATCGAGTTGAGCGCGGTGATGCTGCCCTCGTAGGTCTGGGCGGCCGCCGGTGCGCTCACGCCGGGGGTCTGGTTGGCGAAGGCGGAGGCGATGGGAGGCAGGACGGCGTTGAGGCTGCCGGCCCCGACGATCTGGAGCGTGGAGGTCGAGGCGGGCGAGCCGGAGGAGTTCGAGCTAGCGCCGGGCCCGCGGGCCAACCACCCCGCAGCGAGACCGGCGCCCAGGGCGACGACGACGGCGAGCAGCGCCAGTACCTGCATCGAACGGGGCGACACAGATGTGGCATTTTGCCACATCACTTAAGGTACGGCATCGTCGAGGGGTCCCCGTCGATCCACGGGGTAGTACCGCCACCAGGCGCGTCCCAGCACGGCGGCCAACGGCACGGCGCCAAAGCGCCGGCTGTCCCGGCTGACCGTTCCCCAGTCCCCCTCGAGCCAGAGTTCGCCCGGTGCGAGCGGCAGGGTGCCCCCGGGCGGTATCTCCCCGCCGACGGCCCCCACGCGCTTGACCAGAAACCGGGTCGGCGACTCCGGGTCGCGCAGCACCACGACATCGCCCCGGCCGGGGGGGCGCTCCCGGTACGCCCACGGGTCCACCAGCAGCCGGTCCCCGGGCTGCAACGCCGGCGCCATGCTCTGCTCGAACACCTCCACGCGGCGGCTGCGGCGGCGTCGCCGCCAGCGCGCGAGGGTCGATTCTCCGTCGGAGGCGGCGCTCCTCGGCACCTTTATGCCTCGGTCCGGGTTCTGCGGCCCATGTTCGTCAGCACCGTGCTACGGCGGCTCGGGATCGAGGTTGGGGATTGGATCGCCCCGCCCGTTCCCGTCCACGCCCACTGCGACATTCCCTGCGGAATTTATGACCCTCACGAGGCGCAGCTCGCCGCGCTCACCGTCCTCCGGATGGACCAGCTCCTCGCCGAGCTCAAGGCACCGCCCGAGGGCGCCCCGGCGGGGGAGATCGAGAAGTACCACAGCCAGTGCGCCCGGTACGTGCTCGTCAAGGAGCGGCACAGCGACCGCGCCGAGAGCGAGATCGTCACCCTCTGGGCGGACTACTTCACCGCCGACCACGTCAAGAAATTCCCCGACCTGACCTCCCAGGTCTGGAACACCCTGCAGGCGATCGGCAAGGCCCGCCGCGGCACGGCGGTCGCCGAGGCGGAGGACGCGCTGGTCCAGGTCCAGGGCGTCGCCGAGCTGTTCTGGAAGACCAAGGACACCAAGACGGTCCGAGTCCCCTCGAAGAGCAAGGCCGGACACGAGCTCGTCCTGCCGGCTGCCTAGGCGCGCCGTCCCCTTCCGTGACGGAGAGCCTCCCGGTCGACGGGAGCTCCCTGACCCTCGAGTCGTTCCTCGCCGTCGTGCGCGGGCGCTGCGCCGTCGAACCGACAGCGGAGGCGCTGGCCGCCGTGCGCGAGGGCCGGGCCGCGGTCGAGCGCGCCGTGGCCGCGGGTCGCCCGGTCTACGGCGTCACCACGGGATTCGGAGCGCTCGCCGGCACGGCCGTGGCGCCGGCGCGCGCCCAGGAGCTCCAGCTCAACCTCGTTCGGAGCCACGCCGCGGGCACTGGTCCCGCCCTGCCGGCCGAGCTCGTCCGCGGACTGCTCCTGCTCCGGCTCAACAGCCTGTGTCGGGGGCTCTCCGGCGTCCGTCCGGAGCTTCCCCGGCTGCTCGCCGATTGCCTGAACCAAGGGATCCTGCCGCTGGTGCCGGAGCAGGGATCCGTCGGGGCATCGGGAGATCTCGCGCCGCTCGCGCACCTGGCGCTCGCCCTCATCGGTGAGGGGAGTTGCGTCGACCGCCAAGGCGGCATCCAACCCTCCCGGGAGGCGCTCGAGGCGGCCGGACTCCATCCGCTCCAGCTCGCCGAGAAGGAGGGGGTCGCACTCGTCAATGGCACGGCGCTGATGACGAGCTATCTCGCCCTGGGCGTCGCCGACGGGCGCGAGCTGCTGAGCGCCTGCGAGTCCGCCGCGGCGATGGCCTACGACGCGCTCGGGGGTTCGCTCGAACCGCTCGACGACCGGATGCAGGCCGCCCGGGGGCTCGCCGAGCAGCGCCGGGTCGCGGAGCGCATGCGGGAGCGTCTAGCGGGCAGCGGCCTCACCTCTCCGGTCGGGGCCGTGCACCCGCAGGACCCGTACACGCTGCGCGCGCTGCCGCAGGTGCTCGGGGCCGTGGAGCTCGCCCTCGGCTGGGCCGAAGGATTGCTCGCCACCGAGCTCAACGCGGTTAGTGACAACCCGATCGTGCTACCCGGGGACCAGTTCCTCTCCGGCGCGAACTTCCACGGCCAACCCCTCGCCCTAGCGCTCGACACCCTGGCGATCGGCGTGCAGTACGTGGCCGGGTTCTCCGAACGTCGGACCGCCCGACTGCTCCACCCCGGCTTGAACGGTGGCCTGCCCGCGTTCCTCTCGCCGGAACCCGGCACGCATTCCGGCTACATGATCGGGCAGTACCTCGCCTCGGCGCTCGTCGTGGAGAACGCCGGGTTGCTCCATCCGGCAAGCGCGTTCAGCCTGCCGACCTCCGCCGACCAGGAGGACTACAACAGCGAGGGGGCCTGGGCCGGTGCCAAGCTGCGCCGGATCCTGGAGAACAGTCGCCGCGTGGTCGCCGTCGAGTGGCTTGTGGCGGGCCGGGCCCTCGAGCTTCGGCGGCCGAAGACCGGTGGCCGCGGGTCGGAGGCGGCGCTGCGCGCACTGCGCGGCCTGGTGCCGGCGCTCGACCGGGACCGGCCGCTCGCTCCGGATATCGAAAGGGTCGCGGGCGCGATCGCCGACGGCACGCTGTTGCGGCGCGTGCGGGCCCAGCACTAGGGCGCGGCCGCGCCCAAGCCCCGGGGTGGGGCCACTCCGAGAGCGCCGACCGAGCGGCGCTCGCCGCACTTCCGGCAGACGAACTCTCCCGGACCGGCGTGGCCGAGCGGCGTGCGACACTTCGGGCAGGGGATCGCGCTCCCGCTGAGCCAGGCGGCCAAGAGCTCCTCGGAGCGCCGTGAGCCCGGGGCCGGAGCGGGGGAGGCGGGGGCGGAGGCTGCGGCTTGCGGGGCGCCCAGATGATGTCCGCAGAGCGGGCAGCCGAACCGTCCGGGGGTCTCGGTGGCCAAGGTCGGGAGGCGACAGGTGGGACATTCCGGGCCGACCACCGGTGAACCGCTGACCGGGCTGCGCCGAGAGGAAGTGCTGACGGCAGAGCTCACGGTGCCCACGGCAGAACTCGTGCCGGAGCGGACCGATACCGGCGGGAGGGGAGCGAGTGGGGAGGGGGCCGTGGAGGGGTCTGCGTAGGACGCCGCGCTCAGCGCCGGTACTGGTGCGGCTCGCTCCCTGCGCAAATGGAGGAAGCTCAGCAGCCGGTGATCCCGGGAGTAGGGACCCTCCCGACCGGCCGCGCGCACGCTCTCGGCTCGCCGGAGGGAGCCCTAAAACCTTCCTCTGGAAACGAAAATGGCTCCCGGCGGTCCGGGGAGGGGCCTTGTGGACGGTGCCGCCCCTACCGGATCGCCGGGGCCCGAGGCCAACTCCGTCATGCCCTATGGACACTATATAGTTTCGGGGGGGTCCGGAGGATGAACTCCGCTGAGTCGGGTAGGAAGCTTGACGCTCCGACGCGCGCCTAGCGCTTCGCGAACGATGGTCGGGGTAGTGCTGTTCGGTGGCAGTCGCGACAGCCGCGCCGCGCTCCAGGGACTGTTGCGGATGCATCACCACGAGGTGATGGGCGAGGCCGACTCGCCGTCGGCCCTGGGCGCGGTCCCCTCCGGTCGGACACCTTCGGTGCTGCTCATCGACGGCACGACCGGAGGATGGACCGACATCGTGGCCCGCGCCCGAGCCCGCTGGCCGAGCGCCGACGTGGTCCTGCTTCAGCCTCGAGGCCAGCCGGTTCCGCCGGCCGACGAGGGAGCCCCGCGGCGAACCCGCGTGCTGTCGCGCCCGTTCCGAACGGAGGAGTTCGCCCAAGCGATCGATGGGGATACCTCGCGCTCGGGAGCCCGGCGCGAGGCGGCGGTCGTGAGCGAGCCGCCGCCCTAGCGCGTCGGTCGGGCCTTCGAGCGACCGAGCGACTCTCCGATTCCCAGCAAGCGGAGCGCCTTCACCGTCGCCCTCGGAAGGGGATGCCTTCGGATATCCTCCGGGCCAAGCCAGCGCGCGTTCGCCGGCAACGGGGACGCACGGCGTACGGTGCCACGGTAGACGTGCAACTCGACCGAGAAGTGGCTGTAGGCGTGGTGCACGGTGCCTACGGGCCGCAGCGTGCCCGCCCGCACTCCTGTCTCCTCACGGAGCTCCCGCCGGGCGGCCGCCAGGAGACTCTCTCCGGCCTCGGGGCGACCTCCGGGGAATTCCCACAGTCCACGGAGTAGTCCCGGTTCGACGCGGCGCTGCATCAACCATCGGCCACCGCGTTCGAGCGCCACGATCGCCGCCACGTGGTGGGGCTTGGGCGGCCGTCGCCTACGGGTCGGGAGCCGGCCCGGGTCGGCCAAGGTCTGGAAGGCGGCACACCGGTAGCCGAGCGGACACACCCGACACTGGGGGGCGTGGCTCGTGCAGACGGTCTCTCCCAGTTCCATCAGCGCCTCGTTGAACGCTCCCGGGGCCTCGCGCGGCAGTTCGTGTTCTAGGAAACGCAGCAGTCGCTGGCGGACCTTGGCCGTTCGTACGTCACCCCGCTCCCCGGTGAGACGAGCGGCGACCCGGAGCCCGTTCGCCTCGAGGGCGACGACCGGCACGCCGAACGCGAGGCTCGCGATCGCCCGGGCAATGTACGGTCCCACTCCGGGCAGCTGCTCCAACGCTGCCGGGGTTCGAGGGAATCGGCCGCCCTGTCTGCCGACCAGCTCTTGGGCGGTCGCGTGAAGGTTCCACGCGCGATGGTAGTAGCCGGCTCCTTCCCAGAGCTTGAGCAGCTCGTCGGTGCGCGCGCCAGCGAGCGAGCGCAGGGAGGGGTAGCGTCGCAGGAGCCGCTCGTAGTACGGCACCGCTTGCGCGACCCGGGTCTGCTGCAGCAGCACCTCGGCGACCCAGATCCGGTACGGGGAACGGTCGCGCCGCCAGGGGAGGGGACGTCGGTGGTCGTCCCACCACGCGAGCAGGGCCGGACCGGCCGGTGCCGGTGCGCGTAGGGAGGTTCTAGCTCGATCGCGCTCCACGAGGGGCCGGGACGGGCAGAGGGCTTAAGCCCCCCACCCGTCTCGTTACGACAGCAAATGACGAACGATGCGCCGACCCTCGTCCACGTCACCGACGATACGTTCGAGACGGAGGTGCTCAAGTCGCCACTTCCGGTGCTGGTGGACTTCTACGCGGATTGGTGCGCCCCGTGCAAGGCCGCCGAGCCGGTGCTGGTGCAGCTGTCCCTGAACCTGTCCGGCCGCGTCAAGTTCACCAAGGTGAACGTCGACGAGAGCGGCAGCCTGACCCGGTCCTACGGCATCCACTCGATCCCGACCTACCTGTTCGTCGAGAAAGGCCAGGAGCGGGGCCGCGAGCTCGCGCTCTCGGCCCCCACCGAGTTCCGCACGGTGCTCAAGCGGTACTTCTCGTTCTAGCCGAGCGCGCTCGCCTAGTGGCGGAAGACGCGCCAACCCGTGACGAACATCGCGATGCCGAGCCGCTCGGCCGCTGCGATCACTTCGGCGTCCCGGACGCTGCCGCCGGGTTGGAGGATCGCCGCCACGCCGCCGCGGCCGGCGGCCTCGATCCCGTCGGCGAACGGGAAGAACGCATCCGAGGCGAGCACCGCCCCACGGGCCCGATCCCCCGCCACGGCCACCGCGTCCTCCACGGCCTTGACGCGCGAGGGCTGACCGGAGCCGATGCCCACCGTGGCCGAGCCGCGCGCGATCACGACCGCGTTCGAGCGGGCGTGGCGCACCACCCTCCAGGCAAAATCGAGTGCGCACCGCTCCTCGGGGCTGGCGGTCCGGCCGGTGACGGGTCTCAGTTCCCCGGGAGCGAGTTGACGGAGGTCGTACTCCTGCAGCAGGAGACGGCCGAGCGCCGTCCGGCCCTCCCATCGGCGCTGGTCGATGGCCGGGGGCGTCACCTCGAGCACCTTGAGCTTGCTCCGGCGCTCGAGGAGCGGCATCACCTCTGGAGAGAACGAGGGGGCGGCCAGTAGGTCCACGAACACCCCGTGCAACTCGGCGCTTGTCGCCGCGTCGAACGGCCGGTTGAGCGCAAGCACGCAGCCATAACGGGCGACCGGGTCCGTCGCGAGCGCCCGCTGCACTGCCTCGGCGGGCGTGAGCCCTGAGGCTACCCCGACGGGGGTGGCGTGCTTGACCACCGCGGCCGTGGGGGTCGGGAACTCGGCGACGACGGAGAGCGCGGTCTCCAGGTCGAGCAGGTTCGTGTAGGACAGAGAAGCGCCCTTGAGGACCCGCAAGGGAAGCGGGGTGAGCGCGCCGGCGGTTCGGTCGCTGGCCACGTAGCGCGCTGCCGCCTGGTGAGGATTCTCCCCGTAGCGGAGAGGTGTCTCCTCCCGCTCGAACTCGAGATGGCCGGGAAGCGTTCCGGCAGACTCGGCCATCGTAAACGCCCGGGCGATGGCGCGATCATACGCCTCGACCCGCAGGAATGTCCGTGCGGCGAGGGCACGACGCAGCTCGGCGGACAGGTGGCCTTTGAGCTGGGCCAGTTCGGCCGCGACGACCGGATACTCCTCGGGGTCGCTGATGGCGGCGACTCGCGCGTGGTTCTTGGCGGCGGCCCGGGCCAGGGTGACGCCGCCGATGTCGATGGAGTCGACGAGCCCCGGGTCGGTCGGTCGCTCCCGGGCGCGTGCCTCGAACGGGTAGAAGTTGACCACGACCAGGTCGAACGCGAGCAGCCCGCGGGCCTTCAGCTCCTTCGAGCCCTCGGCGGTCGCCGGCGCCAGTACGCCGCCGAGCACCCCCGGATGCAACGTCTTGACCCGGCCGCCGAACCAGTCGGCGATGCCGGTGAGCTGCTCGGCCGGTTGGGCCGCCACCCCCGCCGCGGAGAGGGCCTTCAGCGTGCCCGAGGTAGCCCAGAGCTCAATGCCAAAAGGAATCAACTCGCGGGCGAACTCGGGCAACGCCCGCTTGTCGTCGACCGCGACGAGGGCCCGTCGGACGGGGATCCGTCCGGTAGCTTCGGGGGCCACTCCCTTACCCTGAGAGCGGAGCCCGGAGGCAGGATAACCCTGTCGACGCTGACTAGGAGATCGTCGTGGAGATGGTGATGGCGGTGAACTCGAACTCGGTCACGAGGAACTCGGCCGAGAGGTGGGAGATCTGGCCCTGCGGCGGGATGAGGCAGGTGAAGCCCGGGGGTAGCGGGCCCGTCGTGCAGGTCACCGCGTCGTTGACGAGCACCGTCGCCGGGAATTGCTCGAGGTAGCCTTCCCAGGCGCCGGGGTACGGGGTGGTGAAGTTGAGCCACAGGCCAGCGACGGCGTTGCCAGTGCTCACGTTGTCCAGCACCTGGAACTGGTCGAAGCCGATGAGATGGGTGCTCACGCCGGCGGTGCTCCCTCCCTCCTCGGAGGTACCGTTCTGGGCATTGCTCACGACCATGTTCACGATCGTGAAATTGGCGATGTAGAAGCCCGTCAGCGAGCGCGTGATCGAGATCGTGGGTGGCCCGGTCATGAAGGTGCCCGAGGCCGGGTGGGAGAGGATCACTGCGCCGTCCTCGTAGACGACGTCCTCCGGCGGGTTGTACCGGTTGGCGAGGTGCACCCTCAGCCCGGACTGGAAATCGCTCGTGTAGCTCATGACCGAGGCATGGCTGAACCCGCACCCTAGGAAGCCGGTCCGGTTGGAGAAGGTCGCCGAACTCCCAGGAGCCAACAGGGCGTGCGTGACGGGCGGGCTCGTGTAGCCCACGTTGTTCCACCAAGTGGTGTTGGCGTTGAACGCATTGCTGGTGTCGACCAGGTTGAGCGAATCGGTCGCCGACCAGTTCGCGGCGGGGCAGAACGACCCCTGGTCGCCGACGAAGCGGGTCAGGAAGCTCGTGGAGCCTGCGCCGGTGTGGGCTCCGGCAATGAGCGAGTTCAAGCGGTCGTTCTGGCCGTAGAACTCCACGTCGTAGTGGGAGCTACCCACGAGGGCGCCCGTCTCGGAGACGGTCACGGTATCGTTCGAGCCCACGACGATGATCTGGAGGTACAACGCATCGGGCCCGCTCTGCGTGACGGTTAGGGTGTCGTGGTTGCCCGAGAGATTGTAGAAGAGCGTACTCGTGGCGCCCGAGAGTATCACCGTGTAGGTCGAGCTGTTGGCCGAGGCGTTGTAGAAGAACACCCCGGCGCCAAGGACGCAGGTGCCACTCCCCCCGGCAAGGCAGGCGGAGCCGGACCCCCACACCGGCGCACGGGGCAGCACCTTGGCGATCGAGTACTGCGCCCGGACCAGGTCCGAGGCCGGGTCGAGGGTCAGCGCGCCCGTCGAGGCCGGTGCGAACGGCGGGACCGAGCCAGAGCCCAGCGTAACGGGCGAGGTGATGGTGATCGGTAGCGTCGGGTTCTGCGCCTCCGCGAGGACTGCGGTTTGGACCCGGCCCAACTGGTCCTCCACCAGCAGGGTGTGCTCGAATTCGAGCTCCTGCATCTGACTCGGGAGCTGTTGCGACAGGAAGTTGGCAATGTACGTGGTGACCAGGAGGAGTCCGAGGACCACCGCCACCGCGCTCACTTGCGCCCGGCGAGAGCGGCGCCAACGCTGGCGGAGGGTCATCCAGGAACGCACGAGAGGAAACCCCCGTTGCAGGCTAATTACGCCGCCGTCCGGTATTTATACGTGGGCACAGCGAACGACGAGCTACGGCCGTCGGTCCGCGGGTCCCGTGGGTCGAACCAACCACTGCTTGCCCTTGCGAAGGGTACCCCAACTCCGACGCGTCGCGAGCTGCACTTCCCCCGAAGACGTCTCCATCGTGGCGTTCCATCGGCGTCGCGCCTCGGGTACCTCCCGGTGGGCGACTTCGACCAGCGCCTTACGCCCCGAGAAGCGGATGAGACGCGGCCCAGAGCCCCCGGGGGCCGCCGGCGAACTCGCGCGGAGGAGGATCTCCAAGCCCCGGGGGGAAAGGGGCGCTCCCGTGACCTCGAGCCCGAGGTAGCGGGAGCGTCGGCGAGGCGGCTTACCGGACGAGGTCGATGACTTCCTCGGACTCGCCAGCGGCATAGCCTCCCTTCGACCCGAGGAGGCTCGTGGCGCGCACGCCGGTGATGATGAGCAGCACCTTGATGGTGTTCTGCATCTCGGGAGAGTTCTCGACCGAGCAGCCCCAGATGATGCGGGCCCGCTTGGAAATCTTGCCTCCGACCAGCGCCGCGGCCTTCTCGGCCTCGGAGACGGTCATCGACGGACCGCCGATGACGCGCACCAGCGCGCCGGTGGCGTCCTTGAGCTCGACGCTGCCCAGCAACGGGGAGGTGAGCGCCTCGGTCACCGCTTCGGTGACCCGGTCGGTCGAGTTCTCGCTCTCGCCGAGGCCGATGAGCGCCACGCCGCCGTCCTTCATGACGGTCAGGATGTCGGCGTAGTCGAGGTTCACCAGGCCCGGTCGGGTGACGATCTCGGTGATCCCCTTGATCGCGGTCATCAGGACCGCGTCCGCGAGCTTGAACGCCGAGTCGAGCGGCATCCGCGGGACGAGTTCGAGCAGCTTGTCGTTCTGGATCACGATCGTCGTGTCGCAGACGCGGCGCAGCCGCTCCAGGCCATCGCGGGCCTGCTCCATCCGGACCGCGCCTTCGGCGGAGAACGGAATGGTGACGACACCCATCGTGAGCGCGCCGAGCTCCTTGGCGAGGCGGCCCACGAGGTGGGCCGAGCCGGTGCCCGTGCCGCCGCCCATGCCGGCGGTGATGAACGCGATGTGCGCGCCGTTGAGGAACTGGCGAAGCTCTTCCTCGTTCTCGCGCGCGGCTTCCTCGCCGATCTCCGGGCGGGCGCCCGCGCCGAGCCCCTTGGTGGCGCGGCGGCCGATGAGGATCTTGCGTGGCGCGTGGATCGTGAGGAGGTGCTTGGCGTCGGTGTTGATGGCGCACATCTCGGCGCCCTGGATGCCTTCCTCGACGCAGCGGTTGATCGTGTTCGACCCGCCGCCTCCGCATCCGACGATGCGGATGTTGACCTTCAGCGCCTCCGCGAGCTTCGCCAGCTCCACGTCGTCCACGCTCGAGTAGCCCGGAGGAGCAGCCGTTGGTGGCTTCTCCTCGGTGAGGGCCTGGTTCTCCTGATGCTTCGCAATGGCTTCCTGGATGATGGACTTCATAGTACGATTCGTTCTCCCGTTTGTCGGACGAGCGTCATACGCCCTGCGCGAGTCATCCTGAGGTTTCCTACTTAAGCATTCGGCTTCAGTGGTCCCGACTGAAGCCGTACCCCCTCACCGACGGAGCAAGTGGCCTGGCGGAGTCGGCTCGTTGTCGAGTCGATCGGAGTTTGCCCGTTCAAGTGAGCGAGACCGGCGCACGACCAGGGCCTAGCTGCGCCAGGGCCTAGCTGCGAACGTAGGAGCCCAATCCTCCCGCCGATGACCCAAGCCCTGCCCGGCAGAAGTGCGCGTGGCAGACGGTTAAGTGTGGACGGGGGTGCGACCGGCTGTGCCACTAGAGTACGTCGGGATTCGGGTGCGGAATCTGCCCCGCTCGCTCCGGTTCTACACCCGCGTCATGGGGCTCAAGGTCCGCAAGCGCGGTGACATCCGCGAGCAGGGAGGCGGTATCTGGGTCTCGTTGATCGACCCCCGCAACGACGCCCAGCTCGAGTTGAACTGGTACCCCCGAAACTCACGGTTCGCCACCAAGTTCGTGCCCGGGGAGGCGCTCGATCACGTCGGCTTCCTGCTGGGTCATGTTCCCCGGCGTGTGTTGGAGGCGGAGTATCGGCGAGTGATCTCCCGCGGGGCCCGGCCCACCGGGATCGCACCGTCGGACACGGACGGATGGACTGCCTACGTCAAGGATCCTGATGGGAACTGGGTGGAAATATTCCGGCGGGACACGGCGGCGGAGCGGCGAGCTTGGGCGAAGGAGGCCCGGGCCAGTTCCCGCCCGCGGCGCACCACGACCCGTCGTCGAAAGAAACCCTGAGGCGAGCGTCGCGGTCCTTAGTGCGAGCTGACCCGAAAGGCCGCCTCTCCTACGGACGGGTTCGATGAGGCGGATCGCGCTGGCCACTTCGCCGTCGCTACCGACCCTAGCCGAAGACGATCAGTTGCTCATTCCGGCGTTGGCCCATCTCGATCTGATCGCCACGGCGTGCGTCTGGAGCGACCCGGCGATCGACTGGGCGAGCTTTGACGCAGCGGTGATTCGCTCGACGTGGGACTACCACCGAAGGGCGCCCGAATATCTCGCTTGGGCGGAGAGCGTCCAGCGCCAGACGCGCCTGTACAACGCGTACGAAACGGTGCGCTGGAACAGTCACAAGTCCTACCTCGCCCGGCTCGGCACGCGCGGAGTCCCCGTACTGCCGGATGTTGTCGGCCACCCGGACGTCTCCCTCGAGCAAGTGCTGCGAGAGCGCATGTGGACTCGGGCCGTGGTCAAGCCCGCGGT
Source organism: Thermoplasmata archaeon (assembly GCA_022749995.1). GTDB lineage: Archaea > Thermoplasmatota > Thermoplasmata > Lutacidiplasmatales > UBA184 > JAKIVR01. The sequence continues at coordinate 87,955 of JAKIWO010000001.1, read as the reverse complement.
CTCCGCGGATGCGGACGGCACCTTCCTCGTGACGACCGAGACCGCGCGGGCTCTGGAAGACCAGTACCGCGCGGCCCTCGCCACCGGCGAGCAGCTGATCCAACCCTACGTAGAGGAGATCGAAACCGGTGGAGAACACTCCTTGTTCTACTTCGACGGAGCCTATTCCCACGCAGTGCGTCGACCCCCCGGGCTCGTCGCGAAAACTCCGAATGCACCGAGGGCGACTCCCTACGAGCCCGTTCCGGAGGAACGGCGCATCGCCGATCAGGTGACCGCCGAGGTGCGCCCGGTGCCGCTCTACGCTCGGGTCGACCTAGTGGTGAGGGAGAGCGGATCTCCGGTGCTGATGGAGCTCGAGCTCATCGAGCCCCACCTGTATTTCGGTTGGAGTCCGGGTGCGGCGGATCGGATGGCCGCCGCGATCCGCCGCCGGCTCTCATAGTCCGAGGCTAGCTCCTGCCTGCGTGTCCGCTCCGCGGAACTACGTAGGGCCGGTGGCGCGCCCCCTTGGGCGTCGTACGAGTTCGCCCCGGCAGTTCGGACACCGGTGGGACATCGAGGCGGAGCAGGTGGCACAGAAGGTGCACTCGTAGGAACAAATGAACGCCTCGGCCGTCGCAGCGAGCGGCGTCTGGCATTGCTCGCACTGCCCCTTCATTTCAAGTGACATGGAGAGTCGCACCTGGGCCGCGTGCCGAGCTAGTCGGCGCCGGTGGGAGTCAACGATCCCGATCCCCGGGGACGCCGTGGCGGGAAATGTACGCCGGGCTTAGAAGGCATTGACCCCAAACCCCAGCAGGAACCCGAGCAGAATCCCCAAGTAGGTGAGCCGAAGTCGCGCGGCCGACAGTTCGGGTGTGGCGGCCGGCCGTAGCGCGACCCGGAGCATCGGGAGGATGGCGTAGAGGATCGCCCCGATGGCGAGCGAGCCGAAGAGGATGTCGAGCAAGGCGGAGTTGTAGAAGTAGCCAATGATCCCGCCGAGTAGCGTGGGAAGTCCCCCGACGAGGAACAGCCCGGCCAGCCTCCCGAGCCGTCGGTCGGTCTCCCCGAGGAACGGGGAGGCAATCGGAAACCCTTCGGTCAGGTTCTGGAAGAAGAATCCGACGAAGACGACGGTGCTGAGCCCGACCGCACCGGCAGCCCACGCCGCTCCGAAGACCAGTCCCTCGGTGAGGTTCTGGAATCCGATCGCCAGCGCGATGACGAGGGCGAGGGAGTACGGCGAGCTGGTCACCGCCGGGTCGCCGTGCCGCTCGGAGAGCAGCAGCATCAGGAACGCGCCACCGGCCGCGAGGACGAATACTAGGTCGTAGACCGGGACGGTCAGGAACAGCGCCGAGCCGACGTTCAGGCTGGCGACGTTGGAGAAGACGTCGGCCATGAGGAAAACGAGGATGCCGATCGCCACGGCTGTCAGGACCGTCCGGGTAGAGCCCTTGAGCGAGTGGCTCATCAGCAGCGGCAGGGACAGGTAGATCGAGAACCCCATCGCGGCGGAGAGGACCGCGAGCTCGAGGAAGTTGGACATGGGCGACGGCGCCCCGGGCCGGCACAGGCTATAACAGCTCACCGTGTCGCAACGCTCGAGGATTCACGGCGTGAACGCCCCTACCGTTGCTCGTCGAGACCGCCCCCCGAAGGCACTGTAACGTGACGGGCTCCCGCGCGCCCCGCACTCCCGTGAGCTACCTCCAGATCCTCCAAGTGATGGTGGCCTCCGAATTGGTGGAGGAGCTGGGTGAGTCGACGCGCCATGCCGCCGACCTCCTGGGTGTCGCCCCGTCGGCCGTCTCGCAGTACCTCTCCGGGAAGCGGCGGGGCCGGGAGCTCGAGCCGTTCGATCGCAGCGAGGAAGCGCGACGGCTGGCCCGTTCGGTCGCCCACCGCCTCGTGGCGATGCGCCCTGCCGAACCGGGCGAACGCCTCCGCATCCTGTTCGACGGCGCCCGTGCGCTGGTCGAGCTGACGGAGGGGGTCCACCCGGGAACGGAGCCGGGCGTCGCCCCCGGAAAAGCGCCCTCCGGCGAACGGACCCGCGAGATGCTCTGGTGGAGCCGGGCCCGGGTCCGCGCGGAGCAACGCGCGGTGGCCCAGTCGATGCGGCTCGCCCAGAAGGCACGCGACGAGCTCACTCGGGCCGTCTTCCGTCAGATCGCCTCGGACAGCTTGCGTCACGCAGAGATCGTCGCTTCCCTGGGGCCGTACCTCTCCCGGGGAATCTCCCGGGCGCCCGCTACCGGGATCACCCGGGCCGATGTGGAGGGACTGATACGGGACGAGCGACGGGCCGAAGCTCGGCCCGAACCGGTCCTCGCCCGGGAGGTCGGGGGTACGCTCGCCCTGCTGCTCGAGAGCATCGCGGCCGACGAGCGCAAGCACGACTCACTGCTCTCCGGCTTGCTCGAGTCCGGATTCGCCAATCGGGCCTCGGAGGGTGCCCGACCGGCTCGGCGCACGAGGCCGCGCAGCCCGCGCACGACCGCCCGAGGAGGGCGGTAGCTTCGCGAGGGGAACGATGACCGGCGCTTCTCGGGCCTCAACGGTCGACGGAGAGTACTCCTGGGTGGGTCTGCAGCGGGCCGCGCGAGGGCTGTTGGGTCTACTGACCCTGCAGTTCCTGCTCGGGGAGTGGGTCAACCTCCTGGGAAGCTTCCCTGGGGGGACTCCCTCGCTCGGCACGGCGATCATCGACGGGTCGGATCCGGCGCTCGCGGCGCACGTGGTCGTAGCGGTGGCGCTCGTGTTCCTCTCCCTGGTCGTCTTCGCTTTGTCGAACACCTTCCCCTCGGCACAGGTACGGCGTCTCGGCGGGCTGGGGTTCGTCGGCATCGCGGGCGCTGCGGTCGGCGGGCTGAGTTTCGTCTACACTGGCTACGGTAACGCGATCGCGTCCTACCTGATGGCGATCTTCTTCCTCCTGGCGTTCGCCTGCTACGGAGTTCTCGCGGGGGCGACAGCGCCTCCGACCTCGGGGGAGACAGAGACGGGGCGGGGCGCGCCCTCCCACTGAGGGAGCACGGGAGGATCCGTGAACTCCGCGCTCCCCTCCCCCCGCGTAGTGTTGTTCGACCTGGACGACACGCTATTCGATCATCGCGGAGCCGTGAAGGGCGCGCTTCAGCGCCTGCGCCGCGAGCACCCTGGATTGGCCCGTACGGCCTTCGCCGTGCAGGTGGGCCGGTACCTGGACCTGGTCAACGAGCTGCACGAGGGCGTGCTCTCGGGCACTCTTTCGGCGAGCGCTGCGCGAGAGGATCGGTTCCGTCGGCTCCTCGCAGACGCCGGATCCTCAGCGCTCCCCGCCGAGGTCGCGCAGATGGCCAGCGTGTACCGCGAGGAGTACCAGCGTTCCCGCCGCCCCGTCACGGGGGCTCCGGAGCTCCTCGGGAGCTACCACGAGGCGGGCATCCCGGTCGGCATCGTCACTAACAACCTGCGGATCGAGCAGGAGGAGAAGCTCGAGGCGATTGGACTCGCCCCCCTCGTCGACCTGCTGCTCACATCGGAAGAGGCCGGCTACGCCAAACCCTCAGCAGAGATTTTTCGCCTAGCGCTACGTCGGCTGCGCGCGGCTCCGCCCGAGGCCCGGATGGTGGGCGACTCCTTCGAGTCGGACGTCGTCGGGGCGCGATCCGCCGGCATCCCCGCGCTCTGGTTCAACCCAAGAGCGCTCGCGCCACCGGCCGGGGGGCACGTCGTCGAGCTCGGCTCCTTGCACCCTGCGGGCAAGGCGCGGCGCCAGATCGCCGAGGCGACAGGCGTTTTCCCCGCCGCGCCCGATACGCGCTGAACGCGGCTCCGCCGAAGGAATAATAGCCGCGTCCCTCGCACCACTACCCAGAGGGAGCGACATGTCCATCGTAGGGTACTTCCAGGGGGCGCGAGGCCGCAAGCACCTCGTCCTCGTGGTCGGCGCGGTGGCAGCGGTGGTGGTGGTCCTGCTCGCGGTGGTGTCCCTGTACAACCACAGTTCCTCGGCCAGCGTTACGGTCTCGGGCGCCTCGGCCTACCTCGAGGAGGGCCGGACCACGCAGGGCCAGCCTTGGTTCGGGGTCGCGAACGTGAGCTTCGTCTCCGGCTACCCGCTCACCCTGCCGGTCGGCGGCACGTTCACGGTCTCGCTCAACCTGGCCAACGACGACTCGCTCGCTCACAGCCTCGTCGCCTTCAATCCCAACGCCCCCTTCCACGTGGTCTCGAGCTCACCGCCCGCGCCGGTCCTGTACGCCGCTCACGGCGATGGCGACACCACGATCACGGTACAGGCACCCGGCGCCGCCGGAAGCTACGTCCTCAACCTGACCGTCCTCTGCCAATGAGCCCCGCCCCACCATCTTAAGGGACCGCCGGGCTCCGGGGCCCGTGGAGGAGTACGACGCCCTCCTCGACGCCGAAGTAACGCGTGCCTACGAGGCGGCCTCGGCGGCCCGGCGCACCGGCGTGGACCCTTCGGCGGAGGTCGAGATCCCTCGCGCGCAGGACATGGCGATGCGCGTCGAAAAGCTGCTCGCGCACCTCCATCTCGACGGGATCTCGGTGGAGATCCGCCGCCTGGCCGAGCGAATGCCCCGGGAGGAGGCCGCGGTGGAGATGGCCCGCCGCCTCGCCCGGGAGGATGGGCAGGGGCTGAGTCTGGAGGCGCGGCTCGACCGTGCGCTCCGGGTGGGGCTCGCCATCCTGACCGAGGGGATCCTGGTCGCCCCGCTCGAGGGACTTGCCGAGGTGCACGTCCGGGGGGAAGGGACCGACTCGGCCTACCTCGAACTCTACTACGCCGGCCCGATCCGCGCGGCGGGTGGCACGGCCCAAGCGCTGTCGGTGCTGCTGGCGGACGTGGTCCGGCGCGATGCCGGTCTCGGTCGGTACCATCCGCACGAGGACGAGGTCGGGCGGTACCAGGAGGAGATCCCGCTCTACAAGCACCTGCAGCACCTACAGTACGTGCCGAGCCCGGAGGAGGTGGCGACCGTGGTCCGCGGGGTTCCCGTGGCCATCTCGGGGGAGTCGACCGAAGGGGATGCGCAGGTGAGCGCCTTCCGCGACTTGCCGCGGGTCGGCACCAACGGCATCCGGGGCGGAGCCTGCCTCGTCATCGCCGAGGGGCTCTGCCAGAAGTCCGCGAAGCTGCGCAAGATTGTGGAGAAGCTCGGGATCCCGGGCTGGGAGTTCCTCGAGCGGGTCGGCCACCAGGCCAACGGCGAGGAGGAGCGTCCCAGCGAACCCAAGTACCTGCGCGAGGCGCTCGGCGGACGGCCGATCCTCGCCTATCCGAACCGCCCCGGCGGCTTCCGCCTCGTGTACGGGCGGGCGAGGACGACGGGGCTCGCCTCGTGCGCGATCAACCCCGCGACCATGGTCGTGCTGCACCGATTCGTGGCGATCGGCACCCAGGTCAAGCTCGAGTACCCCGGCAAGGCGACGGCGATGGCGCTCTGCGACACCATCGAGGGGCCGCTGCTCGAACTCACCGACGGTACGCTCGTGGGTGTGCACGATACCGCGAGCGCCGAAACCGTGCTCCCCCGGGTCCGGCGGATCATCGACCTGGGGGAGTTGCTGGTGCCGTTCGGCGAGTTCTTGGAGAACAATCGGCCGCTCGAACCGGGCGGCTACTCCCTGGATTGGCACCTGGAAGAACTGCGCTCCCGCGGCGTCCCTCTCGATGCGTTGGCGCTCTCTCCCGACTACGCGCACGCGCTCGCGACGTCGGTGCGAACCGGTGCGCCGCTCCATCCTCGGTTCCTGCTGTTCTGGCACGACCTGAGTACGCGGGAGATCCTGCGCCTGTCGGAGCGGGTGGAGAGCGCGGGCCGTTGGCACAACGGCTCCCTCGAGCTTTCGGCGGACCCCGAGTGGAAGGAGCTGCTCGTGCGGCTCGGCGCGGCCCACGCGCCGGCGGGCGAGGGAATGTTGCGCCTCGAGCCGGTGGCGGCCGCGGGTCTGCTCGGTGGCCTGGGCCTCGCGGTGGAAGGTGGCGTGGTGCTCCGCCGCGGCGACGGCTTGCCCGAGGACGACACGGGGTCCCCGCTCGTGCTGGTGAGCCGGCTCGCAGGAGCGCAGGTCCGCGCCAAGGGTCCGTCGCGGATCGGCGCGCGTGTGGGCCGGCCGGAGAAGGCACGGCAGCGGTCGATGAGCCCGAACGTGCACGCCCTCTTCCCGGTCGGCGAGGCGGGAGGGCCCCGACGCTCGGTGCCGGAGGCGGCGCGGCGCAGCATGGGCGGTGGGGTTCCCACGACGCTCGGCGTGCGGCGCTGCAGCGACTGCGGACGGGGCTCCGTGTGGGGAAGTTGCACCTGCGGCGGGCTCACGGTGGCCACGGGCGAACTCTCGACGCAACCGCTGCCGGTGGCACCCTTGTGGGCGCAGGCGCTCGACCGGCTGCACCTGCGTAGGGTACCGGAGGTCAAAGGGGTCAAGGGACTGACCTCGCGCGGCAAGGTTCCCGAGCGACTCGAGAAGGGAATTCTTCGGGCCGCGCACGGCATTTCGGTCTACCAGGACGGCACGGCCCGATTCGACCTCACCGACCTTCCCCTCACCCACTTCCGACCGTCGGAGGTGGGCACCCCCGTGGTCCGGCTGCGAGAGCTGGGCTATCGCACCGACCTGCTCGGCGAGCCGCTCACGGACCCCGAACAGTTGCTCGAGCTACGCCCGCAAGACCTCATCGTCTCGCGCTCCTGCGGGAAGTACCTGACCCATCTCGCCCAGTTCGTCGACGACGAACTGGTCCGGCTGTACAACGTCTCGCCGTTCTATCAGGTGCACGCGCCCGAGGAATTGGTCGGCGCGATCCTGGTGGCGCTCGCCCCCCACACCTCGGGGGGGGTGGCCGGCCGACTGATCGGCTACAGCGACGCGGAGGCGTGCTTTGCCCATCCCTTGTTCCACGCCGCCAAGCGGCGCAACTGCGACGGCGACGAGGACTCGGTCACCCTGCTGCTCGATGCGCTGGTGAACTTCTCCCGGGCGTTCCTGCCCGATAGCCGCGGGGCGCTCATGGACAAGCCGCTCGTCCTCACCACTCGGGTCGACGCGCGCGAGGTGGACAAGGAGGCGCACAACCTGGACGTGGCCGACTCGTACCCTCTGGCGGTCTTCGAGGGCGCCGCGGCGCACCGCTCGGCCAAGGAGCTCGAGTCCCTGGTGCCCACGTTGGGCCGGTGGATTGACGCCACCGGAGCCGTCTGGGACGCCGGATTCACCCACGACACGAGCGACCTCGCCGGCGGCCCCGTGCGCTCGGCGTACCGGGAGGCAGCCAGCATGCCCAGCATCGTGGAGCAGTCGCTCCTGCTCACGGCTCAGCTACGGGCCGTGGACATCGCCGATGCGGTGAGCCTCGTCCTCAACGCCCACTTCATTCCAGACCTCATGGGGAACCTGAAGAGCTTCGCGACGCAGAAGTTCCGGTGCAAGGCCTGTGGCATGAGCTACCGACGGCCGCCCCTCACCGGCCGCTGCGCCGTGACGAAGGGCCGCGAGAGCTGCGGCGGCGAGCTTTCGCCGACCGTCTTTGAGGGCGCGGTACGCAAGTACCTCGGGCTGTCCCAGCGGCTCGCACGGACTCCGGGGGTCACCCCGTACCTGCGCCAGCGGATCGATCTACTCGAGAACTCGCTCGCCACCCTCTTCCCGGGAACTCCGTCGCAGACCACGCTGGACGGACTGCCCCTCGAATCCGAGGAGTCAGCCGAAGCAGCGGTACGGCAGCCGATCCCTCCGACCCACACCTGAGGCGGACGCTCCCGGCGAGCCGCTCGCCCGTCGCGCACAACCCCCTTATACGGCCTCCGACGTGAGAACCGCGCGGGCTTGTGGGGTAGTCTGGACTATCCTGTTGGCCTTCGAAGCCAACGACCTGGGTTCGAAACCCCCCGTCGTGCGGGCGGCGAAACTCCCAGCAAGCCCGCTCCGGGATTACCGGAAGTACCCCGAGGCGGTGCCGGGGTCGACCCGCTTCTCTTCCTCGGCTTTGACCGCCAGGAGGATGTCGATCGCGAAGATGGCGGAGAGCGGCACGAGCCGCACCCGCTCCTTCTCCCCCTTCTCCGCCTCGAGTTCGAGCGCGAGGGAGTTCTCGCCGCCGACGGAGACGAGCCCACGGAAGACGCCGACGCTGACCATCGGCTCCTCACGGCTGCCGGCCGAATGGACCCGGACCCGGGAACCCTGCGTGAGCGAGATCGCCGGGCGCTTAGACCCCCCTTCCCCCGAGCTCATCCTCCGCGCTTCTCCTGTGCCGCGCGCCGTGCCGCGGGAGCGGCCGGCGCCGGTCGCTCGAGCAGATGCTGGAGGTGGTTTACCGTTTCGCGGTACCGGCGGAGCGCGTTCTGGGCGTTCGCCTCGGTGAAGTCCCAGGCCTGCGACAGGCTCCCGTACCGTAGCCGGTAGCCCTTGCGCCCCGCGCCGTCCGGACCGCCGTTCACCCCTTCGAGGAGGTCGAGTTCCTTGAGCTTGTTCAAGTGGCGGTAGACGGTCGGCTTGGTCGTCTTCAGCACCGCGACGAGCTCCTCGGCGAACCAGGGACGGGCCGGGTCCTTGAGCAGGCAATCATGGACCAGCCGATAGGCCACGCTCTCTCGGACGGGACCCTCGCCGGCTCGTCCGTCGTCGACCGGTGGTAGGTAGCCCACCATCCGAAGGAACTCGGTGAGCACCTCCTCGAGGTCCTCGATCGGGGAGAGCGGGGTCGAGTAGCGGAGTGTGAGCTCAAAGGACATCGGGCGGGCTCCCTATCGCATCCCGAGAATAAAACCGCCGGCGAGAAGTTTGCAAAATGGTATCATCCGGGCTCGGCTCGGCGCCCCGTGACGTTCACCCTGCTCGCTCCGGCGACGGGCGAGGAGGCGGTCGCCGCCCTCCTCGCCGCCGGGCCCGGGGAGCTCGCCGTGCTCGCCGGTGGGACCGACCTCTTGCCCGATATCGACGAGGGCCGGACCGCTCCCCGCCGGGTGCTCTCGCTACGGCGCCTCCCCTGGCGCGAGCTGAACTGGACCTCCACCGAACTCGAGGTGGGGGCGCTCGTACCGCTGGCGAGCCTAGAGCGCAACGCCGAGCTGCGGCGTCGGATGCCCGGACTCTTCGAGGCGGTGGGTGCCGTCGGCGGGCTCGCCCTGCGCCACCGCGCGACGCTGGGCGGAAACCTGGTCCGCGCCTCCCCCGTCTCCGACCTGATTCCGATCCTCCTCGCGCTCGAGGCGCGCGTCGGTCTGTACGGTGCGCAGGGCGAGCGCGAGCTCCCGCTCGAGGAGTTCCTCCAATCCCCCCGGCGTACCTCGCTCGCGCCCGGGGAGCTGCTCCGCCGGGTTCGGATCCCTGCCCGGCCCTGCGCCTTCCGCTGGCAGCGGGTCCGGCCAGCGAACGACATCTCCCAACTGGCGGTCGCGGTGGCGTACGACCCGCTGGGGGGTGACTGGCGGGTGGCCACGGCAGGAGTAGCCCCCCTGGCGCGCCGGGCGCCGGGGGCGGAGGCGGCTCTGCATGGAGTCGCCCCGAGCGATGCGGAGATCCGAGCGTGCGCAGACGTCGCGGCGCACGAGGCCCCGGTGCGGGCGGATCGACGGGCCACCGACCCGTATCGCCGCTTGCTCCTGCGCGCACTCGTCGCGCGCGCCGTGCGCGCGGTGCGGGACCGCCCGCTGGAGTCGAGTTCGTGACCGATCCTGCCGCGCTGTGGGTGAACGGGCGCCCGTACTCGACCGAACTTCCGGACGACGAACGCCTACTCGACACGCTCCGCTGGAGGCTGGGCCTCAAGGGAACGAAGGAGGGCTGTCGCACGGGGGACTGCGGGGCCTGCACGGTGCTCGTCGACGGCCGCAGCGTGCTCAGTTGCCTGACGCTCACCCGTGAGGTCTCGGAGGAGGCGATCCTCACCGTCGAAGGGCTCGAGGCCGACCCGGTGGGGCGGACCGTGCTGGAAGCGTTCGTGCAGGAGGCCGGCCTGCAGTGCGGATACTGCACGCCCGGCTTCGTGGTGGCGCTGACCGGGCTGCTCAAGGAGCGACCGAACGCCTCGCCCGAGGAGCTCCTCGAGGACCTGCAGGGCAACCTCTGCCGGTGCACGGGGTACCTGTCGATCCGCCGCGCGGTGGTCGGCTTGGCGAAGGCGCGTACATGATCCGGGCCGACGCGCCGCTCAAGGTGCGCGGAGGCGTGGAGTTCGGCGTCGACTTGGAGACGCCGGGCATGCTGCACGCCGTGCTGGTGCGCTCGCCCGTCGCCCACGGCCAGATGCGAGCGCTCCACCTCGAGGAAGCCCGGCGATCTCCCGGAGTCGTCTGCGCCGTTTCCCACGCCGAGCTGGCCGCTCTGTTGCCCGCCGGAAGCGGGGACCCGGAGCGGCCGGTATTTCCGCAGGAGGAGGTGATGTACCACGGCCAGCCGGTGGCCGCCATCGCGGCCCACACGCTCGCCGAAGCCCGCCGGGCCGCGAAGCTCGTGAAGGTGGCCATCGACCCGTTGCCCTTGTGGGGCGACATCGAGTCGATCTATCCGGAATGGCCCGGCAGCGACGAGGGGAACTCCCCCCGTATCAACGCCCACGTACACGCGCGCTTTGGGGAGGTCGACCGGATCCTGGAACGCTCCCGCGAGGTGCTCCGGGAAAAGTACCGGACGAGCGGCATCGTGCAGATGGCGCTCGAGCCGCACGCCTGCCTCGCGCACGTCACCGGTGGACACTGGCGCGTGACGACCTCAACGCAGAGCCCGTACGGCGTGCGGGAGGACGCCGCCTCGATCCTGGGGCTGCCCGAGGAGCGCATCGTCGTGGAAGCGAGCTGGGTCGGCGGCGGGTTCGGCGGCAAGGCGGCGGCCCTCCTGGAACCGTACGCCCTGGTGCTCTCCGCCGCCGCCGACCGTCCCGTGAAACTGCAACTCTCCTACGCGGAGGAGGTCGAGCTCTCCCGCTCCACGCTGCCGGCGGTCATCCGCATCGAGAGTGCGCTCCGCGACGGGCGAATCGCGGCGCGCCGGGTGCGGCTCCTCCTCGACTCCGGCGCGTCGCTGCCCGGCCGGGACTTTGCGACCGGCTACGCCATCGGGTTCATCGCCGGACCGTACCAGATCGACGCCGTCGAGCTCGAAGGGTACGCGGTGCGGACGAACAAGCCGCCGTTCGGCCCGCACCGCGCACCGTTCGTGCCGCAGTGTGCGTTCGCCGCCGAGTCCCACACCGACGGACTGGCGCGTCTCGCCGGCATGGATCCTATCGCCTTCCGGGAGCGGCACGGTCTACGCGAACGTGGACTCACTCCGCTCGGACAGCAGGTGGGACCGTTCGGACTCCACGCCGGTCTCGCCCGCGCGCGGGAGATGAGCGCCGTTTGGCGCGCCGAGCTGCCGGCCGGCACAGGCATCGGAGTGGCGGTCGGCTTCTGGTCGACGGGCAGTTCCGCGGGCGGGGAGATCCAGATCCGCCTCGGGCCGACGGGGCTCGTGCTCGAGACCGTGGAAGCGGAGATCGGTAGCGGAAGCGTGGTGCGTGGACTGGTAGTGGTGGCCTCCCGGTCGCTCGGTCTGCCACCCGAGGCGATCCGGGTCGAGCGGACCGATACGGCACGAGGCCCCATGGATAGTGGCGTGTACGGCAGCCGCACGACGGCCGCTCTCGGCCGCGCCATCCAGGAGGCCGCGCTGCGGTTGCTCGAGGAGCTCGCTCGGCGAGTGCCGGGCCCGGACGAGCTCAAGCTCGACTGGACCGGCGCCCAGGTGCGGGTCCGACGGGGCCCCCACTCCGTCGAGCTGGCGACGGTGCTCACCGAGGCCGAGCGCCTGGGGGGCGGGATCGCGACGCAAGGCCGGCACTACGGGCGGACTGGCGAGATCGACTCCGGACGGGTGCTCGCGGGGAGTTTCTACGGCTACGGGGATTTCATCGGCGCCGTCCAGCTCGCGGCCGTTGACGTCGACCGGGAGACTGGCCGGGTGAGGGTGCTCCGGTACGCGGCCTTCCAAGACGCGGGCCGGGTCGTAGACGCCGCGACCTACCGTGCCCAGGTAGAGGGCGGCGTGGCCATGGGGCTCGGCGAGGCGCTGACCGAAGAGACCCGATGGGACGCCGAGGGACGGATCGAGAATGCGGGGCTGCTCGACTACCGGGTCCCCACCTTGCTCGAAGTTCCCCCGATCCACGTCGAGGCGATCGAGGGGTTCCCCGGCGCCGGCCCGGACGGCGCCAAGGGCGGGGGGGAACCGCCGGTGATCCCGGTCCCGGGGGCGGTCGCCAACGCGGTCTGCGACGCTACGGGCGCGCGCGTGCGCGAGATGCCGCTCACTCCGGAGCGCGTGGCGCGAGCGCTTAAGCTCATCTAAATCTCGTCGCGCCGATGCGACTCGATCGGGCCGAACTGCAGTCCATTGCCGCCGGCTACGCTCGGCCGGTCGAGGTCGGCGCCATCGGATCGCACTCGGCGCTCGACATCGCCGACGGGGCGGTGGGCGAAGGGTTCCGCACGCTGCTGCTGTGCGAGATCGGGCGGGACCTGACCTACCGTCGCTATTTCCGCTGTGTCCGAGACGCCAACGGACAACCGGTTCGAGGCTGCGTGGACGAGGTCTGGAGCTACCCGAAGTTCGCGGAGGCGCTCCAGCCCGAAGTGCAACAGAAGTTGCGGGAGCGGTCGGTCCTGCTCGTCCCGAACCGCGCCCTGAGTTCGTATCTGCCGCTCGATGCCATCGAGTCGGAGCTCCGGGTGCCGCTCGTCGGTTCCCGTCGGCTCCTGCGGATCGAGGAGCGCTCGGAGCGCGAGAACTACTACACGCTCCTCGCGGCCGGTGGGCTGCCAACGCCGGAGCTCGTCCCCGATCCGAAGGCCATCGCCGGTCTCGTGATGGTGAAGCTGCCCCACGCCACGCGACGGCTCGAGCGGGGGTTCTTCACCTGCTCCTCTCCCGCGGAGTACGCCGAACGGAGCGGACGTCTGCTCGCGGAGGGGGTCATCCGGGCCGACGACCTGGCCCACGCCCGGATCGAACGGTACATCGTGGGGCCGGTTTTCAACTTCAACTTCTTCTTCTCCCCCCTGGCCCCGAGGGAGGACGCGCTCGAGCTCCTCGGCGTCGACGAACGCCGGGAGAGCTCCCTCGATGGTTTGGTGCGGCTCCCGGCCGCCCAGCAACTGAGCTTGCCGGAGGGGACCCAGATGCCCCGCTACACGGTGGTGGGGCACGGTTCGCTCACCGTCCGGGAGTCGATCCTGGAGGAGGTGTTCCGACTCGGCGAACGGTTCGTCGAGGTCGCCCGGGAGCGGTACCCGCCCGGCATCATCGGGCCGTTCTGCCTGCAGACCTGCCTCGACCCGGACGGGCGCCCTGTCATCTTCGACGTCGCCGTGCGCATCGGCGGAGGCACGAACATCCATCTCTCCACCGGCCACCCGTACGCCAACGCGCTCTGGCGGGAGCCGATGAGCTCTGGCCACCGGCTCGCCCAGGAGATCCGCCGTGCCGTGGCGGACGGGCGTCTTGCGGAGGTGCTGACCTGAGGGTTCCGACTCCGGCCCCGTCGACCACCCCGGCCTTGGCCCGCACGCCGCTCTACCCGTTCCACACGGCGCACGGGGCGCACTTGGTCCCGTTCGCCGGCTGGGAGATGCCACTGTACTTCTCCGGTATCCTGGAGGAGCACCGGGCCGTGCGCCAGTCGGCCGGATGGTTCGACGTCTCCCACATGGGTATCCTGACCGTCGAGGGGGAGCACGCCCCGGACCTGCTGGCCCGCCGCACCACCGTCGACGCCCATCGGGTGCCCGAGCTGCGCTGCAAGTACGGCTTCTGGCTCTCCGCCGACGGCAAGATCATCGACGACCTGCTCCTCACTCGGTTGCCGAGCGTCCCGCTGGGGCCGCCGCGATTCTTGGTGGTGCCGAACGCCGGACGCGCCGCCCAGATCTTCGAGTCGCTGCGCCAGCACCGCAAGCCGGATACGCACATCGCCCGGCACAACGGCGCAATGGCCTTCCTGGCCGTCCAGGGCCCGGACTCCCAGCGGCTGCTCGAGTCGCTCTTTGGACTCACCTTGAACGGCCTGCCGTTCTACGCTGCCCGGATGATCGAACGCCCGCTCGCTCCCGGTGCCGCCGGTGCACTCGGCTGGGGGATGGTCAGCCGCACCGGCTACACTGGCGAGCTCGGCTTCGAACTGCTCCTACCGGCGGAGGCGTCGATGGCCGTGGCCGAGCGACTCACGATGGGCAGCGTACCGCCGTGCGGACTCGGCGCTCGGGACACCCTGCGCTTGGAGAAGGGTTACCTCCTCTCCGGATTGGATTTCGACGTGAACCGAAGCCCCCTCGAGGCAGGCCAGCAGCGGTTCCTCGAGATGGAGCACACCTTTGTCGGAAGGGATTCGCTCCAAGCGGAGCTGGAGGGAGGGCCGGCCACGCGGCTCGTCGGTTTCAGCACCCGGATCGAAGGGGCGATCCCGCGGCACGGGACCCCGATCCTCTCCGGCGGGCAAGTGGTCACCCACGCCACGAGCGGCGGCCTCTCGCCGACCCTCGGCTACGGCATCGGGCTCGCGTACCTTCCGCCCGAGCTCGCGGCGCCGGGTACCCCGCTCGAGATCGAGCTCCGCGGGCGCCGCATGCCGGCCTCGGTCGAGCCGCTCCCCTTCGTCCGGGCCGAGCGCGCCTCGCGAGGAACTTAAGCCCGGGGGACCATCTCACCGTCGTGCCGTTCGGCCAGGGCCTCCCGTTCATCGGGCGGCCGGAAGTGGCCGCCGCGCTCCTGCGGCGGCGGGGGGAGGTGCGGGAGGGCCGAGGCGGCGTCTCGCTGCTGGAAGGCGAGGCCGGTGTCGGCAAGAGCGTCCTGCTCGCCCAGCTACTCGCTCAGGCACGCGCCGACGGATTCCGGGTGCTCGACGCGCGCGCGGCCTTCTCCGACGACCCTCCGCCGTTCCGAGTCCTGCGGGACGCGCTGCGGGGAGCCGGGCTGCCGATGCTGGCCGAGTTCGATGTACCCGAGCCGGGCGAGGCCTCCGGCTCGGAGGCACGGCTGATCGAGGCGCTGCGGCGACCCACGGAGGAGGCGAGTGCCGGACCCCAGAGCGCCTTCGCCCAGCTCTCGCGACGGCTCGAGGAGCTCGCGCGCGGGCAACCGACCATCCTCGCAATCGAGAACGCGGGTCACGCCGACGCGCTCTCGCTGGATTTCGTCGGCTACCTGGCCCCGACGCTGGAGCGGGTACCGCTCTGGCTGCTACTGACGACGCCGCCGCTCGCCGATGTGCCGGAACCGGGCCGTACCCAACTCGAACGACTCGCTCGCACGGGCCGGTTGGACCGGTACACGCTGCGCCCCCTCACTCCGGCCGAGCTCCCCGACTTCGTCCGCTGGGTCGTGCCCGGCCGAGAGGTGCTGGCCACCGAGGTGAGCCACTGGTTCAGCCAGACCCAGGGCAACCCGCTGTTCCTCGAGCAGCTGCTGCGGGCGCAGGCCCGCGGCGAGACGCCGCTCTGGGAGGAGGCGCACCGTGCCGGTGTCGGGTTCGCCGACTACCTCCGTCAGCGGTTGACCGAGCTCCCCGAAGAGGAACGTCGGGTGCTGCACACCGCGGCCGCGCTGGGGCGGGAGTTCCCCTTCCCGCTGCTCCAAGCGGTGACCGGCGTCGAGGAGGAGCGACTCGCCGAGGTCGTGGAGCGGCTGGTCGGGATGGGGATGCTCCGCGAGACGCCCGTGGTCGGCCTCGAGTTCTCGCGCGAGGACCTGCGGCACACCGTCTACGAATCGATGGCGGAGCCGCAACGGCGCCTGGTCCACGAACGGAT
The DNA here is from genome assembly GCA_022749995.1 of Thermoplasmata archaeon. Taxonomy (GTDB): domain Archaea; phylum Thermoplasmatota; class Thermoplasmata; order Lutacidiplasmatales; family UBA184; genus JAKIVR01. The sequence goes on along the minus strand of JAKIWO010000001.1, from coordinate 72,176 downwards.
CGCCCGCGCCCTCGACGCGAGCCGGGCCGACGACACCGACACGCTCTTCGCGCTGGCCCGGCACGCCTACCTCGGACGGCTCGACTCGCGAGCCGTCGAGCTGAACTGGCGCGCGGCGGAGATTGCGGCCCGCTCGTTCGCCTCCTCCATCGCCGTCGAACACCTGGACCGCGCGCTCGAATCGCTCCGGCGGACCGACCAGACCAACCCGGCCGTGGAACTCGAGCTGACGCTGGAGCTCGCCGTCCAGCTCGACCACGTGGGCGAACTCGCCCGGGCCGAACGGCTCCTCGTGGAGGCGCGGCCGAATCTCCGAGGCGGCCCCAACTCCTCCGCGGCCGAGGAGTTGCTCCCGATCTACCTCGCCCGGATCCTCACCGACGAGGGCCGCTGGGCCGAGGCCCGCCAGCTCACGGACGAGCTACTCGAGGAGGACAGCGCGGCCCCGCGACGGCCCGCGACGCGGCTCGCGCTCTTCCGACTCCGCGGAGAGATCGACTACTACCGAGGCGAGTACACGGACTCGCTCCGCTTCCACGACCGCGCGCTCGAGATCGCTCGCGGCCAGGGGGAGGAGCGGGAGGTGGCGCTCGAGAGCGTGCGGCGGGCGAACACGCTCGCGATGCTGCCGGACTGCATCGAGGAGGCGATCCCCGCCTACCGGGAGGCCGCCAACCGGCTCCACGAGCTCGGCGACACCGGCGAGGCCGCGTTCACCCGGCTCTTCCTGGCCCTCGCGCTCGACCAGACCGGTCACCCGTCGGAGGCGCTGGAGGAGCTCGAGCGCGCCCTGCCGCTCGCTGAGGCCGCGGCCGACCCGCGGCGGATCGCCTGGGTGCGGTTCAACCGCGCCGACCTGCTCCGGGGGCAAGGGGCGCTGCTCGCCGCCCGCGAGGAGAACGAGAAGGCCCGCGCGACGCTGGAACAGATCGGCGATCGGTTCGGTCTCGCGCAGACCTTCATCATCGCTGGGAAGATCGCCATCGCCAACGGGGACATGGTCCGGGCCGAGGGGGAGCTGCTCGATGCGTTCCGTCTGGTCCGCGAACTGCGCGCCGAGGCCGACGAGCTCGAGGTACTGCTGCGCCTAGGGGAGGTCGCGCTGGGCCGAGGGGAGGCCGACACGGCCCGGGGGCGGGTCGAGGAGCTGACCCGGCGCGAGGTGGCGCGGCTTCGCCCGGACCTGGTCCGGGACGTCGAACGGCTGCGCCAGCGTCTCAGCGAGGAGGTCCCCGCCGGTGTCGCCGGCACGGCCTAGCGTGCGCCACCCCCAGCTCACTTCCGGAACGCGGGAGCTCGTACGCCGCGCACTGGCCGAGGACCGCGCTCGAGCCGACCTCACCACGAAACGGCTCTTCCCCCGACCGTTCCGCGCGAGCGCGGTGGTCACCGCGCAAGCCAGGGGAGTCCTCGCCGGCCTGCCCGCGGCGGTAGAGACCGCACGACAGCTCGGACTCCGCGCACGGGCCCTCTCGCGGGACGGGGCGCGGCTGCACAGCGGGACCCGCGTCCTCCGGGTCGACGGGGACGCCCGGGCGATATTGGCCGGTGAACGGACGATCCTCAACTTTCTGATGCATCTCTCCGGCGTGGCCAGCGCGACGGACCGGGCCGTCCATCGGGCGCGAGCCGCGCAGCCGGGGTTCAGGGTCCGGGGCACCCGGAAGACGACCCCGGGGCTACGGCTGCTGGAGAAGGCCGCCATCGAAGCCGGAGGGGGCGAACCGCACCGCCGCGACCTCGCGAGCGGCCTGCTGGTGAAGAACAATCACCTGGCCCTGCTGCCGCTAGAGGAGGCGGTTCGGCGGGGCAAGAAGGGCTCCCGCCAACCGCTGCAGGTGGAGGTGCACAGCGCCTCGCAGGCGGTGCGGGCCGTGCGCGCCGGCGCCGACGCGCTCCTCTTGGACAATCTCCGCCCCCCGGAGATCCGGCGGGTCCTGCAGCAGCTCACCCGGCTGGGTCGAGCGGGGCGAGTGCCGGTCGAGCTGTCGGGGGGGATCGAGGAAAGCTCCCTCGCGCGGTATGCTCGTACTGGCGCGAGCTCCGCCAGCCTGGGCTCGCTCACCCATTCGGCGCCGGCGCTGCCGTTCCACCTGACGGTGGTTCCCGTCCGTCCACCCCCCACTTAAGAGCCTCCGGCCCTAGCATCGTCGAGGGCCTGCGATGTCGCTCGAGGCCGAGGTCCATCGGCTCAAGGAGGAACGCCACGCGCTCCTGCTGGCGCATAACTACCAGCTGCCGGAGGTCCAGGATGTGGCCGACCTGGTCGGGGACTCGCTGTACCTCTCCCGCCAGGCAGCCGAGACCGACGCCCCGGTGATCTGCTTTGCCGGCGTGCGATTCATGGCCGAGACGGCCAAGATCCTGAATCCGGAGAAGACGGTCCTGCTGCCGGACCTGGCGGCCGGCTGCGGACTCGCCGACGCGATCACGGCCGAACAGCTCCGCACTTGGAAGGGGGAGCACCCGGGGGCGGTCGTGGTGGCCTACGTGAACACCTCCGCGGACGTGAAGGCGGAGGCCGACTACTGTTGCACCAGCTCCAACGCCGTGCGGATCGTCGGAGGGCTACCACCGGATCAGGAGGTGCTGTTCCTGCCGGACGTCTTCCTCGGGGAGTGGGTGCGGGCGCAGACCGGCCGAAAGAACATGCACCTGTGGGTCGGTGATTGCCCGGTGCATGCGAAGCTCCGGCCCGAAACGCTGCAGATGGCCCGGGCGGCCCACCCCGGCGCCGAGGTGGTCGCCCATCCGGAGTGCGGCTGCGCGAGCGCCACCCTGCCGCACGTCGACCGGATCCTCTCCACCGACGGGATGGTGCAGTTCGCCAAGGAGACCCGAGCCCCGCAGGTGCTCGTCGCGACCGAGGTGGGCATCCTCCACCGGATGCGCGCGCTCAACCCGGGTACCGAGTTCTTGCCCATCCAGGAGGGCGCGGTCTGCCCGTACATGAAGCAGATCGACCTGACGGACGTGCGTGACTCCCTCGCCCAGCTCCGCTTCCAGATCGAGGTTCCGCCCGAGACGGCCCGTCGGGCCCGGCGCTCTCTCGAGCGGATGATCGCGTCCTAACCGAGTCGACGCGGCCAGTGGGTGAGCCCCGCGATGCCCCCGCTGTGCCAGTCAGCGTACGCCAGCGAGGCCAGGAATAGCGCCGTGAGGAACACCGCGGCAATCGCCGTCCACGAAGGCTTGGTGTTCAGGTAGTAGCCGACGGAGAACGGGTTGACACGGGTCGACAGGAACGAGAGACCCACTCCGATCAGCAGCACGGCCAGTAGCGCCGGGAACAGGAAGCTGTAGCTCGAGAGCCACACACCGAGCAGCAGCACGGCGACGGAGGCGTACGCCGCTGCGTGAGATCGGGCAGGGAGCGTGGCCATCGGGCTCGCGGCGAGCGGCGGGGGGGCGTAGCGCGAGACGTAGCGGACGGGCACGTCTCAGGGGCCGTTCGCGCCGGTAAATGAGCCTCCGGTTCCACCCGAACCGCTACGTTCGGGCCCGACGCTTCTTCGGAGTGCCCTCGGGCAACCCGAGGAGGACCTGCGTCGCGGATACGGCGCCCCGACGCAGCAGTCCGACGGAGACGGCGATACGGGCCAGTTCCCTCGAACGTTCGGACCGGGCGCTGGGCAGGAAGCGCACGCCGCGGGCGGCGAGCGAGCGGAGCGAGCCGCTGTCCAGCCCCGTTCGCTCCGGGCGAGGTCCGACTTCCACCGGGAGCCGATCGCGGAGGGCCCACTCGACCCAGCCGACGCGGCCCGCAACCGCGGCGGGGTCCTCCGCCTCCAGGTGACCGAGGAACCGCGGCAGCGACTCCGCCGGAGCCTCGGTCTTGGGCGGCGTCCCGCCGACGCTCGGGCGTAGCAGAATGTACTCCGCGCCCTCGGGCGGTGGAAGCGGAGAGGCCCCCTCCTGTTCGACACCGAAGCGAACGCGTAGCGTGGTCTTCGCTCCAGCCGTCGTAGGAGCCGTCGGCCGCAGTCGTCGGATCCGTTCGGCGGCTTCGTCGTCGTTCTCCACCACCACACCGAGCTCCGAATAGCCGAGTCCGAGTGCGCGCTCCGCCCAGGGGGCGAGCGCGGCGTCCTCGCCCTGCAACGGCAGGTGGAGGTGGAGGTCGGTGCGCAGCGAGGAGCGCTCAAAGAGCGTAGGCACCTGGCCCGCGGCCGCTGCCTCCACCTCCCCGTGATTCTCCCGAATCTCCGGCGGAATCGGGGCGAGGCCGAGCGCGGCGTACACCTCCTCCTCGGTACGGCCGGCGACCCGCTCCTCCTCTCGGAAGACGCCGTACTCGTTCACCTTGAGTCCCTTCTCCCGGGCCAGCGTGCGCAGGTGGACGTTGTGGTCCTTGGAACCGGTGAAGTACTGGAGCGCTGCGCCGAAGCTCTCGGGCTCGAGGACCCGCAGGTCAACCTGGATCCCCGGCGCGAGCAGTATGGTGGACTTCGTGTCCCCCTTGGAGCGGACTTCGATGAGGCCAGGGAGGGCGAGAAAGCTCGCGAACACTTTCGCCGGCTCGCGGGAGATGGCGAGCAGGTCGAGATCCCCGACGGTCTCCCGAGAGCGGCGCAGGCTCCCGGCGACCACGAGCTCATCGACCGGTGCACTCGCGCGAAGTCGCTCCCGGAGCTCCTCGGCGATCTCCCACGCGTCGAGCAACGGTCGGCGGGAACCGCCGTCGACCCCCGCTCCGAGCGCGGCGAGTCCCTGCCGGAGCTGCTCGATCTTCCGCTCGCCGAAGCCGGCGACCCCGCGTAGCCGCCCTGCCTCGACGGCCTGGGCGAGTTCGAGCGGCCCCTCCACCCCGATTTCCACCCAGAATCGGCGGGCCGTCTTCGGTCCGACGCCGGGCAGTCGCATCAGCTCGCGGATGCCGGGGGGTACCTGCTGCCGAAGCTTCTCCAGGTACTCGAGTCGTCCGGTGGACAGGTACTCCCGGATCTTGGCCTCCAGGGCATCGCCGATCCCCGGAATGCGCTCGAGTTCCCCCCGCGCGGCGATCCGCTCGAGCGGCTCGCCGAGCGACTCCAGGGTCCGCGCGGCCCGACGGTACGCCTCGACCTTGAACCGTTGTTCGCCGAGCAGGTCGAGCAGGTCCCCGATCTCGACGAAGATCCGCTCCACCTCGGCGTTGCTCGCCACGCGGACCCCCTCCTCCCTCGAGCGCCCGCCGGCGGAAAACAGCTCGCGGCGCTAGGCGGTCGCCGGCGCGTCCGTCTCGACCCAGGTGCGGTGCGCCAGCAGCTCGAACCCGAGGCGGTCGTAGACCGCCCGCGCCGGGAGGTTCGAGTCCCGAACGTAGAGCGCCGCGAACGCGCCGCGCCCGATCGCCTCCCGGGTGAGCCACCCCGTGGCGCGGCGGGCATGGCCGCGTCCCCGGGCGTCCGGGTGCGTGACGACGTGGCTGATCAGCGTCAGCTCCGGTAGCCACACCTGCGCTCGGGCCAACGCGCAGAGTTCCGGCCCCTCGAAGACGCCGGCGACCAGCTCCCGGTCGAGGGGCAGGCCCCGGTACCCCTTCGCGAGCTGGTCGCCGGTCCTTTCGACAAACCGATCGAGCGCGGCGGCGTCTGGGGGGCCGAGCCGGCGCACTCCGTCCTCCGGAGCAGGGGCCTGTCGGCAGACTTGGATACGAACCCCTTCGACCCGTCCTGTCCCCAGGCGGTGGAGCACCTCCGGGGCGAGCTCATCCGGTACGATGACGCTCACCGGTGGCCGGGGCAGGAACTCGAGAAGCGGTCCGCCCCCCTCCGAAGGGCCGACCCAATGGACGGTGCAAAAACCCCCGAGGCCGTGCCATATCAGGAGGTACGCCCGGGGGCGGCCCTCGTGTTCGAGGACGCGGAACTCTACGCGCTCGGGGAACACCGCCCGGTCCCACACGGCCCAGGCGTGGAGGGCCGGATCGCGTCGGTAGGCTGCGGCGAGCCACTCCGGATCCAACCGGTCGCTCACGCGGTCGCTGGGCGGCATGCTCTGTCCCGGAAGTCCCGCCGGAGATACAAGCCCTCGGTCGGCGGGCAACGGTAAATCTGAAGCTGGGGTCGCACGCGTGTGCAGGTCAGCACCACTCCCTCGAGCGGCCTCGCCGGCCATCTCGAGGAGCTGCTCGTCAACTTCCCGCTGGAACGGAGCCTCGCCCAGGACCCGCTATCCTGCGTGCGACCGCTCGCCGTCGACCGGCGCTCGGCGGAGGTTGCGGGGATCTACGCAGCGACCCTCGCCGTGGGCAACACCACCGCCATTCGGAGCGCCTTCGCCGACTGGCTCTCCCGGTGCGATGGCGACCTCACCGGTCTGGTCGACCGGAGCCGCCGACCGAGCCGGGACCGCCGGCTCCGGGAGTTCCGCCACCGATGGATCCGCGGAGACCAGCTCGCCTACCTCGCGTACCGCCTGCATCGGATCGAGGCGGAGCTGGGCGGCCTCGAAACGGTGTTCGCCGACGGGAGCACCGGGCCCGAGGGGTTTGCGTCGGGACTGGACGCGCTCGCCCGGGCGCTGCGCGGCACGGATGGCGTGGATCCGCCCGCGGGCTACCGCGCGCTGTTTCCTTCCCCGCTGGGGGCGAGCCACAGCCCCTGCAAGCGGCTCGCACTGTTCCTCCGTTGGATGGTCCGGGAGGAGTATCCGGACCTCGGGGTCTGGAAGCGGGTGCCGCTCGCCGAGCTCCGCATCCCGCTCGACCAGCACGTGTTCTGGATCAGCTACCATATGGGGCTCACCCGGCGTCGCACCCGTTCCTGGGCGGCGGTCGAGGAGGTCACCGCGCGGCTCCGGGAGTTCGACCCCGTCGATCCCGTGCGGTACGATTTCGCACTCTGTCATACGGGGATCTCTGGGGACTGTCCGAAGGAGCGGGATATTTCGGTCTGCGGCGCCTGCCGACTCCGACCGGACTGTCTCTTGTGGCACCCGCGGAGAGGCAGGGCGGCGTGAGCCCGAGCCGCCTGCCCGGCGAGCCGGCGCTATGGGAGCGACTCCGCGCGGCGGAGCCGGAGATCCAGTGGAGGGAACTGCCAGTCCGCGGGGGCACCCGGAGGCCGGGGGCGATCCAGCGACGCAGTCGGGTCGCACGGCTGCACGACGAGGAGGCGCGTCTCGACGAGCGCGAAGGCCCGAACGGCCACGCTTCGCTCGCCTCCTCCGGTCCGGTCGGCGCCTTGCTCGTGCTGCTCGCGATCGGACGGTACGGCCGCCCCGACCACCTCCGTGGAAGGTCGGCGGGAGAGGCCGTCGGATTCCCGGAGGGAGCGATCGAGGCGCTCTGGGGTAGCATCTCCCAGGGCTCCGAGGGAGCCGAACTCCCGATCGAGGACCTGCTCGCGCTGGTCCGGTACGCGCTCTAACTGAGGGCCGGAGGAGGCTCCGCCCGGGCGGCCGTCGGAGTGGGCACGGGCGCGGTGAGCGAGCTCGCTCGTGGTGCCGCCGCGGGGGCGCGGGCCTGGTCCACGCGGCTGCCGTCGGCCAGGAACCGGTAGTTCCGCAGCGCCAGGCTCAAGCAGAAGCTCGCGGCGCCGAGCGACGCGACGAGCAGGTAGACCCAGATGAATCCCGTGATCGCCGGTATCGGCACGGCCAGGGCGACCGTAGGCCCGTTCGGGATCAGCACTGGGATCACCCGCACCACCAGGAAGGACGCGAAGATCGTCGAGCCGAGGACGGGGCCGAGGCTCTGGCCCAGCGTCCGGAAGGTGGCGTTCATCCCGGTCTGGATCCCCACCTCCTCGGGGCGCGAGGCGAGGATGATCACGTTGCTCATCGAGATGAACGCCCAGGTGAGGCCGACCTGCATCGGGATCGCGAGCAGGATGAATTCGAGCTCGAACTGATGGAACACCACCAGCCCGAGGCCGGCCAGGCAGCTCATCGCCGAGCCGGCCAGCATCACCGGCTTGGGGCCGTTGTTGGAGACCCATCGTCCGGCGAGCGGGGCCAACAGGAGCGCGGCGATCGCGCTCGGGACCGCGGCCTCGCCGAACTGTAGGACGCTGAGCCCGAGCCCGACCGAGGGCTCCTGCATCTGGTAGGTGATCGCGACGAAGTACAGGAACATGCTCGTACCGGTGAGGACGGCGACGACGTTGGAGATCCAGATGTTCCGCTCGGCGAGCCGGTGGAAGTCGACCACCGGGTACGGGCTCCGCGGTTCCCACAGGAGGAAGCCGATCGTCGCGAGGAGGGCGATGGCGAACAGCTCGGGAACGCCGAACGGCACCGGTCCGATCATCACCGCCCGGGTCGTGCCCCAGCCCCAGCTGCCCCCTTCGGAGAGGGCCACGAGGAAGGTGGTGAGGGCGGTGCCGAGCAACGCCGCCCCGGGCAGGTCGAGCTTTCGGCCGGGGCGGACCGCGAAGATGGGGACCCGCAGCACGGCGAGGAGGAGCAGCGCCGCCGAGAGCGGGATGACGGTGTGGTAGGTGAACTGCCAGCCGTAGGTGAACGTCAGGTACGAGCCGCCGAACAGTCCGGTGGCGGCCCCGGCCGCGAACATCGCCGAGATGAGTCCCTGCGCCTGGCCGACCCGCTGGGGTGGGAACGCCTCGCCGATCATGGCGAAGGCGAGCGGGAACATGGCCATGCCCACACCCTGGACGGCTCGGGCGCCGATCAGCAGGTAGATCGCGTTCAGGCGGCTGATGCCGAGCTCGCTCGCGATGTTGGGGGTGAACCCGGCCACGCTGACGGCGGCCGTGTAGATGGTGACCACGATGAGCAGCATCGGCCGCTTGCCGTACAAGTCCCCGAGCTTGCCGAAGATCGGCGTGGCCACGGTGCCGACGACCAGGTAGGCCGAGAGGATCCAGGCGACGGTCGGGATCGGGGGGTAGTCGAAGAACCGTTGGAAGACGACGAAGCCGGGGACGACCATCGTCTCCACGTAGGTGACCATGAAGGCGAGCGCGGCCAGCAGTGCGAGCAGGTTGCGGGCCTGCACGGGGGAGAGCTTCTGACCACCCGGGCCGCCGGTGACAGGTAGGGGAGGCACGCGGCGGCGAGGCCCGTGGGGGATTTCAAGCGTCGGGAGCCGGAGGGTAACTGGGGTGAGCGCTCGGCGTCCCCCGGGAAACCGTAACTAGGCCGCGGTCGTGGCGTGCACCATGATCGCGCAGGGGGAGATGGCGCCCGATTTCACCGAGAAGACGGACGACGGCTCGACGCTCACGCTCTCCTCGTTGCGCGGCCAGAAGGTGCTGCTCTACTTCTACCCGGAAGCGGACACGCCGGGTTGCACCATCGAGTCCAAGGGGTTCAACGAGCGGCTCGCCGCGCTCCAGGGCCACGGCATACGGGTGGTCGGCGTGAGCACGGACTCGGTCGAGAAGCAGTGCGCGTTCAAGGAGAAGTACGGGTTCGGATTCCCGCTCGTGGCCGACCTCGGCAAAGCGGTTGCCCAGCAGTATGGTGTGCTCGGTCCCTCCGGCCGTGCCCGGCGCGTCTCCTTCCTGCTCGACGCGAAGGGGCAAGTGAGCGAGGTCATCGACGGCAAGGCCGAGGTCCACCTCGCAGCGGCGGACCGCCTGCTCGCGGCCTAGCGCCGCTGCGGGGAGGACCGGGTCGCCCCGGCGAAGGGGACCCAAGGGTCCCTACGAGCAGCCGCTCGTCGCGCCGCAGACCGTGCAGGCGTAGCAGGTACCGCTGCGCACCATGATGCCGCCGCAGATGTGGCAGGAGGGAGAGTCCTCGGTGATCCCGCCCATGGGCAGTCCGTCGGCCCCGCTCTCGCCGAAGGCGTCGAGCGGCTTGGTCTCGAACTTCACCGTGGTGGGCGCCCCGGCCGGCTTCGACCCGCCGTGGGCGTTGCCGTTCGGTTCCGCGGCCGGGCCCTCGAGCCCGATCGAGCGTCGGTCCGCCTCGGTGAGGAACTCGACGGCGAGCCAACGGGCCACGTAGTCGGGGATCGACTTCGCGAACCGGATCTTCGGATTGTTGGTCGCACCGGCCGGCTCAAAGCGCATGTGCGCGAGCTTGCGGACCAGGTCCTTGAGCGGCACTCCGTGCTGGAGCGCCATCGACATCGAGATGCCGAGGCTGTCCATCAGGCCGTTGACCGTCGAACCCTCCTTCGTCACGCGGAAGAACAGCTCGCCGGGCCGGCCGTCGGGATAGAGCCCCACGGTGACGTAGCCGTCGTGCCCGCCTACTTGGAAGTGGTGGGTGAGCGCCTTCCGCTCGTCGGGGAGCTTCTCGCGCACCGCGCCGCGGGGTCCGGCCGGGGCCTTGCCCGCGCCGGTCTCGTACGGCTGGGAGGCCTTGCAGCCGTCCCGGTAGAGTGCGACCGACTTTACCCCCAGCCGCCAGGCCTCGGTGTAGATCTTCTCGATGTCCTCCACCGTCGCGTCGTGGGGGAGGTTGATCGTCTTGGACGCACCCCCCGACAGGAACGGCTGGACCGCGCCGAGCATCCGCAGGTGGCCCATCGGTGCGATGGTGCGGCCGTTGGCCTGCATGGCGAGCGCGCAGTCGAAGACGGCCAGGTGCTCGGGTTTCAAGCCCGGTGCCCCCTCCATCCCGCCCGTCCGCTCGATGTGCTGGCGGATCTCTGCCCGAGCGGCGTCGGAGTAGCCGAGGCTCTCGAGCGCGGCCTCGACGGTCCGGTTGACCATGCGCAGCTGCCCGCCCCCGACGAGATTCTTGACCTTGACCAGGGAGAGCTCGGGCTCGAGCCCCAGCGTGTCGCAGCCCATGAGGAGCCCGATGGTGCCGGTCGGGGCGATCACCGAGATCTGTGCGTTGCGGTAGCCCCAGAGCTCGCCGGCCTTGACCGTGTTGCGCCACCGCTCGGCGGCGGCGACGCCGAACGGGGCGATCCGGGCGTCGTCGGTCCGTACCTTCTCCGCGGCGGCGGCGTGCTTGCCCATCACGCGCAGCATCGGCGAGCGGTTCCGGTCGTAGCCGGCGAACGGGCCCATGCGTTGGGCGATCTCCGCCGACATGTGGTACCCCTCGGCCGAGAGCATCGAGGAAATGGAGGCGGCAAGCGCGCGGCCCGGCTCCGAGTCGTACGGCAGGCCGTAGTGCATCAGGAGTGAGCCCAGGTTGGCGTACCCCAGCCCGAGCGGCCGGTAGTCGTGGGAGTTCTGCGCGATCGGTCCCGTGGGGTAGCTCGAGCCGTCGACGAGGATCTCCATCGCGAGGATCATGGTCCGGACCGCCTCGCGGAACCGGGGCAGGTCGAAGGCGCCCTTGGGGTCGAGGAACCGCATCAGGTTGATCGAGGCCAGGTTGCAGGCGGTGTTGTCCAGGAACAGATACTCCGAGCAGGGGTTGGAGGCGTTGATCCGTCCGGTCATGGCGCAGGTGTGCCAGTCGTTGGTCACGTCGTCGTACTGCACGCCGGGGTCGCCGCAGCGCCAGGCGGCAAAGGCGAGCTTGCGCCATAGCTCGCGGGCCCGGTAGGTGCCCGCGACGGAGTGGTCGGTGCGGTGGTAGGTGCGCCACTCGCTGTCGCGGCCGACGGCCTCCATGAAGCTGTCCGGGATCCGGACCGAGTGGTTGGCGTTCTGGTAGGCGATGGAGGCGTACGCCGAGTCCGGGTCCGTCCCATCGAAGTTAGCGGAGTATCCCTCCCGGATGAGCGCGAGCGCCTTCTCCTCCTCGCGGACCTTGCAGTCGATGAAGTCCACGATGTCCGGGTGGTCCATGTTCAGGATCACCATCTTCGCGGCGCGCCGGGTCGTCCCGCCGCTCTTGATGACGCCGGCGAGCGCGTCGAAGGCGCGCATGAAGGAGACCGGGCCGCTCGCGATCCCGCCCCCGGCGAGCCGCTCGTGGCTGCCGCGCAGCGGGGAGAGGTTGGTGCCGGTACCGCTGCCCCCCTTGAACAGGCGGCCCTCGCTCGAGGCGAGGGAGAGGATCGCCTCCATGTCGTCGGTGATCGCCTGGATGAAGCAGGCCGAGCACTGCGGAGGCTCCCGCACGCCGACGTTGAACCAGACCGGTGAGTTGAACGCCGCCATCTGCTGGACCATGAGGTAGCTCAGGCTCTCCTCGAGCTGGTGCGCCTCCTCGGGGGTGTCGATATAGCCGAGCGAGAGGCCCTTCTGGCCGATCCAGTGGCAGACCCGCCGGATCATCCCCTCGACGGAGTCCTCGCGCCGGCCGCCGATGATGCGGAAGTACTTCGATGCCGCGATGTTGATCGAGGTGTCCGACCAGGTGCTGGGCGCGTGGACCCCCTTGAGCTCGAACACCGTCGAGCCGTCGGCCCCCTTGATGAGTGCGTCGTGGCGCTTCCAGGTCACGGTGTCGAACGCGTTCTTGCCGCGCGGGGTGAGACGCGGGATCTCGATCGGTTCGCGACCGGCGCGCTCGGCCGGCGGCGCGGGGTCCTCGGGTAAGGGAGTGCTTCGCTTGCGTGCTAGGGCCATGATGATCCTCGGTACGGGGTCCGTCGGTGGGCGGAGGCTCGCCGGCGCGCCCGATGCTTTAGGCTTAGCGTACGGATCCGGGGGGGTTGACCTCGAACCGGAGGTCGGGAAACACCCTCCTCGGCGCGGCGCCCCGTTCCATCGCCGACGGGCTGGTGGATAGCGCCCATGCCCGCCGGAATGCCGATCAACGACTCCCCGGCCGCCCCACGTGCTTCCGGTATATCCACCCAAGGTCGGACCAGCCGCTACGAACGACGCAATGGAACGCGGTGGGCGTTCCGGAGGCGCGTGGACGGCCGGCTATAAGGTCCGGCACCGCTCCGGCCGGTCGATGCCGTGCCGGTACGACTCCGACGACGACCGGACGTGCGACCGATGCGGTGCGTTTCTCTGGGTCGTCGAGGAAGGACGGTTCTGCGGAGAGTGCGGTGTCACCATGCCGTGCTCGATGCGGCTCTTGCCCGCTCCCTCGTCGGACCAAGCGAGCGCGCACCTTCGGTCGTAACGCCTCCCTTCCGGAGGTCCACCCCCGAGGGTCCTCAGCCGATCTGGAAGCCCGCCTGCTCCAAGATCTCGTCGTGGGAGCGGGCGAATTGGTCCCGCGGAGTGGCGGCGGGGTCGACGAACCGGAGCTCCCGCCAGGCCGGATGCTGGGGTCGCCAGCGGGCCGGGGCACTGGCCCGATAGACGAATTCGATGTCCCAGTGCGGTCCGGAGTGGGGGAGGCCCGGCCGACGATAGGCCTCGGAGACCACCGTCGGGCCTTCGAGGCGGCGCAGTTCGATCCCGAGCTGCTCGCGGAGGATCCGTTCGGCGGCCTGCTGCGGCGGTTCGAACTGCTGGAGATGGGAGGAAGGCAGCATCCAACCCTCGCCGATGCGGAGCGCACGCTCGGAGTCGATGGCGCCCAGCTCGAGCCAGGGTTGGTTCGCGTCGATCCGGCCGACCAACGCCTCCCGTGCCCCCTCCTTCGGCGATAGCACCACGAAGCAGGACAGACACAACCCGTTCGGCGGCAGCTCCCAGAATCCGTCGGCCTCGGAACGTCCGCTGACGAAGCGAGTGAACCGGCGCGGGTGGGTCTCTTCGGGGAATGCAGGGGAGGAACTCTTGGCCATGGTCAGTCAGAGCCGAGCATCGGTACTTCCACGTTGCGATGACGAGCGCATCCGCGGGGGGCGCACGAACTCGCATCGGGAGGAAGCAGCGGCGGGGAGCCGTTCGGCTCATCGAGTGAAAAAATGGAGAGAACCCCTCCAAATGGAGGGGTTCGAAAGGTTTGCCGAACGAATCAGGCGTTCTTCATCTTCGCGCGAGCAATGTACCCCTTCTTGTCGAGGAAGTACATGTAGCCGTTCGCGCGAGAGATCTTCTCGCTGCCGACCCGCGCCTTCTTTCCAGACTTGTTCAGCTTGGTGGGTGTCTTCCAGAGGTAACCGTCCTTGCCCAGATAGTAGAGGTACCCCTTCTCCCGCGAGACCTGCTCTTTGCCAACGCGCTCAGCCATTTTGGCGACCTCACGACGACGACAAGGCCCCCTCTATTTGAACCTACGTTCGGAGTTCCGTCGAGAGAACGGCCCGTCCCCGTCGATAAATCTGGGCCGGAAGGCAGCCGATCCGGTACGGGATCTCCGCGACGGAGCGCATCGAAAACACGGAAAAATCGGCCGGCTGCCCGACGGTGATCGTCCCGGTACCGACGGGAAGACCGCTCGCGTGCGCGGCGTTCACCGTCGCGGCGGTGAGCGCCTCGGCCGGGGTCAGTCGCGCCCGGTACACGGCGTGCGCGATGACGAGCGGCATCGATTCGACCCAGGAGTTCGGGGAACAGTCGCTGCCGAGCGCGACCGGAACACCGGCGTCGACGAGTTCGCGGCCCGGGGAGCGGAGCTCCGAGAGGGAGGCGAACGGAGTGACCGGCAGGAGGACGGCCGTCACGCCGGCGCGCGCGAGGGCGCGATGACCGGTCCGCGATGCCGCGAGCAGGTGCTCGGCCGAGCGCGCGGCGAGCCGGGCGGCAAGCTGGGCACCCCCCGTGTCCACGAATTCGTCGGCGTGAAGCTTGAGACCCAGGCCCAGACGCTGCGCCGCCCGCAGGATCCGCTCACTCTCGGCCACCGAATAGAATCCTGGCTCGCAGAAGGCGTCGCAGAACCGCGCGAGCCGCTCCCGACGGATCGCCGGGAGCGTGCGCTCCACGATCTCGCGGAGATAGGAACGCGCGTCCCGCCCGGGAGGCCGGGCGTGGGCGCCGAGGTAGGTCGGGACGAGACGCAGGCCCGAGCGACGGGCGAGCGTCGGGACGAGGCGGAGGAGACGCAGCTCGCCGGCATGGGAGAGGGCGTAGCCGCTCTTGACCTCGACCGCGACCGTCCCCGAGCGGGCCATGCGGCGCAGGCGCTGCGTTGCCGAATCGACCAGCTCCGCGTCGGTGGCGCTCCGGGTCGCCCGCACGGTCGAGTAGATCCCACCGCCGGAGCGAGCGATTTCGGCGAAGCTCGCGCCGGAGAGTTTCGCCTCGATCTCCCCGTGCCGATCGCCCCCGAACAGCACATGGGTGTGCGCGTCGATGAACCCCGGCACCGCGACCGCACCGGGCCATTCCTCCACCACGGCGCGCGGACGCAGCTCGACCTTGCGCCGGACCGCGCGACTACTCTCGACCGCAACGACCTTGCCCGCGTCGATAGCGATCGCCCCGTCGGCCTCGAGCGAGAGCGCGCGCTGGGCCACGCCCACCCTCGGTACGGCCCCCCGCGAGAGGGTGGCGATCTCCTCGAACCCAGTCAGCAGACGGTCGGCGCGGATCATGGCTGTCGGATCAAGTGATCGAGCAAATCCCGCGCGGTTCGGGTTTCGGGAAACACGGCCCGGGCCTCGCCCTCGAGCGGCTCGAGCTCCTTGTAGCGCGAGGAGAAGTGCGTGAGGAACAACGTCCCGACTCCGGCGGCTCGCGCGATCTCGGCCGCCTGTCGGGCCGAGGAGTGTCCCCACTGGTTCGCCTCCGCCTCGAGGTCCGTCGCGGTGGTGGCCTCGTGGATGAGGACGGTCGCGCCGGTGGCGAGACGCTGGATGTCCGGCGACGGCGAGCTGTCCCCGGAGTAGACGAGCGAGCGACCGGGCCGCGGCGGGCCGATCACCTCCTCCGGGCGGATCGTGCGCCCCCCGACGGTCACGGGGTGACCCTCCTCCAGGCGCGCGAACTCCTCGCCTCGGATGCCGAGCGCACGGGCTTTGGGCGCATCGAACCGACCGCGCTTGGGTCCCTCTTCCAGACGGTAGGCGAGCGACGGGACCGGGTGGAGCGCTTCGCTGGTACGGACGGTGTAGCCGTCAAGCTCCACCGACTCCCCGGCTTGAAGAGGGTGGATCTCGATCGGGAACCGGAGCGTGAAGTAGCCGAGTTCGAGCACGCGCCCGACCACCTCTCGGGTCTCGGGGGGGCCGTAAATGTCGAGCGGTGCCTCCCGGTGGTTGAGGCCCATCGACTGGATCAGTCCCGGCAGCCCGAGGAAGTGGTCCCCGTGGAAGTGCGTGAGGAACACCCGTCGGACCCGCATGAACGACTGCGTCGAGGAGAACATCTGCCGCTGGGTACCTTCCCCGCAGTCGAACAGCACCAGTTCGCGCTCGGTGTCCACGGCGATGGCGCTGGCGTTGCGCTCCTTGGTGGGCCAGGAACCGGCCGTTCCGAGGAAGGTGATCTGCACGTCCTCCTCCCACGGCGGGCGGGCTACTTAGGCGCCGCTCCGGCGACGGCGGATGGGCACTAGTCCTTCCTTCGCCGAGGGGAGGAGCCATCTAGGGTGTTTCAATCGAGGCGACGTGGCGCCGTCGAGCCGAGCCCCCGCCACTTCTGGTGAGCTTTCCCCGCCGCCCAGGGCGGTGCCCCCGCCCGATCCGACCCGACGCTGGAGCCTCGCGCGGTTCGGTTGGCTGCTCCTGCCCCTCTTCGGACCGTGGGCGGTGCTGGCCTACTTCCTACCCTCTCCCGTCGGAGTGTACTTCCCGGTCGTCCCCGACCTAGTGCTCCTGTTGCTCGTGTCGCTGTTTCTGTTCGGGTTCGGCCTCTACCGCGCACGGGTCCGGTGGAGTACGGTCTTCCGGCGGACCGCGCTGATCGGTCTCGCGGCCGGACTCCTCCTGCCGGCCCTCCTCGGGGGTACCGCGCTCGCGAACCACTGCCCGCTCCTCACACCGTTCACCACCGCCGAGCCCGGAGGCTGGGAGCGGGTGTCGGCCGCCCGTTGGAGCGTGATGAGCGCGCCGGTGCTCTTCTTCTACGGCTCGGTCGCCTGTCCGTACTGCTCGGCGTCCAGTTGGGCGGTGCTCTCGGCGCTCGAGCGGCTAGGCAACGTGAGCGGGGTGAGCTTCGACCACTCTTCTCCGACCGACTCATTCCCGAACACGCCGAGCGTCGTGCTGCCGAGCCTGTCGGTTGCGAGCCGCTACGTCTCCCTCGACGCGCGGGAGGCCACCTCGGACACCCAGATCGAGGCGCCGTCCGTCGGTATCTGCACCGAGCAGGCGTACGTCAGCGCCTACAATCCGCTCGGAGGAATCCCATTCATCGTCCTCGGCGGGACTTTCTACCACCAGGGAACGCTCGTCGACCCCGGAGCGATTTCCGGACTCACTGCGGCCCAGCTTGCGAACCAGGCACTGAACGAGAACGGCAGCGCCTGGTCGGCGCTCGGGCCCGCGGTCGATGACCTGCTTGCCTTCACGGTCCACGCGAACGGGGGGGCTCCCGCCTCAGTCGCCGCGGAGCCCTCGGTCGCTGCGGTGCTCTCGCAGATCCACTAGCGGTCCAGGCCTCGCGAGCGGCCTTCGGAAGGCCCCGCCTACTTTCCGTACGGGTGCGAGGCCGACTTCTTTCGGCGGCTGTCCTCCGTCGCGACCGCGGCGTTGGCCTGGCGGATCCGACGTAGCTCGGCGAGGAACTTCTCCACGTGGTCGCCCCGGATGCCGACGACCATCCGGTCGTCCCCCATCTCGGTGTAGATGCGGGAGCCGATGCAGCCGGTCGAGATCGCCACGGGGGCGCCGGCGTTGAGGATCGGCACGATGGCGCACATCGGCCGGCCGTTGAGCGGCGCCGCGAAGTGGGCGGCCTCGAGCGCGAACATGGCACTCTTGGGACGGGCGAACAGGAGTACGTTGGTCGGAGGGACCGACATCTTCCCGAGCGGTCCGTAGGCCACATAACTGGGCGCCTTCGCGTTGTGCGGAACCTTGGCCTCTTCGCCGGGCTCGAGGTACGCTTCCTTCTGCATCATGCCGATCGTCGACATGAGTCGCTGGCCCAGCTCCCCCTCCGGGGGGAT
The DNA here is from genome assembly GCA_022749995.1 of Thermoplasmata archaeon. Taxonomy (GTDB): domain Archaea; phylum Thermoplasmatota; class Thermoplasmata; order Lutacidiplasmatales; family UBA184; genus JAKIVR01. The sequence continues at coordinate 54,470 of JAKIWO010000001.1, read as the reverse complement.
GCCCATGACGAAGGCCCCGACTTCGCACTCCTCGTGCGCCTTCTTTCCGGCGTAGAAGGCGTGGGTCTTCCCCTCCGCAAAGAAGGTGCAGACCGAGGGCGAGCCTCCCGGATGTTCGGCGACCCCCGCGGGCGGCGCCTCGAGGTAGGAGATCTGCACGGGTGGCAGATCCAGCTCGAGTTCACGGACGAGCTCCTCGGCGAGATGCTCCCAGTGGGACGGCATGGCCGAGGGAGCCACGGTCCCTATAGAACGGTACGGGCAGCGCGCGGGAGGCAGCGCGCGGGACCTTAGCGCTCGGACCCTCGGCGGCCGTCGGAGCCGCGGCCCGTTTGCCGTCGGTGGAACGGGGTCTTGCGTTATATACGCAACCCGAATCGCGGCGCGGGTAACCGAGCCATGACCGACCCTCAGCTAGCTATCGCCGCGGGCATCGCCATCGCCGGGGGACTCATCGGAACCGGCATGGCGCAGTCGGGCATCGGCGCGGCCGGCATGGGGATCTACGCCGAGAAGCCGGAGCTGTTCGGGCGGGTGCTGTTCTTCTTCGTGATCCCCGAGACACTCTGGATCATCGGATTCGTTCTGGGAATCATCCTCCTGCTCGGCATCCTGTAGTCCGGGCATGACCCTCGAGCGGCTGGTCGCCGAGATCCAGTCTAAGGGAGCGGCCGAGCTCGAGGCTGCCCAGCACAGCCACGCCCAGCAGACGGCCCAGCTCGCCGCGGAGCGGGACCGGCGGGTGAAGGAGCTGCGCGAGGCGACCGCCCGCCAGGCGCAGGAGGAGTCCAACCGCGAGCGGCAGCGGCGTCTCGCCGGTGCCAAGATGCAGGCCCGCAAGCTGGAGTACGAGGCCCGCGAGCGAGCGCTGGGGTCCTCGCTCCACGGGGCCCGACAGCTGCTCGGCGAATACACGCACTCGAGCGATTATCCCGAGGTGCTCCGGCGGATGTACGGCTTTGCCGTCGACCGGCTGGGCAAGGACCTGCGCGTGACCGGTCGGGTCGAGGACGCGAGCCTGCTCAAGTCGATCGCCGGCCGGGGGTTCGACCCCGCTCCGGTGCCGATCCTGGGCGGACTGGTGGCGGAGAGCGCGGACCGGGACCGTCGGCTCACCCTGAGCTTCGACGAGCTGCTCCGGCTGCACGAATCGCGGCTGCGCGAGCTGCTCGCGAGTTAGGGGGAGCGGTGGCCGGCTCCCCCTACGCGAGCGCGCTGGGCCGATTCAAGGCGCTGGCGCCGACTCTCCTACCGAAGGAGGCGTACGCGCCGCTCGTCCAAGCACGGGACACGAAGGAGCTGCTCAAGCTGCTCGAACCCACGGCCTACGGCCCCGAGTTCGTCCAGGCCGGTGCCACCTACCAGGGGCCCGCGCTCATCGAGGTGGCGATCAACCGCCTGTTCGTGCACCGCAACCGGATGGTCTACGAAGCGGCGCCGTACGCCGGCAAGATGCTCATCGAGGCGTACCTGCGGCGCTGGGACATCGAGAACATCGGGCTCGTGCTGGCCGCCAAGGCCCAGGGACGATCGCTCTCCGAGACGGAGGCGTTCCTCGTGTCGAACCGGGAGGTCCCGGCCGGACTGTTCGCCGGACCCATGACCCTCGACGACTTCCGGACCCTGCTGCAGCAGCCGTCGCTGGAGGCGATCGCCTCCCAGCTCGTCCGGTTCGGCTACGGGGGGACGCTGCTGCCCTTGCTCGAGACCTACGCCCGCGACCGGGACATCTTCCCCCTGCTCCAAGCGCTGGACCGGGACTACTACCGGCGCCTGTTCGAGCACGGGGGGTTCTTCCAGGGGGACGAGTGGGTCATTCGGGAGTATCTACGCACCGAGGTCGATGTGCGCAACGTCCTTCTCTTGCTCAAAGGGAAGCATTCCGACCTACCGGTCGAAGCGGTGCTCGGGCGATTCCTCGACGGCGGGAACCTGCCGCGCAACCGGGCCGCCGACCTGTACAACGCCCGGGGGGTCCTCGAGCTCGCGAACCAGCTCCTGCCCGCCTACCCGTCCCTCGCCGAGGGGATCGCCGAGTACCCGCGCGAGCATAGTCTCGTGCCGTTCGAGATCGCGCTCACGCGCGACCGGGCGGTGAGCCAGCTCCGGCGGCTGCGCAGCTTCCCCCTGTCGATCTCCATCCTGTTCGGATTCCTCCTCCTCTCCGAACTGGAGCGGGCCGACCTTCGGCGGATCGCCTACGGCAAGCTCTACGGCGTACCGGCGGAGGAGCTCACCCGCTCGCTGGTCGTTCCGCGTTTGTAGCGCCGCGGGCGCCCGGACTAGCGGACCGGCGCGCTCGCCGGGCTCGGCGCGGCGGTCGTGAAGGTCCGGCTGGAGCGGAAGGGCAGGAACGGCCGCCCGTTCCCCTCGTAGAATTTGGAGAACTGCTCGACGAAGATGAGCCGGGCCCCTTGGATGCCGGGCTCAAAGACGGCCAGGATGAGGACAAACACCTGGCCGAAGATCAGCATCACCAGTCCGGCGACGAGCCCGAGGATCGTGCCGTTGTGGGTGGCGGTCCAGCTCTCCATGTCGATGACGCTCGCGAGGATGACGCTCGCCAGGAGGATGCCCACCAGCCGAGTATAGGAGAGGATGTGGCTCACCACCTCGATGAGCCCCAGGAGCGCTCGCCCCCCCTCGGCCACGAACATGCACGCGAGGCCCGCGAGGGAGACTCCGATGAAGGCGAGCAGCGTCGGGCTGTGCCCGTTGATACCCCCGGCGTGGATGACGGTCAGCCCCGCGAAGGCTACCCCGATCGCGAACAGAATGCCTCCGATCCGCATGAGGACCAGCTTGGGGTGATGTTGGTAGTAGGCGAGGAGTGCGCCGAGAGCGAAACCGACCACCACCATCACGAGCCCGATGTACCCCGCGATGACGAGGAGCTTGCCGACGCTCCGCTGCGGTACCGCGAACGCGGTGTAGGGCAGTTGGAACCCGAAGAGCTCGTTGAAGTACACTCCGAGTCCGATCGCGATGACGCAGCCGGGCAGCAGCGTCCAGGCCAGCGTCCGCATGGCGGGAGGGCTCATGATCAGTTTCGGTAAGGAAGTGATGAAGTGCGGGAGCCGTCCGCCGCCGGGGAATCCGGCGATCATCCACAGGCTCACCAGGAGGATGACCAGCCCGTACCCCCAGTCCCCCAGCATGAACCCGAAAAAGATCGGGAACGCGAGCGCGAAGATCCACGTCGGGTCGAACTCGTTCGACTTCGGGATGGCGTAGAACCGGATGAAGAACTCGAACCGACGAATCCCCCGAGGATTCTCGATCAGCGTCGGCGCCTCCTCGCTCGTGGGGATCGGGTAGAGCAGCGCACGGTCGGCGGCCACCCGAGTGAGGAGTTGCTCGAGCGCGGGGACGGAGCGCTGCGGGATCCAGCCGTCGACGGCGAAGACCTCGTGCCCGCTCGCCATCCGGCTGTACGTCTCGAACTTTCGGTTCTCGATCGCGAGCGCCTCTTCGATCGCGGCGACGAGGGAGTAGTTGACCCGGGCGATGTCGGCCAGGCCGGCCCGCAGCTCTCCCAGTCGCCGGTCCACCTCGAGGAGACGGGCGGCAAGCCGGGGCAGCTCCTCGGCGATCCGGCCCTTGAGGTCCGGCACCGGCGCGAGCTTCACTCCGGCCTGCTGGGCGATCCGGCTCACCGCGTCGGCGTTGGCCGTCGGAACGGCCACGACGAACCGGACGCTCTTGCCTTCCGGGTGCGAGGAGAAGGCCGTCTCGGCGATCGCCGAGATCTCCCGCTGCAACGGTGCGAAACCTTCGGCGGGCGCCTCCCCGAAGAAGGCGAGCACGCTCTTGGCCCGAAGCTGCTCGAGCGGGACCGTGCAGTACTGGTGGCGGCTCAGCAGTTCGCTCGTGTCGACGAGCTGCTTGCGCTCCGTGAGGAGCCGGTCCTCCTCCCGCTTGAGCTCGGTCACCTCGGCGTCGATCCGGACCGCCGCGGCGCCGGCGAGCAGCTCCTCGAGCGACGCGAAGCCGATGGGCGCGGGGGGTCGGGGCGGCAGCGCGTTCTTGAGCGTGCGGAATCGGAGCAGCTCCTCGGCGACCTTCCGGTGCGCCTCCCCCCCCGGTTCGGCCTCGAGTTCGGCGAGTGCTTCCTTGCGGATCGGTTCGACCTGGACCGCCCCGAGGTCGTGCAGCGCCGAGAGGATGGCGGGCCGGTCGCTCTTGAGTCCTAGGAGACCGACCTTGACCATCGCGACCGGTCGCAGGAAGGTCATGGGACTTGGCTTCCGTTAGGAGGAGGAAGGACCGAACGGCCCGACGACCGCGGAGATCAGTTTGGCGCGCAGCGCCGCGAGCTCCGCCGCCGTCTTGCCGTGGATCGCGTCGGCCGTGGCTTTCCCCTCGGCGAGCAGTCGCTGGGTCAGCGCTTCGGTGTCGGCGCGGGTCCGCTCGAGGAGCTCGGTCCGAGCCCGCTCGGCTTCGACGCGGGCGCTCGCGATCGCCGCGTCGGCTTCGGCACCGAGCCGGTCGAGCTCCGCCTTGGCCTGCGCCGAGAATTGCGTGAGCCGTGCTTCCCACTGCCGTTCGGCCGCGCGGACGTGCTGGATCGGGGCGAGCGCCGCGTCGGACCCGGTGACCGCTTCCTCGCTCACGGCTAGAACAACCCCGCTTCGTGGAGCAGCACGAGCAGAATGACCACGACGGCGACCCGCAGTCCCCAGGTGAGCGAGAGGTACCGGACGAACCGGAACTCGGCCGGCGTGCGCGGCAGCCGCGGAGGCGCGAACAGCGGCGGTGGGTTACGCGACACCGGCGGCCTCCGCCTGCTCCATCTTGCGCTTGACCGTCTTCAGCATGCTGAAGGCGTCCCGCTCGAGCTCGTCGAAACGGAACTTGATGTACCGGACCGTGGCGACCAGCCGCGGGATCAGGACGTTTTCGATGGCGCTCGCGCGGCGCTTGGTCTTCTCGATCTCCCGTAGGAGCCGCCGCAGCGCGTTCTCCTTCTCGGCGATCTCGAGGACGACCCGATAGATTCCCTGGAAGTGCTGCACCGACTCGTCGATCGAGGTGGGCAGGTCGAGCAGCGCCGTGGCGGGGATCGGGGAGAAGCTGCCCGCATCGACGCGGGGAGTCTTGACGCCCATTACGTTCTTCGTCGCCACCCGCACGCTGGCGAGCTCCGGGAGCAGCAGCGAGACGCTCTCGAGCTTGGTCGGGCCCTCGCGCATCTCCGCGACCCGGATGGAGGCGTAGCCACGGGCGATCCGTTCGCGCAGGTTGCCCCGCAGTTCGAGCGCCTGCTTGGAGAGCGAGAAGAATTCGGCGATCAGGGCCGATCGCTTGAGCTTGAGGAGATTGAGCCCCTTCTTGGCGAGGACGATGCGCCGGCGCGTGCGCAGCAGTTCGAGCCGGGTCGGGCGGACGTTCTCGAGCGCCATGCGAGCCCCCGGTCCCTACGCCGCCGGTCGGGACTTGTAGTACTTCTGGATGAACTCGGGCTTGACCCGCTTGAGCTCGGCCTCGGGCAGCGCCGAGAGCAGGTCCCAGCCGATCGCCAGGCTCTCGTCGATCGTGCGGTCCTCGTCCGGCCGCTGGCCCACGAACTCGGTCTCGAACCGCTCGGCGATCTTGAGGTAGATCCGGTCGACGCTGGAGAGCGCCTCCTCCCCGACGATGGCCGAGAGCGCCCGCTGGTCCTTGCCGGTAGCGTAGGAAGCGTAGAGCTGGTCGGCCACCCCGCGGTGGTCGTCCCGGGTCCGGCCCTTGCCGATCCCTTGGTTCATGAGGCGCGAGAGCGAGGTGAGCACGTCGATCGGCGGGTAGACGCCGCGCCGCTGCAACTCACGGCTCGCCACGATCTGCCCCTCGGTGATGTAGCCGGTCAGGTCCGGGATCGGGTGGGTGATGTCGTCGGCCGGCATCGTGAGGATGGGCAGTTGCGTGATCGAGCCCTTGCGGCCGTGGATCTTGCCCGCGCGCTCGTAGAGCGTCGCGAGGTCGGTGTACATGTAGCCGGGGTATCCGCGTCGGCCGGGCACCTCCTCCCGCGCGGCGGCGACCTCCCGGAGCGCTTCGCAGTAGTTCGTCATGTCGGTGAGTACGACCAGGATGTGCATGTCCCGCTCGTAGGCGAGGAACTCGGCGGTGGTGAGCGCCATCCGCGGGGTGATGATCCGCTCCATCGACGGGTCGCTCGAGAGGTTGAGGAAGACGACGGTCCGCTCCAGGGCGCCGGTGCTCTCGAACTCCTTCAGGAAGAAGTTCGCCTCCTCGCTCGTGATCCCCATCGCCGCGAAGATCACGGCGAAGTTCTCGGTGGAGTCCCTCAGCTTGGCCTGGCGTACGATCTGGGCAGCGATCTGGTTGTGCGGTAGCCCCGCGCCGGAGAAGATCGGCAGCTTCTGACCGCGCACGAGGGTGTTCATCACGTCGATGTTGGTGAGACCGGTCTGGATGAACTCGCTCGGCTCCTCGCGCGAGTACGGATTCATCGCGTTCCCGACGATCTCTAGCCGCTGCTCGGAGACGATGCGCGGTCCGCCGTCGCGCGGCTCGCCGAGGCCGTTGAACACGCGGCCCAGCATCTCGTCGGATACGGGCAGGCGGGCGACCTCGCCCATGAACTTCACGCTCGTCTGATGGACGTTCATGCCCATCGTCGGGCCGAACACCTGCACGATGGCGAGCCCCCGGCGAGAATCCAGCACCTGGCCCTGGCGGCGGTCGCCGTTCGGCAGCTCGATGCTGACGATCTCGCCGTAGGCGGCCCGTTCGACATCGCGCACGAACAGGAGCGGTCCCGAGACTCGCTCGATCGTCCGGTAGTCGATGGGCACGTCCGCGTCGACGGGGGCGGTCTTCGGGGCCTTCGTGCTCGCCACTAGCTCTCCGTGGCGAGCTGCGCGACCGACTGGGTCATCTCCGCCTCGAGCTGGTCGAAGGAGTTCGTGAGGTCGGCCTCGGGGATCCACTTCATGCGCGAGAGCTTCTGGCGCACCGGCAGTTGCTGGAGTTGCCCGACCGTCGCGCCCTTGCCGATCGCCTCCTGCTCCCGCTCGCCGAAGGAGAGGATGGCACGCAGCATCCGGTACTGCTTCTGGATCGACGTGTACGTGTCCACCTCGTCGTAGGCGCTCTGTTGGAGGTAATCCTCCCGGAGCATCCGCGAGACGTCGAGAATCCCTTTCTCCCGCTCCGGCAGCGCGTCGACCCCGACGAGCTGGACGATCTCCTGCAGCTCCGACTCCTGCTGCAGCGTCTGGATCGCCCGCTGTCGCAGGCTGGCCCAGTCCCGCGCGATTCCCGTGCGGTACCACTCCTCGAGGTCTCCGGTGTAGAGGGAGTAGCTCTGCAGCCAGTTGATCGAGGGGAAGTGGCGCCGGGAGGCCAGCGACGCATCGAGCGCCCAGAAGACCCGGGTGACGCGCAGGGTGTTCTGGCTCACCGGCTCGGCGAAGTCCCCGCCGGGAGGGGAGACCGCGCCGACCACCGTGACCGAGCCGGTCCGCTGGTCCGGCGAGAGCGTGACGACCCGTCCGGCCCGCTCGTAGAACTCCGCGACGCGGCGGCCCAAGTACGCCGGGTAGCCTTCCTCGCCCGGCATCTCCTCGAGACGGCCGGAGATCTCCCGCATCGCCTCGGCCCACCGGCTCGTGGAGTCGGCCATCAGGGCGACGTCGTAGCCCATGTCCCGGTAGTACTCGGCGATCGTGATGCCGGTGTAGACACTCGCCTCCCGGGCGGCGACCGGCATGTTGGAGGTGTTGGCGATGAGGATCGTCCGCTCCATGAGCGGCCGCTTGGACTTGGGGTCCACGAGGTTCGGGAAGGTGGCGAGCACCTCGGTCATCTCGTTGCCGCGCTCGCCGCAACCGACGTAGACGACCACGTCGGAATCGGCCCACTTCGCGAGCTGCTGCTGCGTGACCGTCTTGCCCGAGCCGAACGGCCCAGGGATGGCGGCGGTCCCCCCTTTGGCGACCGGGAAGAAGGTGTCGATGACGCGCTGGCCGGTGAGGAGCGGGATGGTGGGAGCGAGCTTCTGCTGCACCGGCCGGGGCAACCGGACCACCCAGCGCTGCGTGAGCGTGAGCGGAATCTCGCCCGCGGGGCCCTTCATCGTGCCAATCTTCTCGCGGATCGTGTAGGTGCCGCTCGAGAGCGCGGTCAGCGTGCCACGGACCTCGGGTGGGACCATGATCTTGTGGAGGATGAGCGGCGTCTCCTGGACAGTGCCCAGGATGGTGCCGGGGGTGAGCTCGCTACCGACGCGGGCGGTGGCAGTGAACTCCCACTTCTTGGTCTCGTCGAGCGGCGCGGCGACGAAGCCGCGGGTGATGAAGTCCCCCAGATTCTTCTGCAGGACATCGAGCGGACGCTGGACCCCGTCGTAGATGGACTTGAGTAGCCCCGGACCCAATTCGACGGAGAGCGCCTGGCCGGTGGTCTCGATCTTGTCCCCCGGACGGATCCCCGTGGTGTCCTCGTACACCTGGACCGTGGCGGTCTCTCCGACCAACTTGATGATCTCGCCGACGAGCCCGAGCTCGCCGACGCGCACGACGTCGAACATCTTGGCGTTCGTCAGCCCCTCGGCGATGACGACCGGCCCGGAGACCCTCGCGACCGCTCCTGCCATCGAGCCCCCTAGTGCGGCACCGCGAGGGAAACGCCGAGCACGCGCTTGGCGAGCGCGGAGAGGCTCTCCACCTCGTACTCACCGGTGGGCGACGGGACGAACACCACGAGCGGGCGGAGCGAACCTTCGGCCTGCGTCCGCTGGTTCTCCGAAAGCTGTGGCCGGATCGATTCGCTCGCGATGATCAGCGAGACGTTCGGGTCGGCCATTACTTTCTGGAACTCCTTCGCGGCGCTCTCCGGAGCGACCTCGATCACGTGGGAAAGACCCACCAACCGAAAGCCGATGGCGAGCTCCCGTTCGCCGAGTACTACCGTTGTATCGCTCTCGGACGCCGAGGGCATAGTCGCGCGTTCGGCGGGGGCCGAGCGTATTTAACGGCTGCCTCGGCGGAACGTCGACGGGGCGCGCGAAGTGCGCCCGGCGCTACTTGTACGTCGAGTGGTGGACGTGCCCTTCGTCGTCGGTGATGAGGATGCACTCCCCTTCGCACTCGAACAGGCACGCCTCGCAGACGATGCACTCCGGGCCGTTGATCGCCACCGAGCGCTCCGTGCGGAACTGGAACTTCGCCGCGACCCCGGGGTCGTCGGTTACTTCGGGGAACTGGTCCCGTGGTTTGAGCTCGAAGACGTTGACGGGGCAGACATCCCGGCAGTGCGCGCAGCCCGTGCACTTGGCGAGCTCGATGTCCACCTGAACCATCGGGGATTCCTCGAGGATTTTCCACGGGCCCTGTCTATTTAGGGTTTGGCCCGGCGCCGAGAGTGCCGGGCTCCCGGGTCCCCGCCGGAGCTTCCCGCTCGACGGAAACGGAACTCCGGAACCTCATCCGCCGCGTCGGAATGCCCTCGATCGGCAACCCGTGGGAACGATCCGGATCGGCACCAGCGGATGGGACTATCCGGAGTGGGTCGGTCCCGTCTATCCCCCGCGCGGCAAGCTGGACAAGCTCCGATTCTACACGGGGCTGTTTCCCATCGTTGAAGTCAATTCGACCTTCTACCGACTCCCGCCGACCAGCTACGCGGCGAGCTGGGTCCGTCGGACGCCGAGCGGCTTCCGGTTTGCCCTCAAGTTCCCGCAGGCGATCACCCACGAACGGCGGCTCGTCGGGGCCGACACCGAGCTGCGCCAGTTCCTCGAGTTCCTCCGGCCGCTCCAAGAGAGCCACCGGCTCGCCGCCGCGCTGCTCCAGCTCCCTCCCTCGCTGCCGTTCGAGCCGGCCACGGTACGCGGCTTCTACGAACAGCTGCCGCCCGAGATCCCGGTCGCCGTCGAGTTCCGCGAGCCGAGCTGGCTCTCCCCCGAGTCGTTCGCCCTCTTGCGCGAGTTCCACCTGGCGCACGTCGTAGTGGACGAACCGCATCTGCCGGTCCGCCTGGAGCGCACCGCGTCGTTCTCCTACCTGCGGTTCCACGGTCACGGCCAACCGGTCTGGTACGACTACCGGTACTCCGACGCGGAACTCGAGGGCTGGGTACCGAAGATCCGAGAGCTCGCCGAGAGCGACACCGAGCTGCTCGTCTTCTTCAACAACCACTTCCGCGGGGACGCGGCCGCCAACGCGCACAGGCTCACGGAGCTCCTCGAGCTGCCCTCCGAGGCGTGGATGGTACGCGGTCGCCTCCCGGTCTAGAGGCCCCTCGACACGGAAACGGCCGCCAACCGCCGGCCGTTTCAGACCCTCGGCTCCCTCCCTTATGCGCTGGCGCGGGAGCTAGCGCTCCGGTAATCGATGACCGCGTTCAACGAGCTGCCCCGACTCCCACCCCTTCCCGCCACGGGCCGACGCGCCGAGATCCGACGGGGGTGAATCTCGTGCTGCACGATGCCCCCCTTCGCCCCGACTCCCTTGCCCGCAGCGAACGGCTGCGGCGGGTCGGCCCGACCTATCGCCGCGCCCTCGAGGAGCGCCTCGCCCGCTGGGACGAATTCGGTCGGCTGCTCCAGCGTCCCGAGGAACGCCGGGCCTTCGCCGAGCTCACCCGGGGAGCCCGCCGGCATGTCAACGAGGCCGCGTACGTCGGGAGCCCCGACCTGCTCGAATCCATCCTGCTCTCCGTGCTCCTCGACCTCTCGCGCCGACTTCCGCCCGCCGCGCTGCCGCGGCGGGGCCGGACGACCGGCGCCTCCGCCCATCGTGGACACGGGACCCGAGCCTCCACCCCAGCACGCGAATTGACCGCTCCGGGAGGTGCGGAAGTGCTCCCGCTAGCGCTTCCGGCCGAGGAGGTCGTGGTCGAAGCCGCCCCGGTCGCGCTATCCCATTAAGCGAGTCCCCTCCTATCCATCGCATGTCCGGCTCGACGAGCACGCCCCCGGCACGCCCCGCGGCCGGCTCGGAGCCTCGTCCGCTGGCCGAACGTCTCTCGTCGCTACGTCAGCTGACCGACTCGGGCGGCCCAGTACCTCCGGAACTTCTCCTGGCCGGGCTTTCCGACCCGGCGCCCTCGATGCGCCAAGCGAGTGCGTGGGCGATTGGAAAGTTGCACGAGGCACGCGGTCGCATCGGCCTCGAGGCCGCGCTCGAAGATCCCGAACCCGCGGTGAGGTCGAGCTCGGCGGAGGCGCTCGGTGTACTCTCCAGCCTGGAGAGCCGAACACCGCTAGAGCATGCGCTGGCGGATCCCGTCGCCCGGGTACGAACCCAGGCCGCTTGGGCGCTCTGGAGCATTGCCTCTCCGCTCTCGGCACCCGCACTTCTCGCACGACTGACCGACGAGGACGACGAAGTGCGGTGGTCCGCGGTGGTCGCGCTGGGGCGCATGCCGGGGGCTTCGACTTCGGGTCCGGTCCGAGCCATGCTGCGGGACCCGTCCGACCGGGTCCGGCGCGAGAGCATTCACGCGCTCGCCCGGCAAGGATCGCCCGAGACGGTCGAGTGGATACGGCCGCTCCTTGCCGACCCATCCGAAAAGGTGCGGATCGCGGCGGCGGTCGTCCTCGGAAGTTGCAGCGACCGCACAGCGCTGCCGCAACTCCTCGAGGAGCTCGCCCGCGCGGGCACGTGGGGCAAACCCGCGCTGCTCGTCGCCCTGGGCAAGATCGGCGACCCCCGGGCGGGTCCCGCGATCCGGGCGGCGCTCGCCGACCGCGCCAGCTGGACCCGGGTCTGCGCGGCACGATCGCTCGCGCAACTCGGGTGGGAGGGAGCCCCGGAAGCCTTGCGCGCATCGCTCGCCGACCCGAGCTGGGCGGTCCGAGGGGCTGCCGCCGAGTCCCTCGGACGCGTCGGCGCCCCGACCGATCTTACCCGACTCCTGGAACTGCTCGAGGATCCGCACCCGTGGCCGCGCCGGGGTGCGCTCTATGCGTTGGGACGGCTGCGATTGGTCGAGTCGGCGCCTCGAGTGCGGGAGGAGCTTTACAACGGCTCGAGCGAGGTTCGTCTCGCGGCCGTCTGGACCTTGGGGCGCCTCGGCGACGACGGCGCTCGCGAGCAGCTGGCGACGCTGCTCGGTCAGTCCACTCCGGCGCGGGGCGAGGCGAGTACCGTCGCCGAGGGCGACGGCGCCGTCAAGCTGCTCTCGGATGCGAATTCCCGCCTCTTCGATACGATCATCCAAGCGCTCGGTCGCCTGCGCCCGGGCGATCCCGACCCGTTCACGGCGCACACGATCCTCGAAGCGCGCGCCCGCGTCGGCGAGAACGAGTGGGAGCGGCCGGCCCGGCTGCCCGCTCCGGAGTCCGAGGCCGGCGGAGCCTCCCCCACACTGCGCGAGCTCTTCGAGACCGCACTGCCCCTCTCCGCCGAGGAGACCGACGGCTAGGCGTCGCTGAGGGCCGGGCCCCGCGGCGATGAAGAGCGGACTCGAAGTGTACCTGCTACCGTCGGTGTTCGGTGGCGGCTCGGGCGACCTCGAGGAGGTCTACGCCGCGGCCCGTCGCCTAGGGCGCGAGGGTTGGCCGCTGCTGCTCTACCGCGCCGGCGGTGCGCCGCTTCCGTCGGGGGTCCGACCGGAGCGGGCCGAGCTTCCGCTCCAGCGGGTGGCTCAGCTTCGGCCCAAGGCGGCTCGAGCGCTAACGGTGGGCTCCGACTTGGGCGTGAGCGCCGCTCCCGAGCGTCCGGGCCGGCTCGGCCGCGCCGGCCCGTGGGCGGCCGAAGCGGCGGCGATCGAGAGGACGTACGGCCCGGACCGGGTCGTGCATGTCAGTTTGGGGGAATTCGCTCGTACGCTGACCTCGTCGAGGCAGGTGACCGAGCGGTACCGCGAAGGCGGTCGTCCCGTGCGTTGGATCCGACCCCATCTCCGGACCCGGGCGGGCCGCCTAGAGGAGGCCCAGACCCACCGGTGGTACGCCCGATTCCGGGCGTTCGACCACCCACGGATGCTCCATCTGTTCCCGACGTTCGGAGATCCGAGGGCGTTTCGATCAGAGTTCCCTGCGGCGGTCCCGACGGGCCCCCTCTGGGATGAACCATTCGCCGTCCGGGGCCCGATTCGGCAGCGAGAGTGGCTGTGGTACGCCAGCCCATCCTCCTCGAGGGAGCTGCTCGGGCCGATGGCGCGCTTCGGCGGGAGTCTGTCCCAGCCGCTGGAGGTTTTCGCCCGGGGTCCGATCGACTGGGCGAAGCTCTCGCTGGGACGGCTGCATCTCCGCACGTTGCCGTACCTGAATCGCCGGTCCTGGCGGGCCCGTTTCGCGGCCGCTGGAATCCGAATGGTCACCGGCTCGCGCACCCTCATCGAGGCGGTGCAGCTCGGCGGGCCGTTCCTCTACTTCAACGGCGTGCTCGGCAGCGGCGCCCAACGCCGGCGCCATCGGCCGGAGAAGCTCGACGCGCTGCTACGTGCCTGGGGCCATCGCGTGCCGGCTTCGCTTCGACGCGACCTGGGTAACTTCGCTCGAGCTCGGGGAGTGGAGCGCATCCTGCAACGTGCCAGCGAAGACCGTGGATGGTCCGCCCAGTTCCCGGCCGCTCCTCCCGGCTCCCTGCTGCCGGGGCCGTACGATGATGCCGGCCTCCTACTGGGCCAGATCGCGGGCCGACTCGCGCACGGCGAATCCGCCTCCGAACTCGTCGAACGCGTGCGAATCCGGCAGCGCTAACGTCGACCATCCCGACGGCGCCCTCTCGGCTCAACTGTTTAACCGAGGGAGGCCTCCCGTCGGCGGGATGGGTGGGGAGGAGAGCGCCCCCACGGCGCTCGCCCAACGTCTCCTCGGCACCGCGCTCCGGGTGCGCGCCGGGGAGAACGTCGTGGTGGAGACGTGGAACCACACGCTGCCGTACGCGCTCGCCTGCGTGCTCGAGGCCCGACGCCGGGGCGCCCACCCGATCCTGCGTTTCGAGGACGAGAGCCTGTACTGGCGCAGCATCGATTCGGCGCCGAGCGTCTCCCGCTGGGCGACGCCGGGCACCCACGAGTGGGCCGCGCTCGACCGCACCCACGCCTACGTGTTCTTTCCCGGGCCGGCCGATCGCCCCCGACTACGGGCGCTGCCCGAGGGGACCCGGGTCGGGCTCACCGGATTCCAGAACGACTGGTACCGACGGGCGCGCCGGGCCCGCATTCGCGCGGTGCGCTCTGCGCTCGGCTACGCGAGCGAGGCGCAAGCCGAGCATTGGGGAGTGAGCGCCTCGACCTGGCGCGGCCAACTCCTGCGCGGCGCGCTCGACCCGGACCCGGCGGACGTCGTGCGGCTCGGAAAACTCGCCGCCCGCAAGCTCGGCAAAGGCCACCAGCTGCGGATCACCGCGCCCAACGGGACCGATTGCACGTTGAAGCTCAAGGCCCGTGCCCCGGTCGTCGACGACGGCGTGGTCGGTCCCGAGGACCTCCGCACCGGCCAGAACATGGCCGTCTCTCCCCCGGGCTCGGTGGTGGTGGCGATCGACGAGCGGAGCGCCGAAGGGCTGCTCATCGCCAACCGCCCCAGCTTCCTGCCGACGGGTCGGGGCGAGGGGGGCCAGTGGGAGTTCCGGCAGGGACGGCTCGTCAACTCCTGGTTCACCGAGGGGCAGGCCGCGTTCGACGAGGCCTATCAGGCCGCGCCGAAGGGCAAGGAGCTCGCGGGGCTGTTCTCCATCGGGATCAACCCGTCGCTCCCGCCCGCGACGCCGCAGGTGGAGGACCAGGAGGAGGGAGCGGTGACGCTCGCCATCGGGGGCAACCGCGCCTTCGGCGGGAGCAATCGCTGTCCGTTCCTCTCCTGGATCGTCGTGGGGGAGGCCACGGTCGCGGTCGACGGTCTGCCGCTCGCCGACCGGGGCAAACTCCTCTAGCAGGTGGCGCGACCAGCGTCGCTGCGGGCCGCGTTCGCGCATCCATTCCCGGCACGCGATTGGGTCCTGCCGGCGCCGGAACTCGCGCGGAAGCTCCTCGGCGCCCGGCTCGTCCATCGGATCGGTCGAGAATTTCGCGGGGTCCGGATCGTGGAGACCGAGGCGTACGGCCGCGGGGATCCGGCGAGCCACGCCTTCCTGGGGCCCAGCGTTCGCAATCGATCGATGTTCGGTCCACCGGGCACGCTCTACGTATTCGCGATCCATCAGGTGCTCTGTGCCAACGTGGTGGGGCGCAGCGGCGAGGCCGCCTTGATCCGAGCGGGCGAACCGCTCATGCCGGGCCTCTCCTCCACCTCCGGTCCCGGACGGCTGTGCCGCGCGTTGGCCATCCAGCGGGGGATGGACGGATGGAATCTGGAGGAGTCCGAGATTCGACTACTTCCGGGGCCTGCCCCGCCGCCCAGCATCGATGCTGGGCGCCGGGTGGGGATCACTTCGGCCCGCGAGCGGCCGCTCCGGTTTGCTGTTTCCAGCAATCGCTGGGTTTCTCGGCCGCTTCGGGGCCTGAGGAGGCTGGACGCCTAACGGAGCTTGGCCCAGGAAAAGCTGCGCCAACGCGGGCTGTCACCGAAGCCGCAGGAGGCACAGACCCGCTTCTGGCGGTGAAACGAGTGCTTTCCGCAGCGGCGGCAGCGGAAGTGTACAATCTTGCCCCCGCGGCGGGCCGGCGTTCCCTTTCCCATGGGCCTTCGGCCGAAGGCTACGGGGATATGAAGACGACGCTGTCGCCGCGCAGCAGGGTCAGCCCGGCGTGCGGCGTGACCTGCTCACCGACCACTTCCTCGGCGTGGGAAAGGATCAGGTTGAGGTGCTGGTCGTACGCTTCGAGGACACCCCGAAAGGAGTGTCCGCCCTTGAGCTCCACGAGCACCCGCTTCTGCAGGCTCTGCTCTAGAAGTTCGAGCGGCTTCATCGGCGACGGTTCCACCGCGCCGCGGGCTTAACCATTCGCCCGGGCTCCGCGAAGCGTCGGGGCAGCCGTGCCGGTCGCCGAAGCAACCGCTCTAGACACCCCCGCTCCTCGGGGAGGACGGTTCCCGCCCGGCGGGCGTCGCCCTCCCAATGCTGGGCCAACTCTACGACGGTTCCCGGACCGATCTCTCCGTCCATCACCCGCAATCGCGCGGGGAACGCGACTCGGAAATCCGTCAGCCAGAACTCCTGCTCCACCAGCCCCACGACTAAGTGGCGCACGGCGAGGCTCGGATCTCGGCCCCCGGAGCTCTCGAAGGCCCGAGCGAGCAACCGCTCTATCGGCGTCCGGAGGTAGATCGTAAGGTGGGGGAGTTGAATGGCGGGTGGCGCGGCTCGGGTCCGGCCGGCGGCCCCGAAGATGCGGGTGGCGTCCCATTCCCACCCGAGCAGGGCGCTCACCGCGCGGGCGTAGGTCAGGGGGCCAACGGGTGGGGTGTCCAGCCAAACCGTCCGGCCACCGGCCGCGATCCGTTCCGCTCGGCGGAATCGTTTGATCTCTTCACGCAGGAGCCGGCGCTCCACGCCGCGAAGTTCCGCTCGATTTCGAACGTCGAGTCGAGGTCGAGGTCGGAGCGCCGCCCAAGGCTCCGCTAGCACGGCCCGCCGGCGCGACCCACGGAGCTGGTCGAGCGTCGTGGTCTTGCCGGTCGCCGAGACGCCGGCCACCGCAAGAATGGGCGCGCTGGCTCGCTCCAGCTCCGTCACGAATCCCCGAACAACGCGCGGAGGAAAAGCGGCACCGAGCACCCTGGCGCGTGGGACGAGAAGCGTCCGAGCTGCGCGGCTGGTCCGATATATGCGGCCCGAGGTTCCTCGCGGCGTGCCCGATCTCCGGACCGCGGCCGCATCGCTCCGCGCGGTCGCGCAGTTCCGGGCCCGCGTCTTGGCGCCGAGAGACTCGGCGGCCGTCGCCCGCGAGTTGGAGCGCACCGATTCCGACCCCGAGGGGGTCGGCATCATGACCCGCAAGGCGGAGCTTCGCCTGCTGCGGCTCGATGGCGTTCCGCTCAAGGCGTCGCCTCTCCTTAAACAGGAGTTGCTGGCCCTCGGGGGGGACGCGGCTCAGGCGCGAGGGATTGCCGATCACTCGGTACGTAGCACCGCCGTCGTCCTGACGGCGACCCCTGCCCAGTACGAACGGCTCTGGCCGAAGCTCGAGCGCCAGCCGTTCCATCTCCGGGAGGTGGCCCGAGCGGGCAAGGCGGCCCTCGCCGGCTACACTCGGCGGGCTCCCTTCACGATCCGCGGTCTACACCGGACCCTGTCGCTCGGTCCGGACTGTCGGGCGATGGGTGTCGTCAACGTGACGCCGGACTCGTTCTCCGATGGCGGTCGGTACTTGGAGCCGGCGGCCGCCGTGACCCGCGCGCAGGAGTTGATCTCCGAAGGCGCGGCGTTGATCGATGTGGGGGCCGAGTCGACGCGCCCCGGTGCCGCACCGGTCTCTGCCCGGGCCGAGCTCGCCCGGCTAACCCCCGTCCTGCGGAAACTCCACGACCGTAGCTCGGTGCCCATCTCCGTCGACACGCGGCGCTCCGAGGTGGCGAAGGAGGCCCTCGCGCTGGGGGCCGACCTCGTCAACGACATCGGCGGATTGCGCGAAGGCGGCATGCGACGGCTGCTCGCGCGCACCGGCGCACCGGTGATCGCGATGCACATGCGGGGGACTCCGCGCACGATGCAGCAGGACACCCGCTACGTCGAGCTCCGCGACGAGGTCTACGGCTTCCTCGCCGATGCCGCGTCGACGGCGGTGGCCGACGGGGTGGCGCCGGAGGCCATCCTGATCGACCCGGGGCTCGGGTTCGGTAAGACGCCCGCGCAGAGCCTCGAGCTCCTCGCGCACATCGGCGAGCTGCGCTCGCTCGGGTTCCCGGTGGTCGTGGGGGCGTCCCGAAAGTCGATGCTCGGGGCCGCCCTGGGGGGCGCCCCGGTTACGGAGCGGGCCGAGGCCGGGATCGCCGCGGCGGTCGTCGCCGCGCTCGGGGGGGCGCACCTGGTGCGGGTGCACGAGGTCGCGCCGACGGTGCGCGCCCTCGCGCTCGTGGCGGCACTGCGTCGGGGCTCCCCTCCTCCGCAGCGGGCGCAGCGCTCACCTCGATCCGCCGGAGCGGCTCCGATCCGGCAGCGCCGGAGCCGGCGAGCGCCGAAGCGGCCACGGTCGAACTGATCCGCAGCAAATCCAGGAACGCGTTGCGCGCATCCGCGGCGGCCTCGCGCACTCGCTCGGGCGCTTCGGGCTCCTCCGGTAGGGACTCGAGCAGGCGGCCGGCGCTGCGGCCGAGCCGTTCCACCGCCCCCGCGACTTCGACGCTCGAGAACTCGGCGCGCAGCAGCTCGAGTAGCGCCTTGAGCGGGGGAGGCACCCCGCGCTCCTCCGGCGGATCAGTGCTTGGCGGCATCCCCACCACGGAACCGGATCACGAAAGTTCCCTTATCGAAGTAGGCCCGCTCCACTTGACTGCGCGTGTAGGCGACCGGCAACGCGATCGAGCGTCGGTAGGCGCCCACGGTGAGGTAGAGCGTGTCGCCCCGCTGGCTCAGCTGCACCGCCGAGGGATCGACGAGCGGGAGCGTGAGCTCGATGGAGGGGGCTCCCTCGCGCATCCGGAACCGTATGGGAGGGCTGCTCGGCCAGATCCGTGCCGGGTCGTTCTCCCCGAACACGTCCTTGCCGAGCTGATCCAGTGACTCGCGGCCGATCACCTCGCGAGGGTACCGAGGCACGGGCAGCTGCGGGAGCGCGCCGAACAACTCCTCCAGCGAGCCGAGGTTCCTGTCCTGCTCGCTGCGCGTGGGGGCGAAGTAGCCGCTGGTCGCCTCCTTGGGCATGATCCGGTTGACCACGAGCAATTCGACGGTCAGACCGAACAGGCACAGGTAGGTGTACGCGCGCTGCGTTTCCGCGATGACCATCCGCTCCGGATTCACCACGAGGCGTACCGTCGAGCGGCCTGGGTCGGTGAGCAACGCCCGCACCCGCCGGAACCGCTCGTGGAGCTCTTCGAGCGTGTCGAAGAATCCCTCCGAGGGAAGCGGCGTCTTCATCGCGCGCCCGACGGTGGAGCGCACCACGCGAGTGACCCGGCGCTGCATCCGGAGGACACGGTCGAAGTACCACTCGATCGCGTCCGGGAAGCTCAGCAATCGCAGGGTCTCGGCGGTGGGTGCCGTGTCGAGCACCGCGGTGTCGTACCGGTGTTCCTGTTCGATGCCATCGAGGCGCAGCAGCGCGGCGATGAGCTCCATCCCGGGGAGGATGACCACCTCCTGCGCCGTGATCTCCTCGACGCCCTGCGAGGCGAGGAGTCGCAGCAGGTACTCGTGCACCGCCTTCCAGCTGCGTTCGAGCTCGGTGAGTACGTCGATCTCGAGCGCGTCGACGTTCGGGGCGACGGTCCGCGGGTCCGGCCCGAGCGGCGTACCCAGCGAGTCGCCGAGGGAATGGGCCGAGTCGGTCGAGAGGACGAGCGTGCGGTGCCCGTGCGCCGCGGCCCCGAGCGCCGTCGCCGCGGCGAGCGAGGTCTTCCCGACGCCGCCCTTGCCCGTGTAGATGATCACCCTCACGGGGGCGACTCCGGTGGCGCGGCCTTGAGCTCCTCCTCCAACACGAAGGCGCCCAGGTAGTCGCAGTCCAGGCAGTGGTACCGCTGCCCCGTGATCAGGGCGGCGTCAAAGACGACGTGGGTCGACCGGCACTGCGGGCAGCGGAGGATCCGCTTACCCCGCGGCCGGTGGCGCATCGTCCTCCCCGGAGTCGGGGGTCGGCTCCTCCACGAGCGGTTCCTCCTCGTCGGCCGCGCCGGGCGGGGGCGGGGGAGCCGGTGGCGCATCCTCCGCCTCCGGCGGGGGGTCGAGGGCGACGGCGTCCTTGACCGCGTCGGTGGGCTCGACCCGGATGATGCGGACGCCTAGGGTATTGCGACCCTGGGCACGGATGCCCGAGACCGGGATCCGGATCGTGATCCCGCCTTGCGTGGTCACGAGCACTTCCTGGTCCTCCCGGACCGGCAGCACTCCCACGACCGAGCCGTTCCGACCTCCGGTGCGGATGGTGCGGACACCGCGGGCCCCCCGTCGCGTCTCGCGGTATTCGTCGAAGGCACTCCGCTTGCCAAAGCCGGTGCTGGAGAGGGTGAGCAGGTGCGGATACGCCGAGCTCACCGGCGCCATCGTCACCACGCGGTCCGTGGCCGGGTCGGCGAGTCGCACGCCGATGACTCCGTAGGTGGCCCGGCCCGTCGGCCGAACCTCCGTGAGGGCGAAGCGCACCAGCTGGCCGGAGGCGGTGGCAAGGATCGCTTGGGCCGACGGGTCCGCGACGAGCGCCACGTGGACCAGCTCGTCGCCCTCCTCGAGGAGGATCGCCTGGATCCCGTTCGTCCGGATGTTCTGGTACTGGTCGAGCTCCGTCCGCTTGACGAGTCCGCGCCGGGTGGCGAACAGCAGGCTGCCGCCGCCGCCCATCTCGCGGAGCGGGAGCAGGGTCTGCACTCGCTCGCCTTCCTTGAGCTTCGGTAGGAGGTTGATGATCGCCTTGCCCTTGGAGTGACGGCTGCCTTCGGGCAGCTCGTAGGCCTTGAGCTTGTAGACCCGGCCGAGGGTCGTGAAGAACAGCACGAAGTCGTGCGTTCGCGTGACGAAGGTGCGGGTGACGAAATCCTCCTCCTTCGTCTCCATCTGCACGAGCCCCTTGCCGCCGCGGCGCTGGCGGCGGTACTGCTCGAGCGGGAGCCGCTTGACATACCCCCCGTGCGTGACGAGGACGACCACTTCCGAGTTCGGGATCAGGTCCTCGAGCGTCCGCTCGGAGAACCCGGGCACGATCTCGGTGCGGCGCTTGTCGGCGTACTTGGTCTTGAGATCGGTGAGCTCGTTGAACAGGAGCCGGTCCAGTTCCGTCGGGCTCCCCAGGATGATTCGGAGCCGCCCGATCAGCTCCTCCTTCTCGCGGGCCTCCTTCTCCACCGCTTCCCGCTCGAGTGCGGTCAGCCGGGCGAGCCGCATGTCCAGGATCGCTTTGGCCTGCTCCGTCGAGAGCAGGAACTTCCCCATCAGCGAGGTCTCCGCGGTCGGGACGTCGCGGGAGCGCCGGATGATCCGGATCACTTCGTCGATGTGGTCGATGGCGATGAGGAACCCCTCGAGGAGGTGCTTACGCTCCTCGGCGCGGGCCAAGTCAAAGCGGGTGCGCCGCGTGAGCACCTCGCGTCGCTCGCCGAGGTGCAGGTCGAGCAGCTCCCGGAGGCTGAGTACCTTCGGACGACCGTCGACCAGACACAGGTTGATCACGCCGAACGTGCTCTCGAGCGGGGTGTGCTCGAACAGCCGGTTGAGCACGATCTCCGCGGGAGCGTCCCGTCGGAGTTCGACGACGATCGAGATCCCGTGCCGGTCGGACTCGTCGCGGAGGTCGGTGATGCCGTCGATCCGCTTGGCCTTCACCAGCTCGGCGATGAGGCTGAGCAGATCGGACTTGTTCACCTCGTACGGGATCTCGGTGATCTGGATCTCGTCCCGGCCGTCGCGCTCGCGGATCGTGGCCCGGGCGCGGATACGGAGCATGCCGCGGCCGGTCGCGTAGATGTCCCGTATCCCTTCGGCGCTCAGGAGACCCCAGGTCGGAAAATCAGGGCCGGGGACGCGCGCGAGGAGCTCGTCGAGTCCGGCGGCCGGATGGGCGAGCACGTAGTGCAACGCGTCGACGATCTCCCCCAGGTTGTGCGGGGGCATGTTCGTCGCCATGCCCACGGCGATCCCCGCCGAGCCGTTGACCAGCAGATTGGGCAGCTTGCTCGGCAGCGTGAGCGGCTGGCGGAGCGAGCCGTCGAAGTTGTCCGTCCAATCGACGGTGTCCTTCTCGATGTCGGTGAGCATCTCCTCGGCGACGCTCGCGAGACGAGCCTCGGTGTACCGCATCGCCGCCGGCGGGTCCCCGTCGATGCTGCCGAAGTTCCCTTGGCCGTCGACGAGCGGGTAGCGCAGCGAGAACTCCTGCGCCATCCGCACGAGCGCGTCGTAGACGGCGATCTCGCCGTGCGGGTGGTACTTCCCCAGCACCTCTCCCACCGTCCGGGCGGACTTGCGGTACGGACGGTCGTGGGTGACACCGCCCTCCCACATCGCCCAGAGGATGCGCCGGTGGACCGGCTTGAGCCCGTCCCGCCCGTCGGGCAGCGCCCGCCCGACGATGACGCTCATCGCGTAGTCGATGTAGGAGGTATGGATCTCCCGCTCGAGCGGCTGCTCCTTCACCCCCTTGTCCGGCGGGACATCCGGGGTGCCGCTCTCCGTGCTCATGCGCCCCCTACGGCCCCGGCGAGTTGTTCCCCTACGAGACGGTTTGCCTCCGTGAGAAAGCTGTCGCGGCTACCCTTTGGAATCGTCGCGCCCGAGGCGACCTTGTGCCCCCCACCTTCTCCCCCGACCCCCGCCGCGGCCTCGCGGCAGACCCGGGCCAGGTCGAGGCCCCGGCCGACCAGCCAATGGGTGCCCCGGGCCGAGACTTTGAGCACCCCATCGCCCGTGGTGAACACCGCCACCGGCCGATTGGGATCGAGCAGGTAGGTCATCCCGAGCCCGGCCTGCGTACCGGCGAGCGGCGTCTCGGGGCTCTCGAACCACTGGAGGTGCGGCATCGCCTGAATCTGCCCCGCCTCGAGTCGGGCGAGGCCGGCTTCGATGCCGCTCCGCCAGCGTTCGCGCTCGGTCCGTGCCTGCGCGAGCGCGGCCGCATCCCCGACACCGAGGGCCACTCCGAGCGAGGGAGTGCCGGCCCTTCCGCAGGCGTTCTGCAGTTCGGAAAGCTCGCCGGCGTCGATACCGACCGAGGGTAGGGCGTAATGCTCCTGACGGAAGGCGGCAACGAACTCCGGGCGAACCCCCTGACGCACGAGTCGGTCCTCGAGCGACTTCGTGAGCCGTTCGAGGTCGGCCGGAGCGAGCGACCCGAGCGCCGCGGCCGGCTCGATCGCAAGACCCCGCAGCCACTCGAGCACGGCCTCGCGCTTTCCCGAAAGTCCCCGGAAGTACGGATCGATACTCCGCTGGATCGCATCGGCGACCGACGCGCCGGAAAGGCCGACTCCGACCCGGCGCTTGACCAACTGGCGATCCTCCGCCTCTTGGAGCAGTCGGAGGTTGAGCCCCCGGAAACCGCCCACATGCTGGCGGTCGGCGATGGCCCCTGAGAGCCCCCAGGGGGCGTTGTCCCAGTTCTTCGGGTCGAGGAAGATCGTGTACAGCCAGGTGAGCGTCGCGGCGCAGAGTTCGCTCATCCCGTCGACCCCCCAGTCGAGCGGATTGACGAAGGCCACGTGGTCCGGGGCGGCGCGCTCCGGCGGCACGTAGCTGTGGTGGTCGAGGACGAGCACGGGGTAGGGGTGCTCGGCGAAGCTGTCGAGCCAGGTCGCACCGGTGTCCACGACCCAGACCGGGCCCCGGGTGGCGTGGAGCAGCTCCAGCATCCGGGAGCGGTCGACGCCGACGAGCGGAGTGGCCTGCAGTCCGTAGCCGAGCCGACGGAGCGCGCGCACCGCGCTCGTGGCGCTGGCGATCCCGTCCCCATCGTAGTGGTAGATGACCCGCCAGCGGCCGGGGTGGGCGAGCAGGAGCTCGCGGGCGCGGGTGAACTCGTCGCCGTAGCGGGGGTCGGAGAGGAACCGTTCTGGCCCCGAGGCCATCACTCCACCTGGAGCACCGCGCGCGCCGAGGTGTATCTCCAGTCTTCGGGGAGTGTCCGGCGTCGCCGGTAGTATCGGGCCAGTCGGCGGATGCGGGACTCCATCAGATTGAGTCCCCGCCGGTTGGAGTTGTCGTGGGGGTGGGTGGTCAGGTGCCGCTGCAGGTGGACGACCCGCTTGAGCAGCGCTTGGAGGTCCTCCGGCAAGTCCGCGCGAATTCCCGCCTCGTGCAGCAGCGGCTGCATCCGCTTGCCGGTGACGGTTCGGATCGAAGGAACGCCGAAACTGTCGCGCAGTGTGGCCCCGACTTGGGCCGGGGAAAGTCCTGACTTGGCCAGCCGAACCGCCTGCTCCCGGGTCTCTTCGGGCTCGGCGGTGACCCACTCGGGCTTGGTGAGCGGGTAGGGTCGGTGGGAGCCGGAACGGCCCTTGCGACCGGAGTGAATCCGGGACACGGCGAAAGGGAAGTGGGGGGCTACTTAACGGTTGGCGAACGGAGGCACGTCCTCACCCTCCGCGAGCGCCGTCCGTCTCATATACTACGTGAGACATGTAACTCTTTGGTGAGACAATGCCATGAAGTTCGAGGATTCTCTGGACGAACTGCTCGCGAGCCCTAGCCACGTCCGCGTACTCCGCGCCCTGTTCACCCACGCCACCTCCCGACTGACCGGTCGGGAAGTGGCCCGCCGAGCCGGCGGCTCCACCGCCCAGGTCGCTCGGGTGCTCACCAAGCTCCAGGACCAGGGCTTGGCTCGGGCCGAGACCGCGGGGCGATCGTACCTCTGGGGTTGGAATCCGGACCACATCTGGGCTCCGGCGCTCGCTCGGCTGTTCGAGCGCGAGGGAACGCTCCGCGAGGAGCTCCTCGTGGACCTGGCGGAGCTCCTGGAGGGACTCCCCGCGAACCGGGCGCTCCTCTACGGATCGATCCCGAAGCGGGCAGAGCGAGCCGACAGTGATGTCGACCTGTTCATCGAGACGGACTCCCCCGATGCGTCGGAACGTGTTCGGGAACGATTGGCGGTGGGTCGAGAGCTTCTGTGGAGAAAGTACGGCAATCCGCTGTCCCCTCTGGTCCTGACGACGCACGAGGTGCGGACCGGTCGAGGCCGGGGCTTCCTCCGCTCCATTGAGCGGAGCGCCCTGCCCGTGCCCACCGGAGCGGCCGATGGCGCGCATCCGTAAGCTCCCCCCGAGCCGGTATCCGGTCTACCTACGGCGGGCGCGCCAGTACGAGCGTCAGCTCTCTCGCGCCCTGGAGGAAAAGGAATGGGAGACCGCCAGCGTGTGCGCGATCCATCTCGGGATCTCGGCGGTGGACGCGCTGACGTGCGCGCTCCTCGGTCAGGTCTGGAGCGGCGAGGACCACGCGGGCGCAGCGGACCTCCTGCGCACCGTTCCTGCGACAGGGAACGACCCGGCGATCCGTCACCTGCTGGCGCTCCTCGAGTCGAACAGTCGGGTCGAGTACGGAGCCGAGGCGGCTTCTGCGGCGACGACCGTGGGACTGGGGCAGCACGCTCGACGGCTCTTCGAATGGGTCGTCCAGGCCTTGCGAGCGACGGGTCGAACCTAGCACGCCATCGCGTCTGCGGCTCACCCGGGCCCGGTCGCCCGGCCCCGGCAGCCGAGACCGGACTACTTCACCCGTCCAGCGTCCTCGATCGAGGCGAGCAGGAACTGTTTGCCTTGCGTGGTGATCGCAAAGCGGCTGCCCATGGAGCGGCCCTTGCCCCAGGAGAACTCTTGGTCCGAGTTCTGCCGTATCATCTGGTTCTTGAGCAACAGCCCCAGCGCGAACCGCACCGACACCTGCCCGCTTTTCACGGCCCAGAACCCACCGAGCGTGCCCTCGAGGTCGGGCAGCTCCTTCGCGCGGTCCGGCGAGTCCTGGGCGTGCTCCTCCTCGCTGCGGTTCAGCTGGCGCAAGAGCTCGAGCATCGTCGCTCGCGTGGGGTCATCGTTCGGCAAGAAAATCACCGACCCGTCTACAAGGGCAGGAGGGGGTACATAGACCTCGCGCCGGCCGACTTCTCCGCCGATGAGCTTTTGCGACAGTAGGTCGTCGTACCCCTTCGAGATGGCTTGCACGTGCCGGTTGCCCGCCCGCTGCGGCGTGTGCAACACCCCGCTCAAAGTGCCGCTCTCCAACCTGGAGAGCTCGAGCGGGGGCGCACTCATGGTCGACCGGTTCGCGCGGCGGGATTCCGCTGCGGGCCGGGAGGGGTTGCGCCGGCTCATCGAGGGCACCGCCCGATGCCCGGTCTGCGGGAACACGGTCCACCACCTGCACTCCCGCAGCTGCGTGGCCGAGTACCTGGCCTCGATCGGGGTCCCGCCCTCCGAGCGCAGCTCGCTCCTGCAGAAGATCTCCTTCCCTGAGGGCTAGCCGCGTGCCCGGCGAGAAGTTCAGCGTCACCCCGTACGAGGTCAAGGGCCAGATCGACTACGACCGGCTGCGGGTGCTCTTCGGCACCCAGGACCTGACCGACGAGCTGCGCCAGGAGCTCGCCCGACTCGCGGGGGCTCCCTTGCCACCCCTCCTATCCCGGGGAGTGTACTACTCCCACCGGGACCTCTCCCAGATTCTTTCCGCCATTGCCGGCAAGAAACCGTTCTTCCTCTACTCGGGACGGGGACCTTCCGGGCCGATGCACACGGCCCACCTGGCGCCGTTCGAGCTCTGCCGCTGGTTCCAGGAACGGTTCGGCGCGTCGATGTACGTCCAGATCACCGACGACGAGAAGTTCTGGCTGCGGCCGCAGTACACGCGGGAGGCGACCCAGCAGTGGGGCCTGGAGAACCTGCTGGACATCCTTGCCGTCGGCTTCGACCCGAAGCGCACCCGGGTGTTCTTCGACACCCGCAGCATCGCCACGATGTACTCCCTGGCCGTGGATGTGGCGAAGCGCATCCCCTACTCCACCGTGAAGGCGGTCTTCGGCTTCCCGACGAGCACCAACATCGGGCTCGTCTTCTACACGGCGCTCCAGAGCGTCCCCTGCTTCTACCCGTCCTGGCGCACCGGCCAGCCGATCCCCTGCCTCATTCCGTGCGGGATCGACCAGGACCCGCACTTCCGGGTCACCCGAGACGTGGCGGAGCCGCTCGGCTACCCCAAACCCTCGCTGATCCACAGCCAGATCCTCCCCGGGCTGCTGGGCGGCAAGATGTCGAGCTCCGGCCAGGAGAAGGACAACGCCCTCTACCTGAATGACCGGCCGGAGGAGGCCACGCGCAAGCTGCGCAACGCCTTCACAGGGGGCCGTGCCACCGTCGAGGAGCAGCGGAGGCTCGGCGCCACCCCCGAGATCTGCTCGGTCTGGGCGCTCTGGCGCTCCAAGTTCGCCCGCGACGAGGAGGAGTTCCAGCAGGTCACCGCCGACTGCCGATCGGGTGCGATGCTCTGCGGGGAGTGCAAGGCGAAGCTCACCGAGCGGGTGCTGCCCTTCCTCTCCGAACACGCAGCGCGCCGCGAGGCCGTGCGGCCGATTGCGGAGTCACTCATTCTCGAGGCCGCACCCGGCTCGACCGGCCCCTCCGGCGGGCCGCCCATCCCGGCGCCGTAACCTACGCGACTTCCGGACGCCTGGGCGGCGGGCGAGGCGGCGGAGCGCTCGGACGCATCGGCGGCTCGGGTCCTTCGAACTCTGGCTCCTCGTCGATCGGGCGTCCGCCCGCGACGGTGAGCAGCCGGAGCATGGGTCTGAAGAGCGAGCGGTCGGCTCGTTCCGGGTCGATGGTGTAGGCCCGCTCGAAAGCGGCCATCGCCTCCTCCTCCTCCCCCAGACTGAGCAGCGAGAGAGCCAGCGTGAGCCAACTGTCGCCCTCTCTGGAATCCTCCCGCTCGGCCGCCTCGGCCAAGTGGACGTCCGGACGGCTCGACGTGATCTCCGGCACCTCCGGCATGATCTCCCCCGTCTCGCGGGAGAGGACGAGCGCTCGCTCGAACGCCGTCTCGGCGCTCGCGCGCTCCCCGCTCTCGGCCAGCGCGACGCCGAGCCGGTGCCAGGCCACCAAGTCGTTCGGCAGGAGCGCCACGGCCCGACGGTGAGCGTTCGCCGCCCGGTCCCACTCCTCGCGGAGCGATCGAGCGACCCCCAGATGGAACCAAGCCTCGCCGTCCTGCGGCGAGAGCGCGACGGCGCGGGAGAGGGCGAACTCCGCCTCGCCGCCATCGCCGAGGTGCGACAGGCACACGCCCAGGTACGACCAGCCCCGGGCGTCCGCCGGGGACTCCCGGAGCACCTCCCGGAACGCAGTAGCTGCCATCCGCCACTCCTGCCGCAAGAAGTGATGGACTCCGATGTCGAACTGCTGGGTCACCCGGAGACCCACCCTCCGCCGGTGGAGGACGCTCGGGGGAAAAATCCTCTGTTCCGTCTGTAGGGCGCTCCGGGCCGCCGGCCGGCGCCACCGTCGCGTGGCAAACGAGCCGTTAAATACGGGCACCGGGGTGAGCGTTCCGAAGGAACCTCGATCCGTCCCGGCCAGCTTGAGCCGATCTCGTCAGATTTGTTTTGACGTTCGTCGCACAGGTGGGCCGAGGCCCACCGGGCGAACTTCACAACGCAACAAGCGAACAAGAGGCGACGACCAATGGAGAAGACCATGACCAAAGTGCGCGACCTGACGCCGAGCTC
The DNA here is from genome assembly GCA_022749995.1 of Thermoplasmata archaeon. Classification (GTDB taxonomy): domain Archaea; phylum Thermoplasmatota; class Thermoplasmata; order Lutacidiplasmatales; family UBA184; genus JAKIVR01. The sequence continues at coordinate 26,270 of JAKIWO010000001.1, read as the reverse complement.
GAAGCAAGTGAACGTCCACGCAAAGGTGGTGAACGTAGGAGAGGCGAAGGAAGTGATGGGCAAGTATGGGGACCCGAGGAAGGTCGCCGAGGCCGTGATCGGTGACGAGACGGCCGTCATCACCCTCTCGCTCTGGAACGAGCAGATCGGAACGATCGCGAAGGATGATGTTGTACTGATCGACAACGGCTACGTGTCCCTCGTCCGGGGCCACATGCGCCTCAACGTCGGTCGCTACGGGACGATGACCAAGTCGACCGACCCGATCGCCGAGGTCAATCAGGGCCTCGACATGAGCCAGCAAGAGTTCGAGTCCGAGCGGCGCTCCTTCGGGGGCGGCGGCTTCCGTGACCGGGGCTCTGGCGGCGGCGGCGGTGGGTACGGCGGAGGGCGCGGCTACGGTGACCGCGGTGGCGGTGGCGGTGGCGGCGGCAGCCAGCCCGGCGGTGGCGGCGGCGGTGGCGGCCGCGAGCGCTCCGACACGTACTAGCGCGACTCGTCCAACCAACCCAGGGCCGGGCGGGTGTTCCCGTCCGGCCCGCCGGGGGCCGCTACGGCGGCCCCCTGAACTTCTTCGCACGGGTTTAATAGACGTCCCGACCTCGGCGCGTCGATGGCCGATACCGGGGCCCGACGGCTGCAGATGTATGTCGAAAGCCGGAAGGTCGTCACGAGCTTCTACCGCCCCGCGGCCCCCCGCGCCGATGGAGCCGGTATGGGCGGGGCGGCGATGACCGGTGCCGACGACCGGATGGAGCCGGGCGAGTCGGCGTTCTTCCTGTCCGACGACCAGGCGCACGCTCTCGCCCTGGCCGAGGAGATCGCAGCCAAGCGCGGCTACTCGATCGAGGTCAAGGACGTGGCCAAGGCCGGTCGGCTCGAGCGGATCGTCACCGAGCAGCTCCGCGGCGTCCAGACTTTCCCCGTGCTGATCGGACCCCGGGGCGGGCGGCTCGAAGGGGTCGAGGCGTTCACCGAGGATCGGCTGTGCGAGCTCATGCCGGCGGAGATGCCGGTGCTGCGTGCCTTCACGTACCTCAAGATCCGGGGCGGCGACGTCGACGCCTTCCGGGAGACGGTGCTCGCCTTCCCGCAGGTCCGGGAGCTGCACCTGCTCACGGGGGATTGGGACGCCTTCCTCGTGCTCGAGTTCGAGGGCACGGGCGGCCCGACCAAGCGCACGATCCTCGACTTCGTCACCACCAAGATCCGCGGCCTGCCCGAGGTGGTGGACACGAGCACCCTCGTGCCCGAGTACTCGGTCACGAAGTTCGCGTTCTAGGCCCGGGCGCGGCCCCGCCGCATCCGGACCGAGCGCGCCGCGGTCCGGTGCTTCCCACCGGGCTCCGGCGACCCGTAGAGCGGCTCCACGGTCATCGGGTGGCGGGTGAGCCAGTCGATCCCTTCGACGTAGGCGGCGAAGGACTCGAGGCTGGTGAACAGCGGCAGCCCCAGCTCGATCGCCCGACGCCGGATCGTGTACTCATCCTCCAGCATCCGCTCGAACTTCTCCTGGGTCAGGGAGGAGGGGACGTTCAGGATGAGGGCCACTTGGCCACGGTCGAGCGCTTCGAGCACGTTCGGGTGCCGGTCCGGCTCGGAGACCTTGTGCAGCACCTGGACCCCCCGTAGGCCCCGCGCCCCGAGGAAGGCGGCGGTGTCCTCGGTTCCTGCCAGGATGAAGCCGAGCTCGGAGAGCCGTCGGGCGGTGGGCAGCAGCGCCTCCTTGAGCTCGAGGCCGCCCACCGAGAGCAGCGCGGTGCCGCCGGGCTCGGCCAACTTCACGCCGGTGGCCAGCAGCGCCTTGACCAGCGCGTCGGAGAAGGTCGGCCCGAAGCACGCGACCTCCCCGGTGGACTGCATCTCCACGCCCAGCAGCGGGTCGGAGCCGGAGACCTGCAGGAACGAGAACTGCGGCACCTTGACCCCCCACCGGTGGGGTGGCAGCGGGGCGATCCCTTCCCGGCTCAATCCTTTCCCGAGCATCGCGCGGGCCGCTTCCCGCAGGAGCGGCACCCCGGTCGCCTTGGCCAGGAACGGCAGCGACCGGCTGGCCCTCAGGTTGAGCTCGATGATCTGGTAGGCTCCCGCTTTGACCAGGAATTGGATGTTGAACGGGCCGCGAATCTCGAGCTCGCGGGCGAGCCGCTCGGCGCAGCGGCACAGCTCCGCCTGCATCGCCGCGGTGGTGTGCCGTGGCGGCAAGCAGAAGATGGCGTCCCCCGAGTGGATCCCGGCCCGCTCGACGTGCTCCAGGATCCCGGCGACCAGCACTTTCTTTCCATCGGAGACCCCGTCGAGTTCCACTTCGTCGGCCCCCTCGATGAACTTGGAGAGTACGACGGGGTGCTCCGGGGACAACCGGGCGGCCTCCCCCAGGAAGCGTGCGAGGTCGTGCCTTCCGGAGATGACCCGCATCGCCGCTCCCGAGAGGACGTAGGAAGGCCGGACGAGCACAGGGTACCCGACCTCTTCGGCGAACGCTTCCGCCGCATCGGTCGTGGTGAAGGCCCGCCAGGCCGGCTGCGGCACACCGAGCCGCTGCAGCAGCTCGCCGAAGCGGGCCCGGTCCTCGGCGGTGTCGATCGAGGCCGGCGCCGTCCCCAGCACGGGGATCCCGCAGGCAGCGAGCAGCGGAGTCAGGTTCTGCGCGAGCTGGCTGCCGACGCAGGTGACGACGCCCCGGAACTTCTCGAACTCGAAGAGGTCCCGGACCCGTTCGAGGGTGATCTCTTCGAAGTAGAGCCGGTCGGACCGGTCGTAGTCGGTGGAGACGGTCTCGGGGTTGGAGTTGAGCACCGCCACGGTCGGGACCCCCTCCGCCTTGAGCCCGTCCACGAGATTCATCGTCGACCAGTCGAACTCGACGCTGGAGCCGATCCGGTAGGGTCCGGCGCCGAGCACGAGCACCGAGCCCTCCGGGACCCGCTCCACGTCGTCGGCGTCGGCGCGGTAGGTGATGTACAGGTAGTTGGTCTTCGCCGGCCACTCGCCGGCGAGGGTGTCGATCATCCGGATCCGGGGACATACGCCGGCGGAGAGGCGCTGCCGCCGCACCTCCTCCTCGTCGATCCGGGCCGCCCGGGCGATCGCCCGGTCCGAGAGCCCGAGTTCCTTGGCGCGACGGAGCAGATCGGTAGGGAGCGTCCCCCCCGTGACCCCACCCAGCGCCCGGTGCACCCGCTCGATGCTGGCGAGCTCCTCCACGAACCACGGGTCGATCCAGGTGCGGTGCGCCAGCTCGCGCGCGTCCCCACCGGCCCGGAGCGCCTCGAGCAGCGTGAACAGGATCTCCGGGCGCATCGGGAGCAGCTCCGTGACCACCTGCTCGAGCGGGCGGGCCATCGTCGGAGGGACCAGGTCGGCTCGGGGGTCCTCCATCCGGACCGCCTTGCTGAGCGCTTCGGGGAAGCTCGCGCCGATACCCATCACCTCCCCCACGCTCTTCATCGACGGCCCGAGCGAGGGGTCGGCGTGGGCGAACTTCCTCAGGTCCCAGCGGGGGAGCTTGACCACGACATAGTCGAGCGCGGGCTCAAAGCAGGCGGTCGTCGTCCCCGTGACCCGGTTCTTGAGCTCGGGCAGGGTGTAGCCGAGCGCGAGCTTGGCCGCGACGTAGGCGAGCGGATAGCCGGTCGCCTTGGAGGCCAGCGCGCTCGATCGGGAGAGCCGGGCGTTGATCTCGATGGCGAAATACTCCTCGCTCTCGGGGTCGAGGGCGAACTGGATGTTGCACTCGCCGATGATCCCCACCACCTCAGCGGCGCGCAGCGCCGCCTGGCGCAGCCGCTGGTACTCCTCGTCCGAGAGCGTCTGGGACGGGGCGATGACGATGTTGTCCCCCGTGTGCACCCGCATGCTGAGGACGTTCTCCATGTTGCAGACGGTGAGGGCGGTCCCCGTCCGGTCGCGGACCACTTCGTACTCGATCTGCTTGAACTGGGCGACGTACCGCTCCAGCAGTACCTGGCCGACCGGGGAGATTCGCAGTCCGCGCCCGACCACCTCGGCGATGTGCTCCCGGTCGAAGGCGACCCCACCCCCCTTTCCCCCGAGCGTGTAGGCGACCCGGACCATTACCGGGTAACCGATATCCTCGGCGACGGTCCGGGCCTCCTCCACCGTGTAGACAGCCCGGGCGGGCAGCACCGGCACCCGGGCTTTTTTCATCAGGTCCATGAACTTCGCCCGGTCCTCCGTACCGCGGATACCGGAGAGCGGCGTGCCGAGCACGCGGGCGTGGTGCTTGCGGAAGGCACCCCGGTCGGCGAGCTGCACTCCGCAGTTGAGCGCCGTCTGGCCGCCGAAGCTGAGCAGCACCCCCTCCGGTCGCTCCGCCTCGAGGATCGGCTCGACGAACTCGGGGGTGAGCGGTTGGAAGTACACCCGACCCCGCTTCGGCGGGTCGGTCTGGAGCGTGGCGATGTTCGGGTTCACCACGATGGTGTAGATCCCCTCCTCCTCCAGCGCCTTGAGGCACTGGCTTCCGGAGTAGTCGAATTCCCCCGCCTCGCCGATCTTGAGCGCGCCGGAGCCGAGCAGCAACACCTTGGAGAGCCGCTCGATCGTCAACCCGCCCTCCTCCGGAGCTTGCGTGCGAACTGGTCGAAGACGAACCCCGCCTCTTGCGGGCCGGGGTGTCCCTCGGGGTGGCCTTGCAGGGCGAGCACGAGCCCCCGGCCATCTCGCAGCCCTTCGAGCGTGCTGTCGTCCGGGTTGGACGCCCACGCCTTGAGGCCCGTCCGGCGCAGCGAGCGGGGGTCGACGGCGTAGCCGTGGTTCTCGCTCGCGATGATGGCCCGGCCATCCGTGAAGAGGACCGTCTTGTTCTGGCCGCGGTGGCCGTACTTCATCTTGAACGTCTTGCCGCCCCGGGAGAGCGCGAGCAGCTGCTGCCCCAGGCAGATGCCCAGCGTGGGCAGTCCCGAGTGGCGGGCATCGCGCAGGGCATCGATCGGTCCGGTGAGCTCCGCCGGGTCACCCGGGCCGTTCCCTACCACCAACCCGACGACGCGACGGCCCTCCCACTTCTCGGGGATCGTCTGCTCGGGCGGCAGCCGGAGCACGGAGAGCCGGCGGTCCAAGAGCGCGCGCAGGATGCTCGCCTTCACGCCGCAATCCGGCACCGCCACCACCGGCCCGCGCTCCAGGGAGTAGAAGGTCGCCTCGCGGGCCGCGACCTCCGGCAGGAACTTCTCCTCGGCGTAGGCGGGTGCCCTTGCGAGCTCCCTACGCAGTTGTGCGGTGGTGGGGGCCTTCGCGTCCGCGGCGCGGACCCAGATGACCCCGCGCAGAACGCCGTGGGAGCGCAAGTGTTCGGTCAGCCGCCGGGTGTCGATCCCGACCACCCCGGGTACCTTCTCCTCACGGAGCCAGCTGGCGAAGCTCCGATTGCTGCGCCAGTGGCTAGGTCGGGTGAGGCCGCGCAGCACCACCCCACGAACCTGGACTTCGAGGGATTCGAAGTAGGCGGGCAGCCCCCACCGGTCCCGCGCCGCCGGATCGGGGACGCCGTAGTTCCCGAGCAGCGGATAGGTGAACACGAGGATCTGCCCTCGGAAGGACGGGTCTGTGAGAGATTCGGGATAGCCGACCATGCCGGTCGTGAAGACGACCTCGCCGACCCGGTGGCCCTCGGCCCCCGTGCCCGCGCCGTCGAAACGGGTGCCGTCCTCCAGGAACAGGGTCCCCCGAAGTTCCGGGAGAATTGGGTCGGCCGCCGTCGTCAGGTCTGACCCAACGCGAGCCAGAATTCGAACGAGGTTTAACGCTTGTGTCGCCCGCACGAGCGAGAGCACGAGGGACGACGCTCCGAGGCCGTTCGGGGAGTTTCGCGGCCCACCCCCACTTCGGATTCCCCCCGACGGACCGCGTTGGAACCGCTCCGGTGACGGCTCGCGCGACTACCGAGTCCTCAAAGGCGGCCGACCGGTGGTGAGGGAGTGCCCGGGTTTCCCAAGCTGAAACCGGAGTACGACTTCATCGTCGTGGGCGGCGGCCATGCGGGGTTGCACGCCGGGCTCAAGGCAGCCCTCCTCCACCATACGGCCGCCGTGCTTTCCCGGGGTCCGAAGTTCGGCCGATCCTTCTACGCGCCGAAGATGGACAACATTCCCGGGTTTCCCACGGGGGTGAGCGGCCACGCCCTGCTCGACAAGCAGGTGGCCGCCCTCGCGCCCTGGGAGGAGCGCGTGGCGTACGTCACGCCCGCCAAGGTCCTCGAGGCCCGGCGAGCCGACACCGGCTTCGACGTCACGTTCGAGTGGCTAGCGCAGCGGCGCACCGTGCGTGGCCGGCATCTGATCCTGGCCATGGGGGTCGTGGACCGAATGCCCGAGCTGGACGGCAAGATCGAACCGATCTTTCCGTGGGCCAACTTCGCGATCGTCGACTTCTGCATCCTCTGCGATGGCCACGACTTGACCGGTCGGAGCGTGGGGGTGCTGGGGCACGACGCGTATGCCGGGCAGTTAGCCCTCGATCTCCGCCACTTCGAGCCCACGTCGGTGGAACTGCTGACCGACGGCCGCAAATTTCTCGAGGAGGTCCCGCCGGCCGAGCGGGAGCGACTGCTGGCGGAACTCGGCAGGGTGGGCATCCCGGTGCTCGAGAGCGCGATCACGGGATACGATGGGATCCGGGAGAAGCGGTGGGGGGTGCGGTTCGCGGACGGTACCGAGCGCTCCTACGACCGAGGATTCTCCGGTCTCGGGTGGTACTCGATGAACTCGGAACTGCCCCGATCCCTGGGCGCGGCGTTCGATCCGGAGGGGTATGTCGAGGTAGACAGCGACAGTCGGGTGCTCTCGGCGGAGGGGCGCGAGCCCATCCCGGGGCTGTATTGTGTCGGCGATTTGGCCTCCGGCTGGAATCAGATTCCCGAGGCGTGGGCCACGGCCGAGCGCGCGGTGATCCACGCCTACACGCAGTCGCCGTAGGCCCGGAGGCTTCGCGCTAGTTCGCGGCGACGGCGATCTTGACCCCCAGCTGGCGGCCCAGCTCGGGGAGGTCGCGAGCGATGGCGGCGGCGCCCGCCGCCTTGAACCGGTCGGTCTCGGTCCCCAGCGGGCCCGGCGTGACCGTCAGGAGCGCGTAGAAGCGTACACGAGCGCCGTGCGCGCAGTCCGCATCCAACCGGTGGTCTCCGACGTAGACGGCCCGGCTGGGGGGGACTTCCAGGTCGCGAAGTACGGCCAGCAGCGCTTCGGGGTCGGGCTTGATCGGTCCGGGGGAGGACCGGGTGCGACTGCTCCGTATGAAGTGGGCCAGGCCCGTGCGACGCAGGGCGCCGTGGGCGAACGCCTGGCAACTCCGAGTAAGGAGTCCAATACGGTACCCCTTGTCCGAGAGAGCCTGGAGGAGCTCGATCGCCCCGGGCCGGACAACCGTGCCCTCAAGTCCTTCCACTTCAAGCTCGTCGAGCCGTCGATTGACCGACGCCTCGAATCGGAAGCGGGTGCCCTCGGGCTGGCCACTGTGCTCAATCTCCGAGACGGCCGCCTCCGTCAGCTGCGCAATGGTCGAACTCACCGAAAGGTGCCCCGGGAGCACCCCGTGGAGCTCGGCAATTCGGACCACTTCGCGCCGCATCTTGTCGAACGGGTGGGGGCTCAGGACGAGCGTCCCGTCCAGGTCGAAGACGATGCCGAGTAGTGGGTCGAGGTACTTCGGGTCCACCGACTCCACGGTCTGCCCTCCCCCCGACGAACCCGGGCGCAATCGCCGTTAAGGGTTTGCTTCGAGCGGCAAGGGGTTAGGCGACGGGGGGATGGTGGTACGCCACCCCGTACCACTTGGAGCGGCCCCGGTCGTACGTCGTGCCGCACTGGTAGCAGAGGAAGAGCTGCGCACTCCCCTCCTTCGGTTCGGTCTCCATCGGATGACCACAGGCCGGGCAGTGCAGCTTCTCGCTCACTTCGGGCGTGCCGTACCAGTTGCTGCGCCGCACGTCGTACACGACGCCATCCACCGTGCACAGGAACATGGGGAACGGGACCGCGGAGGGGTCCGGGGGACCCCGCATTCCTCGGCCGCAGATCGGACAGTACACACTCGTGACAGGTGCCCCGGCCGTTTCAACATTGGCAGCACGAAGCGCCGAAGCGTGGCGTGGGTTCCGTGGGTGAAGGGTCACCTCCGGGGGTCTAGGTAGGGCTACCTAGCCGGCCGATAGCATGCGGTTTAGAATATAGAGCTATCATGTAAAGTATAGTCTAAATTGTATTTGTATATATACGCTCTAGCCGTCCGACCGGCCGATGAGTCCTGCCCGAGACGGCCCTTCCCCCATCGCCCAAGGGTTCCCTCCCGGGCACCGCCCGCCCCCGACACGAGACTACGGGGAAGGCAGCCGGGTCGTCCAGCGCATGGGCACCGTCACGGTGGGAGTCTCGCTTCCTCGCTCCTGGGTCTCCCAGAACAGCGTGGCGGTCGGAAGTCGCCTGCGGGCCGAGACGCTGCGGGATGGCTCCCTTCTGCTGCGTCCGGACACCGGCCGTGCGCCAGAGCTCCGTCGATCCGTGGACGTGGTCCGGGGCGAGTTTCCCGAGCACCTCTTCCGCCGCCTCATCGCTGCCTACGTCGGTGGGGCCTCCGAGATCGAGATCTGCGAACCCGGCGGGATCCGCGACGATACCCGCGGCGTGCTCCACACCTTCCTCCGACGGACCGGCGGTTCGGAGATCCTCTCCGAGGAGCGGGAGCGGCTCACCGTGCGCGACATCGCCGCCGGCGCTCCGCTGCCGCTCTCCAAACTGCTCCATCGGATGCACCAGGTGGTCGCCGAGCTGCTCGAATCGTCGGGCACCTCCTGGCAGCCCCGTCGGAACGGGCCTCCCGTGAACTGGAGCGTCAAGGACGACGAGGCCGACCGGCAGGCCTGGTTGGTCCAAAGGATCCTTACCCGTCGAGGCGCCGCCGGCGTAGCGGGGACGCTCACCGAGGAGGACTCGTTGAGCCCGCTCGACTGGCTCACCCTCGCCCGCAGCCTCGAGCGGATCGCAGACCACGCAGTGCTCATCGGTGAGACCGGCAACCGACTCGCCGACCTCGCGGCCCCGTCGGCACAGCTCCGCGCCATCGAGACCTTCCACCTGCAGGCGCAGGAGCTCCTCCGCAACGCCTTCGTCGCCGTCGAGCGCGCCGACGCCGAGGCGGCCAACGACCTGCTCGATACGGGGGAGGCGCTGCACCAGACCTGTCAGACGCTCCACGACCGCCTGTTTCCCTCGACGGGCAGCGAGGCGCTCTCCCCGGCCGTGGCCGTGCTGTTGGGACGCCTGCTGCAATCGATCGACCGGGTCATCTCCTACACGCAGGACCTGAGCGAGGTCGCCCTCGCCCGGGGCTTGGCCGTACGTGCCCGTCCCGAGGAACCCACCCGCGGCCCGGAACCGGCCACTTTCCACGACCTCCCAAACCGAAACCAAAGAGGGGAACGAATGAACGCGAAAGAGAACCGAACGCCGTCGCCGAACACGCCATCGCTTGCGCCGGGAAGCCACCGCGCGTGAGTCACTACCGGGGAACAGATCGATGAGCAGCGCAAGCAGCACGCCTCCCCCGGCCGATACGATCGCTCCGACCAAGTCGAGCCGAACCGGGCTCTACGCGGTCGTCGCCATCATCGTGATTGTGGTGATCATCCTCGCGGCAGGATACGCCGCGGGGTGGTTCAAGGCCGCGTCGAAAAGCGGCGGGACCAAGGGCGCCTGCACCCCCCCCGGGTCGGTCCCCCTGCTCGGGGCCGGCTCCTCCTTCGTGGACCCGCTCATGGTGAACTGGGAGAGCGTCTACACCCAGAGCTCGGTCAACTACCAGGAACCGGGTAGCGGCGCGGGCATCGCGCAGATCTCCGCCAAGACGATCGACTACGGGGCGAGCGACGCTCCGCTGACCGCCGCCCAAGCGGCCAACGCCTCGGGGCTCCTGACCATCCCCGAGACCGCGGGTGCGGTGTCGATCATCTACAACCTGCCCGGCGTCAACGCCCGGCTCCAGATCTCCGGCCCCGTCCTGGCCCAGATCTACCAGGGCTCCATCACCGCCTGGAACGACCCGGCCATCACGTCGATCAACCCGAACATCACGGCGATGCCGAGCAACGCCATCGTCGTCGTGCACCGTTCGGACGGAAGCGGGACCAGCTACGCGTTCACCGACTTCCTGTCGAAGAGCTCGGCCTCCTGGGCGAGCGGTCCGGGCAAGTCGACGCTGCCGGCCTGGCCGACGGGACTCGGCGAGCACGGCTCGAGCGGGGTCGCGAACACGGTCGGGACCACACCGTATGCGGTGGGCTACGTCGACCTGACGTACGCACTCAACCAGGGCATCAGCTTCGCGCAGGTCCAGAACCCCGCCGGTCAGTACGTCGTCCCGAACCTCCGGGATGCCGCGCTCGCCGTCGCTGCGGGCGACATGGCCCTGCCCACGGGCGGAGCCAGCTGGTCGAACGTATCGCTGATCAACGAACCCGGTGCCGGTACCTACCCAGTCGCCACGTTTTCGTACATGCTCGTCTACAAGGACCTCTCGGGAGCGTACGGGTCTACCTACACGCTCCAGAAGGCGGAGAACCTCGTGGACTGGTTGAACTGGACCGTGACCTATGGGCAGTCGTACTCGTCGACCAACTACTACGTGACCCTACCGGCGGGCGTCGTGACCGCCGACCAGCAGACGATCGACTCGATGACCTACAACGGGGCATCGATCTCGATCTGCACGCTGCAGAACTAGGGGACGTAGTACCGCGGACCCACCTCCAGTGCCCGACGCGACACCGCCACCGGACGGACGTCGCGGCCCGAACCGGGCACTGGGGAACCCATTCTCGTCCTTTGTGAACTTCCCCGGCTTGTTCGTCCGGGGTCTTCGCCGTCTCCCGAAGGACATCTGGCGCTCCCGATTCCGAACCCTGGACGGACTCTTCCATATCGGCACCGCCGCCGGCGGGGGCGTCCTTGTCGCGCTGTTCCTCACCGAGATCTTCTTCCTCACGCAGAAGAGCTGGCCGACGATCACGGGCTACGGGTTCGGGTTCATCCTCGGCACGGTCTGGAATCCGAACCCTCCGGCCCCGGTCTTCGGGGCCTGGCCGTACATCGTCGGCACGCTGCTCACGAGCGCCATCGCGATGCTGCTCGCGGTCCCGCTCTCCCTCGGCATCGCGGTATTCCTCTCCGAGGAGGCCCCGAGCTGGCTCCGGGTGCCGCTGAGCTCCCTCGTCGAGCTGCTGGTCGCTGTCCCGTCGGTCGTCTACGGGCTCTGGGGGATCTTCGTGCTGGAGCCGATCATGCGCACGACGATCGAGCCGGACCTGCACATGAGCCTCGGCCGTATCCCCGGTCTTGGCGGGGTGTTCCCGACGCCATCGGCCGGAGGGGACGTGCTGACCGCCTCCGTGGTGCTGGCGATCATGGTCGTCCCGACGATCGCGGCCATTTCCCGAGAGTCGATGCGTGCAGTCCCTGACAGCCAACGTGAGGCCGTACTGAGCCTCGGGGCGACCCGCTGGGAGACCACTCGCCTGGGAGTGATCCCCTACGCCCGATCGGGGATCATCGGCGCCTGCATCCTCGGGCTGGGCCGGGCGCTGGGAGAGACGATGGCCGTGACCATGACCATCGGCAACTCGAACCACGTCCCGTCCTCGCTGTTCATGCCGGGCCAGACACTGGCGAGCGCGATCGCCAACGAATTCAACAACTCCTTCAGTCCGCTCGAGCGGTCCGCCCTCATCGAGGCCGGGCTCGTATTGCTGGGGATCACCCTGCTGGTGAACTTGGTCGCCCGAATGCTGGTTCGAGGCCTGGTCGGCTCCGGATCGGGGGCGGCCGGGGAATGAGGAACTACCGCCACAGCCGGCGCAAGGCCAAAGACTACGCGCTGCGCGCGCTCGTCGGCGTCTGTGTCCTCATCGCCCTGATTCCGCTCGTCAGCATCGTCTACACCGCCGCCGTCCAGGGCGGCCAGGTCTTCTCCGTCCAATTCCTCACGGGGCAAGAACCCACCTTCTACTGCACCCCCAAGATCACCGGGAACTGCTCCTACGGAGGGATCGCTCCGGCGATCGAGGGGAGCTTCGCCATGCTGGCCCTCGCTTCGCTGATCTCCATCCCGGGAGGCATCGCCGCCGGCATCTACCTGGCCGAGTACTCCCGCGGGCCCCTCGGACGGACGATGAGCTTCATCGCCGACGTGATGAGCGGGGTCCCGTCGATCGTGGTCGGCGTGTTCGTCTACGTCCTCATGCTGACCGTGCTCGGACCGGCCAACGTCTTCAGCGCGGCCGCCGGTTCGATCGCCCTCGCCGTCCTCATGCTCCCGGTCGTCACCCGAACCACCGAGGAGGGGCTCAGGCTCGTGCCCCAGTCCCTGCGGGAGGCCGGCTACGCGCTCGGCATCCCCCGCTACCGCACGACCGTGCGCGTCGTGCTGCGCTCGGCGAGCGGGAGCGTGGTCACCGGGGCGATCCTCGCCTTCTCGCGCGCCGGGAGCGAGGCCGCACCGCTGCTCCTGACCGCGTTCGGCAACCGCCGTGGCTTCCTGGGATACAACCAGCCGTCCGAGGCGCTGCCGCCCATCATCTACAACTGGGGTACGAGCGGATTCGGCAACCTCACGACGGATGCGTGGGGGGCTGCGCTTTTCCTCATCCTCATCATGCTCCCCATCAACCTAGGCGCCCGCATCTATCTGGCGCGCCGGGCCAAGAAGTTCGGGACGGGATAGGATGGTCGAAGCCTCCCGCGATGCCTCTGCCACCGCCCTCACCTCCACCGACGCACAGGTTCCGGAAGGTCCAGCACGCGCCGGAAAACTGCGGACGGAATCCTTGGACGCCTACTTTGGCTCGAAGAAGGTGCTCGACGGCATCAGCCTCGACTTCCCGGCCCATACCGTCACGGCGATCATCGGCCCCTCGGGCTGCGGGAAGTCGACGCTCGTGCGCTGCCTGAACCGAATGCACGAGGTCACGCCCCGCGCCACCGTGACCGGCCGGGTCACGCTCGACGGAGCCGACCTCTACGCGATGGAGGCGGTGACGGTGCGCCGCCGGATCGGGATGGTGTTCCAGAAGCCGAACCCGTTCCCGACGATGTCGGTGTACGACAACGTCGCCGCCGGCCTCAAGCTGAACGGCGAGCGGAACCGGCACCGGCTCGATGCCGCCGTCATCAAGAGCCTCAAGGGGGCGGCGCTCTGGGAAGAGGTCAAGGAGAACATCCACGGCCCGGGCGTGCGTCTCTCCGGGGGTCAGCAGCAGCGACTCTGCATCGCCCGTGCCTTGGCCGTGGAGCCGGAAGTGCTCCTCATGGACGAGCCGTGCTCGGCGCTCGACCCTATCGCGACGGCCAAGATCGAGCAGCTGATCCGTGGCCTGAGGGAGCAGTACACCGTCGTCATCGTCACGCACAACATGCAGCAGGCCGCGCGGGTGGCGGAGTTCACCGCGTTCCTCTATCTGGGCAAGCTCATCGAGTTCGGACCCACCGATGTGATGTTCGAGCGTCCAAAGGAAAAACTCACCGAGGACTACATTACCGGACGGTTTGGATGAGCGAGGCAGGTTCCGAGAGCACGCCGCTAGCGATCGACGAGGACATCGCCAAGGTCACCCACCACATCGAGGAGATGGGACGCTGGGCGTTGGACACGGCGCGGCAGGCGCTGCATGCCATGGAGTCGGCCGACCCCGAGGCGGCCCGGCGCGTACTCGAGCGGGACGACAAGCTGGACACCTTCGACGTCGAGATCGAGCAGGAGGCCATCCGTATCCTCGCCCGCCGCCAGCCCGCTGCGCATGATGTGCGGCTGCTGGGTGCTTCCATCAAGCTCATCACGTACCTCGACCGGATCGGCCGCCTCGGCCGGGACATTGCGGTCTATGTGATCGATGCGCCCAGCGTGCCGCTCGTGCCCCCCTGGCCGTTGCTCAAGAGCATGGGGGAGCACGCCTTCTCGATGGTGGAGCTCGCCTTGGAGGCCTATGTCCAGAGGGACCTGTCCAAAGCGAGTCGGGTCTTCGACTCCGACGACGCCGTGGACGAGTTGAACCGCCAGGTGCTTCAGGAGTGCGTGCGGGTGCTCGACGGAAGTCCGCCGGAGCCGCGCGAGCTGCTCACCTACGTGCTGGTTTCGCGGCACCTCGAACGGGTCGCGGACAACGCCTGCAAGGTGGCGGAGAAGACGATCTACATGGAGACGGGCAAGCGACGCCGGGAGTTCCTCACCGCCGACAAGAAGGTAGTCCTCTAATCTGCTGGGGTCTACCAAGTCCGACTAACTGATAGCCGGTGTGGGGAGTCAACGTCAATGCTCCTGATGGGAGGACCCCCGAAGAATTGATCTCCCATGGTGCTGCACGGCGAGCGTGCGGGCCAGGCCGCTTGCGATTGGAGAACTCCGGGGGCTCTATCCTAGCCTAGCCGTATCAGGCTATCAGCGGGCGGTCGTATGGGGACTCGGCCAACGCGCGGCCCTCATTCGATCTTTTCTCGAGCGCTATCCTACGGGACTCATCGTCCTGAATAGACTCGGAGCCCCTAAGAAGGCCCCCAAAGTCGACAGGATTGCACACCACCTACCACGAGTCGAGATCATAGACGGACAGCAACGACTTACAACTGTGTTCGACTTCCTCCAGGATCCGCTGATCTACTTCACTAGCTGGGCACCTCGCTTGCCAAGCAAGATTGAGGAGCCCAAAGAAATCAAGGTAGTGAGAGAACGACTCGACTCCTTGCACAAAGAATTGCGAAGGCTGAAGGCCCAGTTTGCGCCTCCGAAAACCGGCCGCCATGAGCTTCTTGAGAGGATAGCCTCGCACGGGCGTCGAGAATTGCAACGCAGGGAAGGCGGTGAGCAAGTCGAAGACCCGCGATTTCACTCACTTGTAGATTCCCTTGCTCAGCTGAAGTCTAAGGTGAGTAGATGTCGTGTGGTGGTTGAGGAGCTAGACGGACTGAATTCGCCCGACGCCGAGCGAATCTACGACGTCATTAACAGTTCGGGGACACGCCTAAAGTGGTGGGAGCTGCTGTGGGGGCAGGAGTTGTTTGTCCACACCGAATACGCAGCGGTCGCCCCATACCGCACTCGCCGGAACGAGCAAGTCGAACGAGTTGCCCAATTCTACCGCCTTAAGAACATTCCGCGGGACAGTCCCATCAGGGCTGTAGCACCCCAAACCATCTCGCTATGGCACTCGATGTACGCCCTCGGTCACTATTGCTACAATCTTTTTGGCCAGCATGATCCAAAGATTTTTCCGAAGCTCACCGTGGGCTCCTCGACCAAGCCTAAGGTCGACGGCCTAGGGTTCCGTCTGGTGAGCACATTCCTCGCTCACGACGTTAGCCGCGCGGCTGTGTACGATCTCTTAGACGAGTATTCAGTTGATCAGATTCGGCAGACTATCGACATCCTGTTCGATACCGCCGACACTCTCTTCGACCCTGGGCTCGCGGGAGACTATCAGTTCTTCTCCAAGTACGCGGCGTTCTACGCCGACCCCGTTCCAGCATATCCGGTTGTCGGTCTGTTTGTTGCCGCGTCGAAGTTCTTAGCAAGGAATAGAATTGAAGGGAACGGAAGCAAACTCACCACAAAGGATTCGACTGCGATGCGGGCTCTCACGGAGGAGCTATTCCGCGAATCGATCTGTACGTCAAACTGGGCCGGCACTGGAGATTCCCGGCTGAAGGATTGGTTGGACACCCATTTCGAGGTAGTTGCCACTCGCGCCGGTGATGGTGGTGCACAATTCCCAGGCGCTATTCGCCCTCTCTCAGCGGCACCTAAGGCTAAGTTGTGGACTGAGTTCTTGGCCCAGCAAACTGGAACTGGCCGTCGGGTACCCGATCGCAAGGTGGCGTCATTTCACTTTTGGATCCAGTACATACTCGATTCAGGATCTATTGGAGTGCTTCCAAGAGGTATGGCCCAGTACGACCCCATCGTGCCGTTCAATCGAAACTATCCGCAAACTACCCATCCGTTGAACCTCGCAGTTATCTCAGCGGACCTCAACCGAAGCAAGCGAAATCTTACCTATTCAGGCTGGGACCCAAGCGAAGAAGAAGATCGAAGATATCGACAACAGGTACTATGCCGTCCCGAGATCTTGGATCTGCCGGTCGCTGCTGCGGCAGACTTCCTCAAGCACGCCACCTTCACGGACATCGACGATATGCTCGAGGAGCGGCGAAAGGTTTTCGAGGTCACGCTCACGAGCTTCTTGCCGCGGTGGATTTCTCAAGGGGATCTGCCCACCTTGCGCTCCTCGTAGCCCGGGCTCTTACCGGGGGACGAGTCAGAAAATCTGTACAAGACATAATGACTCACCTTTCGAGGGGGAGTGGGCGAACCGCCGAACTCCGCGACGTCGTGCAAGCAGTTCTTCTGTTCTACTGCTACCGGACAAGGGGCGTTCCTCGTCCAGGCGATCTCAATCTCGGAGTAGCTGCAACCGCGCCAATCATTCCCCGCCCGAGACGGTAACGTGCGTGTAGCTGCTGCCCTTGTAGAAGGCCGCGGTCCCGCCATAGATCCCAGAGGTGGTGACGGTCCCGACAGTGTCATCGTTCGGGTGCCGGGTCACCGAGCAGCTTCCTGCGGTGAGGTTGCACTTGGCGTGGTTGGCGAAGGGTCCGAGGCCGCCGCTCGAGAAGTAGACCGTCCTCTTCGGGACGTTCGTACTGTTCCAGAGGTTGGTGACCGCGGCAGTGCACGTCGTCTTGTTGGAGTGACTCAGACTCGATGGCGAGCAAGTGACGGAGGTCGATGTGAGCTCGGCCTTAGTGAAGTGGAAGACGATCGTGCCGTTGTCCGTGGTGTAGGAGTCGTGGCAACCCCGCGAGCAGCTCACGGTGATCGTGAAGTTCGTGTTGGTCGCCCCGACAACCACTTTCCCAATGTTGACGTCGGTGCCGTGGAAGTTGCCGACGGTCCAGTGGGTGTAGGTACCGGTCAGTTTCTCGATGTACGTCGCGTACGTGAGATTGTACGAGGCCTTGGCCTCACCCGGCTGTTGGAAGGAAAGCGGCGAGAGGGTCGTCTTCGCCCAGCCCGTCCCGGCCGACGTATTGAACACGAAACTGCAGGTGTAGGTGTTGGTGCACTTCGTCACGGTCCCTTGGACCGGCGCGGTCGCGCCGGCGACCGGAAGGAGCGCCAGAAGCAGTAGACTGGCTGGACCGATCCACGCAAGCCGCCGAAGCCGCATGGGCACCCCACTCCCTTGGGGGTCTAGGATGCACGCTGGCATTCGAGCGGCGCGCTCTGCATCAGCTATGACTTGAGGATCGAGTCGCACCCCCTGCTTCGGGGAGCTGCATCGTAGGGCTTGGCGGATCCCAGAGAGCCGGACTCGATCGGTCCGTCAGGCTCGAATTGGGTGGAAACGGGGAGAGATTCGGGTCGGCTTGTGACGAGAATTCGCTCTCCGCTTAAGCAAGGCACCCTCGTGAGCGAACCCGATGGCGCGAAAGAGATTGTTCTGGGCTCTGCCGATAGTCGCCGCGTTGTTGTTCGTCGTATCGAGCACCGCCGTGGCCCGATCTCCGACCGATGTCGCTTCGGAGTCGTCCCACTGGGCTCAGGGAGCCGTATTCACAATGACGAACGCTCCCAACGGGAACTCGGTGTGGGCCTATGTGGTGGGACCCGGCGGGTCGTTGGTTCCGGACGGCCACTTTGCCACTCACGGTCGGGGGACCGGCGTGAGTCTCGCTGACTCTGGATCCCTCGCCCTGACGTCGAACCACCAGTGGCTTCTCGTCATCAATGCAGGGAGTAACAGCCTGACCGTCTTCCATGTCAATGCACCGGGCGGGAGCCAACCTTTGCTGACCTTCACTGACCGTGTGAGCTCCCACGGAACCCTTCCGGTCAGCATTGCCGTCTCCGGCGATCTGGTCTACGTGCTGAACGCGGGCACTTCGTCCGTCCCGGGAAACATCTACGGGCTCATCCTAGCGGATCACGGGCTTCTCTTCCCGCTCCCTGGGTCTAGCCGCAGCTTGAGCACCCAGGCCTCCACCGCCCCTGCCGAGATTGCGTTCACTCCCTCCGGCACGGTACTGGTCGTCACGGAGAAGAACACCAGCGACTTCGACACCTACACGGTGGGTCCCCGCGGGTACGCCTCGGGACCGACCGTCACCCCCTCGAACGGAGCTACCCCCTATGGGTTTGCCTTCGGACGTGGCGGGAGCCTGATCGTCAGCGACGCCGGCCCGGGCGCCCTCTCCTCATACGCGGTCGCCCGGACGGGCGCCGTTACCAGAGTGAGCGGCCCCGTCACTGACGGGCAGACGGCGGCGTGCTGGATTGCGACGGTCGACGGTGGACGAATCGCCTATACCTCCAACGCCCACAGTGCCACCATCTCGACGTACCATGTCGCGGCGGGCGGCAAGCTCACGCTCCTCGCAGGCGTAGCCGCCTCGACGGGGTCCGGCGACACCGACATGGCCATCGGCGGCTCTCACGGTCAGTACCTGTTCGTGTACGACTCGGGCGCGGCGGAAATCGAGTCATTCTCTATCGGCCGGGCGGCGAGCCTCACTCTCGGGTACGCCGCCTTCGCTCTCCCCAGCACCGCGGAAGGCCTGGTGGCGTTCTAAGGGCGGACGATTGAACCGGCAGAGCGTCGGTGCAAGTGGGCTTCATAAGGAGCACGATTCTAGTTCGCACCGCATGCTGAGCCCGGGCTTCCGCTCGCTGATGTGGTACCTGCTCTGCGGTACCCGGGGCGGTCCCAACCGGCTTCGGATCCTCGAGCTGCTCGAAGCCTCGCCGGCCAACGCCCACCAGATCGCGTCCTCCCTCGACCTCGACTACCGCACGGTGCGTCACCACCTTCGGTTGCTGGAGCGGAACGGGGCCGTGGCTCGCCCGGTCGGGGAGGCCTACGCCAGCCCGTACGAACTCAGCCCGTACCTTGCCGAACACTTGTTGGAGCTGAGGGAGATCCTGAAACCGCACGGGCACCCCTCCGCGGTCTCCCAGCGGCGAGCGCGTCCTCTCGCGGTGGCCCGGGGCGCTCCGTGAGCGGCCTCCTGATGGACGCCAGCGTCGTTCTCGGCGTGGTGAGCATCGCGCTCGCGGGCATCCTGTTCGCGCTCTATCGCCGACTCTATGCCCAGACCAAGAGCAGGTTCGGCGTGGCGTTGCTCATCTTCGCGGCGGCGTTCGTAGTCCAGTCGGCCCTTACGGTGTACTCCTACCTGCGCTCGATGCCGCTCATCCCCGATTCGTTTGCGCCCTACTTGCTCGCCATCGGACTCTGCGAAGCGACGGGCCTTGGCGCTGTGGCTTGGACGGCGTCGCGCTAGAAGCCCGAGAAGGCCGGTCCATCGGCCTGGGCCGGGGCGGATTTGAACCGCCGATCTCCGCGGTGTAAGCGCGGCGTCCTGACCGCTAGACGACCGGCCCGAGAGATTCAGGGTACTGCTGCCTCATCTCGATGTCGTCCGGCGGATGAGTTGGGGTCGCTGGGGCAGCATGCGCACGGTGTCGAAGTCGGACCGCTAGACCTCGAGGCAGCTCGGTCATGAGGGGTCCCGGCAGCGCCGCCTCGCCCACCGCGGAGAGCCTTCCCCCCTGAATCACCAGCACCGCATCTCCCGTTCGTATCCCCCGATCAGCCGCGCGAACGGCGGGGGTGAAGAGGTCGCCGCGCAACTCCAGGTCCGGCTCCGCTTCGACCTGTAGTGTTCCGGACTTTTGCAGACGAACTCCTCCCGCCACCGTCAGCTGGAAGAGTCCGCGCCGCTCCTGCCAGCTGGCCAGATCGGTCCCCTCGGGGTCGCAGAGCCGCTGGAACCACGGGCGGCCGCGCAAGCGCACCGGAGGCCGGAAGAGCAACTCGGCCCCGGTTGGTCCGAACTGGAATCGCGCCAACGCCTCGAGCTCCTCCCGTACGACCGAAAGCGCACCGCTCGGGAGGGGGGTGCCGGCGCCTGCCGCTTCGAGTGCGGCTCGCAGGCTCGAAATGGCGACGGGGGTGGTGGTGCGGTAGTCGGCGACCGTCCAGTGCATCCGGTCGGCCGCCTCCGGCAGTTCACGCGGGAGAAAGCCGTACTCGACGGGATCGAGATGGGCGACTACGCTCTGGTAATTTCCCTTCGCTAGCAGGTGCCGCAGTGCCGCCACTACGGCGGCACGCTCCTCCTCGTCCCAGTCGCCCGTCACGGGGATGTCGTAGTGTCGCGCCGGCGGGATATCCTCGAGTTCTCGAGGTACCAGCCCGAGAGGGGAGGTCACCGACACCACATGGACTCGCAGCGCGCCGGCCAGCCCTTCGAGGGCGCGCGAGAAGCTCCGATGGCTCCGGGAATAGCGGTACGGTTTCGTCCGGGAGCAGGGGACGAGGAGGAGGATCGACTTGGAGGGGGGTGGGAGGTACCTCTCGAGGAATCGCTGCCGGAAGCGTCGGACCTCCGGTCGCCGGGACGCTTCCCGATAGACGTAGTTCCCGAGGGCTTCCGTTGCGACCGGACTGCGTTCTTCGAGGAGGTCACCGAGTTCCCGGTCGGCGTACCGGAGCAGCTCGGCAAGTGCCGGTTCGCTCCCCAGTCGCACTTCCACGAGTTCCCTCAGGTGCTGGGACCGAAGGGCTTGCAGCACTCGCGTCCACTCCGTCGCATACTCCTCCGAGACGGCCTCCTCCGGGAGCGCGGGCCCCTCCGACCCTTTCCGGCTCGACCTCGAACCTAGCGTCGCGTCCGGGCGTTCTCCGCCCGCCGCTCTCCACTGACCTTCGGTGGTGTCGAGGAGGTCGACCCCGAGGTACGTGAGTGCCGCGAGCCGGTGCGGAAGCGCCACTCGGGGTGCCCAGAGGAGGGGAGCCGCTCCCAGTCGGCGCCGAATCTCCCCCACCGCCAGAACGAACTGCTCGCCCCGGGAAAGCAGCGCTCGAGCGTTACCCAGGACCAATAGCTCGGGGCGGTCTGCCAGCAGCCGCTGCCAGCTCGCCTCATCGATCGGATGATGAAGGACCCAGCATCGCTCCGCCGCCTTTTCGGCCGTCCCGAGCCCCCCGGAAATCTCCGGCGTGGACACGCGCCAGCTCAGCGAGAGGCTACCCGAGTCCGTCTCGAGGCGGAGCCGTCGGTAGCCCGGGTGTTCCACGGGCTCGTGGACGAGTCGGGGTCGCCGTGGGGCTCCCGCTCCGGCGTAGAGCAGCGCCGGGAGCCCGAACTCGATCGCGCCGACCCTTGCGGGCCCCCCGACGGCGAGCCCGTCGAGCCACTCCGCGCTCCGCATCCGCCCGCCGGGAGGAGGAGCGCGAGGTGGCGTCCCGTCGGGTCGCGTCTACTGCCCGCGGCCGCGGCGGCGCTTCCGGCCTTTGGTAGCGGGGAGCGCGGCGGCCCAGTTGGGGATGAGCGCCTCGCGGGCGTCGGCCCCGGCCTCGGCCCGTGAGCGCTTGCCGAACAGCGGGTCCTGCACGTCCCGGATGTGGCGGAGGAACTCGGCCGGGTTCTCGCTCGCCCGCTCGAACCCGTAGAGGATGAACTGTCGCAGCAGGCTGCCCCGTCCCCGCCACCCGATCCGGCGGCGGATCTCGGGGTTCAACGACCGCTTGATCACGCGCCAGACCTCGCCCGTCGTCTTCATGTCGCGGCCCGAGAGGCCGATCATAACCTGCGGCATTTGTGCACCTGAGGTCGCGGGAGCGGGCAGGGTAGATGACGTCTAGGGTACGACGGAGTGCAGCGTTCGGACAGCGATTCTCCCGTACACGTGCCGAGATAATCCATGGAAGATGGTCCGGGGTTGAGACTAGAGCCTGCCGAGTAGCAACAGGGAGGCCACTACGCCGCCAAGGAACAGGAAAGCCCACAGGAAGTGGCGACGGAAGGAGCGTCGGATCTCCGTCGGGTGGCGCCGGAGGTGGAGGTCGGCTTCGGCCGCACCGAAGGCGATCGCACCGAGCACCAGCTCGAACGGTAGGCCCAGCCCTGCGGCCCAGCCGTAGACGCCAAAGAGCACGAGCGCCGCTGCGTGAAGAGCGGGGACCAGCTCCCGGCTCCGATCGGCACCGAGGAGCAATGGGAGCGAATGCAGGCCAAGCGTTCGGTCGCTGTCCAGATCGCCCAGGCTGTGGATCGTCTCGAACGCGGTACCCCAGAGCAGCATCCCCCCGACCGCGAGAAGTGCGACCAGCGGAAGCTCCCCGCGAACCGCAACGTACGCCGCGGCGGGCGTGATCGCCTCGACGAGTCCGAGGAACGGTGTCGTCAGGGCGCTCAGCCGTTTGGTGTAGCTGTATCCGAGCAGGAGCAGGAGTGCGACGGGGGAGAGCAGAAGGGCTAGAGGGTTGAGGAGAGCCGCGCACACCAGCAGCACCGCCGCGCCGGTCGCGGTCACGGCGAGGGCAAAGCCCGGCGGGTAGCGTCCCGCGGCGACGGCCCGGGACCGGGTGCGAGGGTTCTGACGATCGTACTCGCGGTCAGCCCAGCGGTTGAAGCTGTGTCCGGCGGTGCGGGCGCCCAGGAACGCGAGGACGACCAGTACGAGCACCCGGACGGAGGGGAATCCGTCCGAAGCCACTAGGAGGAAGGCGAGCGCGAACGGGAGGTTGAGGCCGAGATTCCCGAGTTCGAGGTAGCGGGAGAGCTCGTCGAGCCGTCCCGTACCGATCATCCGGTGCGCCGAGCGCTGAGCCGCCGAGCCAGCTCCGGCTCCTGCGCCAGCAGGGCATCCACGCGCTGGCGGACGGCCGGATCCATGGTGATCTCCTCCGGCCACGGTCGGGGGAAACCCTCCTCCGGCCCCTTGCGCGTCGCGTCGATGCCGAGCTTGCCGCCGAGGTTGGGGACGGCGTTGGAGATGGAGAGCTGATCGACGGGCCCGTGCACCAACTCGAAGTCCCGCTCGGGGTCGGCCTGCAGTCCCACGCGGTAGAGCACCTCGGACATGTCGTGGACGTCGACGTCCGCGTCGACGACGATGACGTACCGGGTGAAGATCAGTTGGCCGAGCCCCCAGAGGGCGTGCATCACCTTGCGCGCTTGGCCCGGGTACTGCTTGCGGATGGAGAAGACCGCCACGTTGATGAACAGACCCTCGAGCGGGAGGTTCATGTCCACGAGCTCAGGCAGCAGGAGCTGCACGAGCGGGAGGAAGACCCGCTCCACCGCCTTACCTAGGACGGCGTCCTCGGTCGGGGGCTTGCCGGTGACGGTACCGAGGTAGACGGGGGACGCACGTCGCGTGATCCGAGTCACGTGGAAGACCGGGAACGGTTCGGGGAGAGAGTAGTAGCCGGTGTGATCCCCGAACGGACCTTCCACCCGTTGCTCGGTCGGGTCGACGAATCCCTCGAGCACGATCTCCGACTGGGCGGGGACCTCGAGTTCGGAGCCGGTGCACTTCACGAGTTCGAGCGGCTTCCCTCGAAGGAAGCCGGCGAAGACGAAGTTCGACAGCCCCTCCGGGACCGGTGCGAGCGCGGCGAAGAGCGAGGCCGGCTCCATGCCGATGGCGGCCGCCACGGGCATCGGCTTCCCGAGCGCCGCCCATTTGCGCAGGTTGTTCGCACCGACTCGGTGGATCTGCGCGTGGAACCCCAGCGTATCCGGCCCATACTGCTGAAGCCGGTACACCCCCGTGTGGCACTCGCCAGTTTCGGGGTCGGAGGTGACGACCATCGGAAAAGTGACGGTGCGACCCCCGTCCTTCGGCCAGCAACGCAGAATCGGGAGGGTGTCCAGATCGACGCGGTCTTCCACGACTTCCTGGCAGGGCGCGCTACGAACTCTCCGCGGGCCGAGCGAACGCAACGTCTCGAGGGTGGAGATGGTGCCCCCGAGATCTCGGAGTGCTCCGAGGAGGCCGGAGGGCGGACGCATGCGGAGCAGTCCCGCAAGCTTCGCGGCGACCTCGTCCACCTCCCCAACGCCCAGGGCCAGGGCGATCCGTCGTGGCGAGCCGAGGAGATTCGTGACGACCGGCATCCGGTGCCCTTGGACCTGATCAAAGCGCAACGCCGGTCCGTCCTGGCGCACAGCCCGCTGCGTGAGCTCGGTGATCTCGAGGTCCCGCGAGACGGTGGCCGGAACCCGTACGAGGTCTCCGCGGCGTTCCAGCTCGTCCAGGAACTCTTCGAGGGTGTCGAAGGGCATCCCCGTGCGCACTGGCGCGCGATATTTAACCCCCCGAAGCTCCGGATTGGGTTCACGGGCGAACCCCAGCGGAGCGCGACATGCTGACCACGACCCTCGAGTTCCGTACCGACGATCTTGCGGCACTGGGTGTCGTTCCGGCCGGGTTCTTCGAGCGGTACGAGGAGCTCGAGCTACTCGAGACGCTGCGGCTCGAGCCCGGGTGGAGGCTGCAGTTGCTGCGCCTCAAGCGCCGGGGCCCCCTGCGGTCGATCGCGGAACTCGAGCGCGAGTCCCGACGAATACGCCGGCTGTACGGACTCACCAGCTTCGAGGTGGTCGAGCGGCGGCCCCGTCAGCGGGAGTGGGTGCTCCTGGTACGCCAGCGCAACCCCGAGCGATTGGCGGAGCTGCTCACGTTGGCCGGCGGGCGAATCACTCCTACCGCCCCCTTCCGGATGAACGAGGAGAGAGTGGTGGCGAGCTTCCGCGGCGATGCCCAGCCGCTGCGAAGGGTGCTGAGCCGTCTGCGCCGGGACGGGCTCGAATTCCGAGTGCTGCGTTCCTCCCAGCGCCCGTATGAGACGGAGGATTCCACCGACGAGATTACGAGCCGGCAGCGCTCGGTCCTCGGACGAGCGCTGCTCCTAGGATATTTCTCGGTGCCGCGACGGATCACCCTGACACGGCTCGCGCGCCTTACGGGCCGAAGTCCGCCGGCGCTCGGCAAGATGCTTCGTCGAGCCCAACACCGATTGGTAGCGTCGTACTTCGCTCGCGAGTCCGGACCGAGTCCGGAGTTGGGGGACGGCGCAGCACGAGCCCCAGGCGGGCAATTGTAATGGAGGCGGTCAGCTCCGGAAGTGCCGTGCCAGGTGAGGCGCGGACCGTCGTCGTCGAGCGTCTGCCCGAGTTTCCCTCAGTACCGCTCCCAGTTCGGTCCACCCCGGGCGCCGCCTGCTTTGACTTGCATGCCGCCACCGGTGCGACCCTGCGACGCGGAGAGGTGACCCGGGTGCGCACGGGACTG
Source organism: Thermoplasmata archaeon (assembly GCA_022749995.1). Taxonomy (GTDB): domain Archaea; phylum Thermoplasmatota; class Thermoplasmata; order Lutacidiplasmatales; family UBA184; genus JAKIVR01. The sequence goes on along the minus strand of JAKIWO010000001.1, from coordinate 1,127 downwards.
CGGATGCGCGCCCCGCCCGGAACCTTCCTTGAGGTCCGACCACGCAGTGGCCTGGCCACTCGCGGCGTGGCGATGGCGAACGCGCCGGGCACGATCGATCGTGACTATGCGGGCGAGGTGCAGGTGCCGCTCACCTACCTGTTCGAGGGCGTGTTCGAGATCAAGGCGGGAGACCGGATCGGGCAGATACGCCTCGTCGAAGATCACCCGGTCGAGTTCGGGCTCGGCTCCGTCGAGACGGTGCCGGGTCGCGTGGGCGGTTTCGGCAGCACCGGTCGTTGATCTATCGGACTCCTGTCCCACCGCTGCGCCGAGTGCGTCGACTACCGCCGGACGATCCACGGTTTGCCGTGCCGGCTCAGAGCGGTCCGTATTCCATGAGCGTCCGCTGGGTCTCCGATCGACCCGTACGAGTCGATGGAGCGGCGCCCGGGGCGATCTCCCGCTGGATCTCCTCGAGCCGCTCGGCCATGCGTCGTTCGCGCGAGACGGCCGAGCGCCAAAGACCGACATCCCGGGTCCCCTCCGCGATGAGCACCACCGCTCGTCCGAGCCGTGCCCGACCGGTGCGGCCGCGCCGCTGGATGGTCCGGATCTCGTCCGGGATCGGTTCGTACAGGACCACGAGGTCCGTCGACGGGATGTCGAGTCCCTCTTCGGCGACAGAGGTCGCCACGAGGCAATTCAGTCCGCCCTGACGGAACCGGTCGAGCACTCCGGTCTGTACCGCCTGGCTCATACCGGGGTCGCCCGGATGCGATGCCTGGCCGACGAATCGGGCCGCATGGACCTGCGGTCCTCCGTGCCGCTCGAGCTCCTCCAGTATCCGATCGGCGCTCTGGCGGTACTGTGTGAACACGATGGCGCGACCTTCCGGGTGTCGCTCCAACTCCTCCCGGACGATTTCCGTAGCCTTGGCGAGCTTGGGGTGCTCCAACTCGAGGGAGGCGAGCCGCCGCTCGACATCGATGACGTCGGGGTCGGTGAGGAAGCCCCGGAGCGCCGGGGAGCGGCGGAAGGTGGCTTCGGTTCGCTGCCGGTGCAGGTACTGGCGGAGCGCATCGACGCCTTGCGATTCGATGAGCTCCACGGCGTGCGAGGCCTTGAGGGCGATCGCCTGAACGGTC